>CALMGB010000242.1 GCA_937863535.1 uncultured Caulobacteraceae bacterium
GCGCCTCGGGCATGGAGGCGACGGGAACCTCGGCCTCGGGACCGTCGTGCACGACGATCGACCAGATCAGGTCGGCCGGCGTCAGCGTGCTCTCGCGCACCAGCCGGCGCACCCAGTCGGCCTGGCGCAGCCGGCGCAGGCGCAGCGCCGGATAGGGCGCAATGGGGGCGCGGGTCATGGCCTGGGCTCTCCGGACGGCGGGCTCCGCGGTTGAAGCCCATCGCCGACCCCGCGACAAGCCACGGCAAACGCGCTAGCATCACCGAAACCGGGTGGGGAGTTTCAATGCGCAAGGTGATGTTGTCTGCCGCGACGCTTGTAGCGATCGTCGGTGCTGCGGGCGGAGCCGCGCTCGCCCAGACGACCACGGTGGCGGGAAGCCGCCCGCCTGCGGATGTGGCTGGCGACGTTCATCGGCATCCCCGCGAGGTGATGGCCTTCGCCGGCGTGAAGCCGGGCGACACGGTGATCGAGCTTATCCCAGGTGGCGGCTACTATACCCGGCTGCTCTCGGCGGCGGTGGGGCCGACCGGCAAGGTCTTCGCCGTCATCCCGAGCCAGCTCGCCCAGATGAAGCCGGAGGCGGTGACCGCCGAGCGCGCCCTGTCGGCCGAACCCGGCTACGCCAACGTCACCGTGGTGGTTGAGGGGCTGGGCGCCATTTCCGACCAGGGTCCCGTCGACGTGGTGTGGACCTCCCAGAACTATCACGACCTGCACAACGACCACGTTCCGCCCGGCACGGCGCTGGGCGTGGACAAGGCGGTGTTCGCCGCGCTGAAGCCCGGCGGCGTTTATCTGGTCGAGGACCATGTGGCCGCAACGGGCGCCGGAGCCGGCCAGGCCAGCACCTTGCACCGGATCGAACCCGCCTTCACTCGGGCCGAAGTCGAGCAGGCGGGCTTGCGGTTCGACGGGGCCACGTCAGTGGTCGCCAACCCGGTCGATCCCCATACGGCGGTGGTGTTCGATCCTTCGATCCGTGGCCGCACCGACCAGTTCGTCTTCCGTTTCAGGAAGCCTGCCGCCTGACTGAATGCCCGCTCTATGATGGTGATCAGGCGAGGCGGTTGGAACCTTAAGAACCCGGTGGCGTAGAACGGCGATAATCGCTTCTTGGTCGCTTGTCGGCGGCCGGACGCGAGGCGTAGAAGGCCGACATGACTCCTGAGGGCTACAGATCCGCTTTCCGCGCCGCGGTGGACCAAGTCCGATCAGAGGGGCGCTACCGCGTGTTCACCGACGTGAAGCGCCGTTGCGGCGACTTTCCCCGCGCCACCTGGACCTGCGATGACGGTGCTGAGCGTGAGGTCGTAGTCTGGTGCTCCAACGACTATCTGGGCCAGGGCCAGAACCCCATGGTGCTGGCGGCCATGCAGGACGCCATCGCCACCTGCGGTTCGGGCTCGGGCGGCACGCGAAACATTTCCGGCACCACCCACTTCCATGTGGAGCTGGAGCGTGAGCTGGCTGATCTGCACGGCAAGACGCGGGCATTGCTGTTCACCTCGGGCTACGTGGCCAACGAGGCGGCGCTGTCGACTCTCTATAAGATCCTGCCCGGCCTGATCATCTTCTCCGACGCCCAGAACCACGCCTCCATGATTGCAGGCATCCGCAACGGTGGGGGGCTGCGCCATGTCTTCCACCACAACGACCTGGAGCACCTGGAGGCGTTGCTGAAGGCCGCTCCGGCCGACGCGCCCAAGCTGGTGGCGTTTGAGAGCGTCTACTCCATGGACGGCGACATCGCCGACTTGGCCGGGACGGTTGCGCTGGCCAAGCGCTACGGCGCCATGACCTACCTCGACGAGGTGCATGCGGTGGGCATGTACGGCGACCGGGGGGCAGGCGTCGCCGAGCGCGACGGCGTCATGGCTGACATCGACATCGTCGAGGGCACGCTCGGCAAGGCTTTCGGCGTCATGGGCGGCTATATTGCCGGCGATGCGGATCTGGTGGACGCCATCCGTCTTTACGCTTCCGGTTTCATCTTCACGACCTCCTTGCCGCCGGCCCTGACCGCGGCGGCGCTGGCTAGCGTGCGCTGGCTGAAGACCCACGGCGAGATGCGCGTGCGCCATCAGGAGCGCGCCACGACCCTGAAACGCCGCTTCCACGAAGCCGGCCTGCCAGTGATGGACAACCCCAGCCACATCGTGCCGGTGCTGGTCGGCGATCCGGTGCACTGCAAGCTGATCAGCGACCTGCTGCTGGCTGACCATGGCGTCTACGTCCAGCCGATTAACTATCCGACGGTGCCGAGGGGCACCGAGCGGCTGCGCTTTACGCCAACGCCATTCCACACCGACGCCATGATGGATGATCTGGTCCGGGCGATGCAGGGGTTGTGGACGCGGTGCAACGTGAAGCGGATGGGAGGTGTGGCGGCCTAGGCTGGGGTCTGCGTCGCTTCCGCCTTCGACGGGCTCAGGGATGAGGCGAGGGCCGACGTCGTGCATCGGGCGCGAAGACTAAAATCGGTGGTGTCGTCCTTTCGGCGCCGATCACTTCCGTCATAAATCGATCTCATCCTGAGCTTGTCGAAGGACGATACTGCAGCATAACGCCATATCTCGGCGTCACCGAGCCCGCGGCTCCCACATCCTGCGTTGTGACGGGCCTACGAAACGCCTAAAAGCGGGCTCTCTGCTTCCCAGGAGGCCTGCGCCCATGTCCGACACGCTGACCGCCCCCGCGCCTGCCATCGCCCGCCGCGACACCCACGCCGGCTTTTTCCAGACCGCCCTGGAGCAGTCCGATCCGACGCTGATGCATACGATCGTGGAGGAACTGCACCGCCAGCAGACCCAGATCGAGCTGATCGCTTCGGAGAACATCGTCTCCCGTGCGGTGTTGCAGGCGCAAGGAAGCGTGCTGACCAACAAGTATGCAGAGGGCTATCCCGGCAAGCGCTACTATGGCGGCTGCGAGTACGTGGACGAGGCCGAGCGGCTGGCCCAGGCGCGGGCGCGCGAGCTGTTCGGCTGCAACTTCGTCAACGTCCAGCCGCACTCCGGCGCCCAGGCCAACCAGGCGGTATTCCTGGCGCTGATGAAGCCCGGCGACACCTTCGTGGGCATGGACCTCGCCGCCGGCGGCCACCTGACCCACGGCAGCCCCGCCAACTACTCCGGCAAATGGTTCCACCCCGTCACCTACGGCGTACGCGAGGACGACCATCTGATCGACTATGACAAGCTGGCTGATACGGTGCTTGTGGCCAGGCCGAAGCTGGTCATAGCGGGGGGCTCCGCCTACAGCCGCCACATCGACTTCAAGCGCTTCCGCGAGATCGCCGATTCGGTAGGGGCCTACTTGATGGTCGACATGGCCCACTATGCCGGCCTGATCGCGGTGGGCGTTTACCCAAGCCCGATTCCCCACGCCCACATATGCACCACCACCACCCACAAGACCCTGCGCGGCCCGCGGGGCGGCATGATTCTCTCCAATGACGAGGCGCTCGGCAAGAAGATCAACTCCGCCGTCTTCCCTGGCCTGCAGGGCGGCCCGCTCATGCACGTCATCGCCGCCAAGGCAGTCGCTTTCGGCGAGGCGCTGAAGCCAGAATTCAAGACCTACGCCCAGGCTGTGGTCGACAACGCGCGAGTTCTGGCCGCCACCCTGAAGGACGCGGGGCTCGACATCGTTTCCGGGGGTACCGACAGTCACCTGATGCTGGTGGACCTGCGCCCCAAGAACGCCACCGGCCGCGCCGCCGAGGTGGCGCTGGAGCGGGCCAACATCACCTGCAACAAGAACGGCGTCCCCTTCGACACCGCGCCTTTCACCGTCACTTCGGGTATTCGCCTCGGCTCACCGGCGGCCACCACGCGGGGATTTGGCCGAGCGGAGTTTAAGCGGATAGGCGAGCTCATCGCCACCGTGGTTGACACTCTGTCCGGCGACAGCGAGGGCGATCCGACGGTGGAGGCCCGCGTGCGCGACGAGGTGCTGGACCTGACAGCGCGATTCCCCATCTACGGGTGAGTTTCGCCGAGACCGACGCGCCGCCCTTTCATCCACTTTATCCTGAGCTTGTCGCAGGACGAGGTATCCACCTTAACGAGCCGCCTTATCTTTCGACAAGCTCATGATGAGGCCTATGGCAGTGGCGCTGCAGACATCTAGTGAGTAGAGGATCTCGTACCATTGCGTTGCCCCTTCTGCGGCCATGCCGAAAGTCAGGTGAAGGACAGCCGCCCGTCGGAGGACAACGCCGCAATCCGTAGGCGACGTTTCTGCACCGAGTGCGGTGGCCGATTCACGACCTTCGAGCGGGTGCAACTGCGCGAGCTGACCATCGTCAAGCGTTCCGGCCGGCGCACGCCCTTCGACCGGGAGAAGCTGGTCCGCTCCATCGCCATCGCCATCCGCAAGCGCCCCATCGACGCGGAGCGCTCCGACCGTATGGTGTCCGGCATCGTGCGCCAGCTGGAAAGCTGGGGCGAGACCGACATTCCGTCCTCGGTCGTCGGCGAGATGGTGATGAAGGCGTTGAAGGGCCTCGATGAGGTGGCCTACGTCCGCTACGCCTCGGTCTATCGAGACTTCCGCGAGACCTCCGACTTCGCCAAGTTCCTGGGCGAAGAGGGCCTGAACGAGGAGGCGGACGCATGAAGGCCGCCGCTCCGCCGCTCACCCACGCCGTTCGCCAGGCCCGTTCCGTCGCTCGCCTCGCCGCCGTTCAGGCCCTCTACCAGATGGAGGTGGCTGGGGTAGGCGTGGAGGCGGTCGTGCGTGAATTCGCCGAGCACCGCTTCGGCCGCGACCTGGAAGGCCAGCGGCTCGCCGATGCGGACGAGGCCTTCTTCGGCCAGATATTGCGCGGCGTGGTGGCGGACCAGGAGGTGCTCGACTCCGCCATCCGCAAGCGCTTGGCCGCCAACTGGAAGCTGGAGCGGCTCGACGCCACCGTGCGAGCGGTCCTGCGCTGTGGCGCCTTCGAGCTCAACACCCGCAAGGACGTGCCGTCGGAGGTTGTGATCGACGAGTATGTCGAACTGGCCAAGGCGTTCGTCGACGCCAAGGAAGTCGCCTTCGTCAATGGCGCCCTGGATGCGGTGGCTCGCGACCTGCGCGCAGCTTGATGCCGGTTCTCCGTCCGCCGAAGGACAGTGAGCCTGACGAGTTCGAGCAGATCGCCCGGCTATATCGACCCCTGACGCAGGGTTCGCGTGAAGCGCTGGGCCTGCTCGACGATGTAGCGGTGCTGTCGTGCCGCGCCGGGTTCGATCTCGTGCTCACCACGGACGCCATGGTGGCGGGCGTCCACTTCCTGGCCGGCGAGCCGCTCGATCTGGTGGCGCGCAAGCTGCTCCGGGCCAACCTGTCCGACCTCGCCGCCAAGGCGGCTGAGCCGCACGGCTACCTACTCACCATAGCGTGGCCGCCGGACATCGGTTTCGAGGCGCGCACGCGTTTCGCTGCGGGCTTGGCCGAGGATCAGGCGGAGTTCGGCATCCACCTGCTGGGTGGCGACACAGTCTCCACGGCCGGGCCGCTCACGGCCAGCGTCACCCTGCTGGGCTGGACGCCCGGAGGAAGCCTGGTGCGGCGGAACGGCGCGAAAGCAGGCGATATCGTGGTGGTTTCCGGGACGATCGGCGATGCGGGCCTGGGCTTGCAGGTCTTGAAGGGTCGGTTGGAGAAGCTGACGCAGGCCGAGCGGGCCAAACTCGTCGCACGGCATCGTTTGCCCATGCCGAGGCTGGCTCTGCGGAATGCACTCCGACGCTACGCTACTGCGGCGGCCGATGTCTCAGACGGTCTGCTGGCCGATGCGGGCCACATCGCCGACGGCAGTAACCTTCACGTCACCCTCCATTTGGAACACCTGCCCTTGTCCTCCGGCGCAGCTGGCTGGTTGAGGCGCCAGCCCGACCCGGCTACGGCTCGGCTAGAGCTCGCCACCGCCGGCGATGATTACGAAGTGGTCTGCACCGTGCCGCCCCCACTGTTGGACGATTTCGTTCGAGCGGCGAAGTTGCAAGGAACACCTGTCACCGTAATCGGAGAGGTCACGGAGGGCGCCGGCCTTGTGGCGAGCTTCGACGGGCGTGCTTTGCCCGTCGTACGACGAGGCTGGAGGCACACCTGATCGGGGCGGAACGCCAGGACGATGTGTCGGATAGGATTGCAAGCGGTGGAGCTTTGCCATGCTCCACCAGGACGGACAGTCTCCTAACGCCACGCCAGAACACAGTGACCCGTCGCACAAACCCTCCGATGAGGCATAGGGCGACTCGATATTCAACCTGAGCCGCACAGCTATGCTGCGTCGGAACTCAGGATCGACGGCCGCACCTGCCGCCGACGAGATGGCTGACTACTTGGATGAGGGGTACCCGTGACGAAGCCACCGTGCGCAAGGTCGGAACTCCTCGTCGACCGTCCTGTTCGGATGGAGGCGGCGCGGGTTTAAGGCCCCACAATCGTCGCCTCAAACCGGAAGATGTCGAACGCCTACTCGCGGGACCAGGGAACGCACCCAGCCAGGAATATCTGTCAGGATGCCGGAGGAGTGAGGCCTGAACCCGCTGGCGGCAGACGCAGGACCTGAGCGCTCCTAAGGTCGGTCGCAGCAGTGGTCCTCATCGGCGGCGGTTGAGCCGGTAATCGGGTGACGTCGTCGAAGATGCGGCGCTGGTCCGGCGACAGTACGGCGTAGAAGGCCTGTATCGCTGCCGCCTGACGCTCGAACGCTTGCTGTTGCGCCTGAAGTTGTTGGCGCAGCGCATCAAGGCGCTCGGGCGTGGTCATGGCGTTGAGCTGCGCCGCCTGGGAGGCGGAGTGGGCGGCGTCCGCCTGTTGCTCAGCCGACGCGTCCTTGTAGGCTCGCCAAGCGGGATGCTGGCTGAGCTGGAGCTGGAGGATGGACGGGAGCGCCTCCAGCGGCGGCTGAGCCGTCGCGGTCGCCGCCGCCATCATGATGGCGGCGGCCAAACTCAGCCCCGTGGCCCGGTGGGCGGATTTGCTGATCGGGTTCAAACGCCACTCCTTCATATATGCGGACGACGCCACGGCCGGTCCACCACTTCGCCCGCAAACAGCGCCCACCAAATCAGCACCGGTTGGAACGCCAGCCGGGGGCCATGGTACCACCAGCTGTCCGGAAGCGGCGGCACGTGTCTGTGCGCCAAAGCATGGTAGATGTTGGCGGGATAGACGCAGGCGGCATAGAGCGCCAGCGCCACGCCCGCCGCCTTTCGCGTAGCCGGGACCAGCAGCCCCACCGCCCCCGCCACTTCGCAGGCACCGGTAAGGACCACGACCGCGTGCGGGTAGGGGATTTGCGGCGGCATGATCGGCAGGAAGGCGTCCGGCGCGCACATGTGAAGTACGCCGAAAGGCGCATATATCGCCGCCAGGATATATCTAAATAAGGCGCGGGTCTGTTGGAGCCGTTCGGACCTCATAGCTCACAAACGCGCAAGATGCGATTGCGCCTCCCGCGATTGCCGCCGCGCGTGCAGGCGTTAGATTGATCTGATGCGCCAGACCTTCGACGACGCCGCCGACCCCTCATTCGGGCCCAAGCACCTGCCCCTAATCCGTGAACAGATGGCGGCACAGGGTCTGGACGGCTTCGTCATTCCTCACGAGGACGAGCACCAGAACGAATACCTGCCTGACGCCAACGAGCGGCTGGCCTGGGCCACAGGCTTTACCGGTTCGGCCGGCGCGGCGGTGGTGATGGGAGACCGGGCGGCCGTATTCAGCGATGGTCGCTACACGCTGCAGCTGGCCGCCCAGACCGATGCGGAGCTTTTCGAACGGCGCGATCTGGTGGAGGGCGGCGTGCCCGCCTACCTCGAAACCGTCGTCCGGGCGGGACAGGTGATCGGCTACGATCCGCGCCTGCACAGTGCCGATCAGCTCGACCGCCTGAAGGTGGCGGCGGAGAAGGTGGGCGCGGCCTTGACGCCGACCGAGGACAATCCGGTGGACCTCGCTTGGCGCGAGCGACCGGCCCAGCCCCAGGCTACTGTCCAGCCGCACCCAATCGATTACGCTGGGGAGGACAGCGACGCTAAGCGCACCCGGGTCGGTCGGGACCTCGGCCAGGCAGACGCCGAGGCGGCCGTGCTGACGGCGCCCTCCTCCATCGCCTGGCTGTTCAACCTGCGAGGTGGGGACGTGATCCGTTCGCCGCTGCCGCTCGGCCAGGCGATCCTGCGCGTCGATGGGTCGGCCCGGCTTTTCCTCGATCCGCAGAAGCTCAGCCCGGACCTGCACGCCTGGCTCGGCAACGCCGTCACAGTGGAACGGCCAGAGATGCTGGAGACGGCGTTGCAGGAGCTCGCAGGCCGGCGGATTCTGATCGATCCCGCCCAGTCCTCCGCCTGGTACTTCGCCATCCTACAGGCTGCGGGCGCTACCGTGGTGCGCGGAGCGGACCCTTGCGCCCTGCCCAGAGCCTGCAAGAACGCTGTGGAGGTCGAAGGTTCACGCCGAGCCCACATCCGCGACGGCGCCGCCTTCGCCCGCTTCCTGTATTGGCTGGCCACAGACGCCCAGACCAGCCTGCCTGACGAAGTGGAGGTGGTCACCCGGCTTGAGGGCTTCCGCGAGGCCACGGGCGCGCTGAAGGACCTAAGCTTCGATACCATCGCCGGCGCGGGGTCGAACGGCGCCATCGTGCATTACCGCCCGACCCACAAGACCAATCGCCGGGTCGAACCCGGCCAGCTGCTGCTGGTGGATTCCGGCGCCCAGTACCAGGACGGCACTACCGACATCACCCGTACCGTGGCCATCGGCGAACCGACGGCGGAGATGCGCGATCGCTTCACCCGGGTGCTGAAGGGCCACATCGCCCTGGCTCGCATCCGCTTCCCGCCCGGTACGACGGGCTCCGCGCTTGACGTGCTGGCTCGCCAGTCGCTTTGGATGGCGGGGCTCGACTATGACCACGGTACCGGACACGGGGTTGGGAGCTATCTTAGCGTGCATGAGGGGCCACAGAGGATCGCCAAGGCGCCCAACACCATAGCGCTTCAGCCTGGCATGATCCTGTCCAACGAGCCGGGCTACTATAAGACCGGCGCTTATGGTATCCGGATCGAGACGCTACAGGTGGTCACTTCACCGGCCGACGTCGAAGGTGGCGAGCGGCCGATGCTGAGATTCGAGACCCTGACCCTCGTCCCGATCGACCGCCGCCTGATCAAGGCGGACATGCTTGACGTCGCTGAGCGCAGCTGGGTGGATAACTATCACGCCCAGGTGCTAGAGAAGATCGGCCCGTTGGTGGAGACTGAGGTAAAGCAATGGCTGGAAATGGCCTGTTTGCCGCTGTGAAGCTTTTGCTTTGATGGCCTCGCGGCGCCGATCAGGGATTGGCGCCATTCCCATCCGTCAGCGGGCGCGGGTCCAAGTCTGGGTCCGACAGAGCGGGCCGATGATGCAACCCTTTAAGTGGAGGGTGTTGGCGTCCACCAGCGTCAACGTCCCATGGTAGGTGTTGCCGCTCTCGGGATCGTAGACTTGACCTCCCGTCCACTCGGTTGGACCTCCGTGAAAGCCCGTCATGATCACCGCGCCCTTGATGCGGCGGCTATGTTGGGCGGCATTTTTATTCTTCAGATCGCGTAGATCAGGATTTGCACCGAGGTCATCGCCGTCCGTGACGCGGCCGCAGATGGCGGCTCCGCAACCATAGATCTGGACTTGGCCATGGTTGGTCGGCGAACTCCAGAGCCCGTCGGCCGGCGAGGCCATGGCGACGCCTATGGTGGACAGGCTTATGGCGGCGATCAACGTAGGCTTCAACACTTGGCGGCTCCCACTTCCTACTGCCGCAATAACGTTAAAGCGGTGCTTCCGTTCAGGTGAGCCTACTCGGGCTGGGGGGAAAGCCGCCTGCGGCGAGGGTCAGCCACTCCCCCTCGCTCATCACCTGCAGACCGAGCGCCTGCGCCTGCTTCAGCTTCGATCCGGCACCCGGGCCGGCTACCACGATGTCAGTCTTCTTCGACACCGAGCCCGCCACCTTGGCGCCCAGCCGTTCGGCTTGCGCCTTGGCCTCGTCGCGGGTGAGGGTCTCCAGCGCGCCTGTAAACACCACTGTCTTGCCGGCGACGGCGGTGTCGGACTTGGGCGCCTCCGCGTCCTCGATGGTCAGTTGAGCGAAAAGGTTGGCGACGCGAGTGCGGTTGTGCTCTTCGGCGAAGTAGGCGCGGGCGGCCTCGACCACGGCTTCGCCGACCTGGTCCATCGCGTCCAGCTCCTCGGCCGCGGCAGCGTCGCCGGCGGCTAATTGGTCCATGGCGGCGAGGAAGATCGTCGCCGAGCCGTAGCCGCGCGCCAGGGTCACCGCCGTCGTCTCGCCGACGTGACGGACGCCCAGCGCGAAGATAAAGCGGGCCAGGGCTATGGTGCGCCGCGCCTCTATGGCGGCGACCAGATTGCGGATGGATGTCTCGCCGTAGCCCTCGCGCGCCTGCATCACCTGCAGCACCGCCTCGTTGCGCGCCAGCCTGAAGATGTCGGCGGGCTCGCGCACCAGGCCATCGTCGTAGAAGGCGGCCAGTTGGCGTTCGCCCAGACCCTCGATGTCGAAGGCCTTGCGCGAGACGAACAGCTTCAGATGTTCCAGCCGCTGGAACGGGCACGCCATCTCCCCCGTGCACCGCCGGACCACCGTCCCCACGCCGCCGCTAGTGGTCTCGCGGGTGACGGGCGTCTGCAGCGGGCAGGGACAGGTGTCCGGAAAGGCGAAGGGCGGCGGCTCGGGGGAGGGACGAGCGTCCAGCACTACCTCCACCACCTGAGGGATCACGTCGCCAGCGCGCTGGATAATCACCGTGTCGCCTACGCGGATGTCCTTGCGCGCGATTTCATCGGCGTTGTGCAAGGTGGCGTTCTGCACCACGACGCCTCCGACATTGATGGGCGCGAGCTTGGCCACGGGCGTCAGGGCGCCGGTCCGGCCCACCTGGATCTCGATGTCGTTGACTAAAGTGCGCGCCTGTTCCGGCGCGAACTTGTGAGCGATGGCCCATCGGGGGATGCGGCCGGCGAAGCCCAGTCGCACCTGCCAGTCCAGCCGATCAAGCTTATAGACCACCCCGTCAATGTCGAAGCCCAGACGTGGGCGCTGGTCCTCGAAGCGGCGATACTGCCCCTCCAGCGCCGCCTCACCCTCGACCCGCTCCGACAATCCGCTGACCTGGAAGCCCCAGTCTCGCAGGCGCTGCAGCGCTTCCCACTGGCTGGCGCCGAATGGCGCGCTGGTCTCGCCCCACGCATAGGCGAAGAAGCGCAGCGGGCGTGCGGCCGTGATCGCAGCATCGATCTGGCGCAGCGAGCCCGAGGCGGCGTTGCGCGGGTTGGCGTAGGTGCGCCCGCCCGTCGCCTTCGCCGCCGTGTTCATGGCGCTGAAAGCGTCGTGGCCGATATAGACCTCGCCGCGGACTTCGATCAGCTCCGGCCAGCCTGTCCCCTGCAGACGCTCCGGGATGTCGGCCAGGGTGCGCAGGTTGACGGTGACGTCCTCGCCGGTACGGCCGTCGCCGCGGGTAGCTCCCTGGACGAGACGACCGTGTTCGTAGCGAAGGTTGGCCGACAGGCCGTCAATCTTGGGCTCCACGGTGAAGGCCAGAGGCTCGCCCAGGTCGAGCTTGAGGAAGCGGCGGATGCGGGCGACAAAGTCCGCCACCTCCGCCGCGTTGAAGGCGTTGTCCAGCGACAGCATCGGGACGCCGTGGTGCACGGCCGCGAAGCTGGCGGAAGGCTGGAAACCGACCCTCGTGGAAGGCGAGTCCGGGCGTACGAGATTGGGAAAGCGCGCTTCCAGATCGGCGTTGCGGCGCTTGAGGGCGTCGTAGGCGGCATCGTCCAACGCCGGCGTATCCTGGATGTAATATAGCCGGTCCTGCTCGGCGATCTCGCGCGCCAACCGCTCCAGCTCGGCGGCCGCAGCCAGTGGGGAAATATCCGGCGCTTCGGTCTCGGAAGCAGTTTGGGGTTCAGCCATCGTCGGTCTTCACAGTCTGCGGGAGCGTCTTAGCGCGGCAAGGGCGGATCAGCCTATGTCCTTGATCCGTGTTCGGGCGGCGCAAAGCTTGCACGTTTGCACATGCTGAAGATGCGTTCGTTTCAGTTCTGCACGCGGAAGTGGGGTGGCACTTGGCCAAGTACCGACAGGACATCGATGGTCTGCGCGCCATTGCGGTCGGCGCGGTGGTGCTGTTTCACGCCGGATTCACTGCCCTGCCAGGGGGCTTTGTCGGCGTGGACGTCTTTTTCGTCATCTCCGGCTATCTGATCACCGTCAACCTGCATGGCGACCTGCTGAACGGTCGTTTCAGCTTGCTGGCCTTCTACGAGCGACGCGCCCGGCGCATCCTGCCCGCCTTGTTCGCCCTGATCGCAGGCGCCGCCTTGGGCGCAGCGATGCTGCTTCCGGACGACCTGAAGCTGTTTGGAGAAAGCGCCGTGGCGACGGTGCTTTCCGTCTCAAACATCTTCTTCTTCCGCCACATGGGTTATTTCGACATCGGCGCCACGGTCTCGCCCCTGCTGCACACCTGGTCGCTCGCGGTGGAGGAACAGTTCTACCTGGCCTTTCCCCTGGCCCTCTGGGCTGTGGCGAGGTTGGCCAAGGGGCAGCGAGCGCCCCTAGTTTGCCTCATCGCGACGCTGTGGGTGGCGTCCTTTACCTTCGGTCTGTGGCAGGTCGCCCATGACCAACGGGCCGCCTTCTATCTGCCCCTGTCGCGCGGTTGGGAATTGCTCACCGGAGCGCTCCTTGCTTTTGGCCCGGCTCTGGCGCCACGCCGCCGTTGGCTGCGGGAGGCCGGCGGCGCGGCCGGCCTTGCCCTGATCCTGGGCGCGGTCTTGCTCATGCCATCCACCGCGAGCTTCCCAGGGATGGACGCTGTGCCGCCGTGCCTGGGCGCAGCCCTGGTCATCTGGTCGGGAAGCGGCGAGGCGGCGCGCCCCTCGTGGACGGCGAGGCTGCTGCGGCTACGCCCTCTGGTCTTCCTAGGGCTGATTTCCTACTCGCTTTACCTTTGGCACTGGCCGCTCCTGGTGTTCGCCCGCTATTACGGCCTGGGAGAACTCGGGCTGGCGTCGCGGATCGTTATCGTGGGGCTCGCCCTAGCGGTCGCCACGGTCTCCTGGTGGTTCGTGGAGCGCCCTTTTCGTAGCCGTAGGCTGCTGGCGCACCGTCCGGCCCTGTTCGGCGCCTGTGCGGCCGCCGGGCTGGCGGTGTGCATCTACGGGAGCGTCATCGCCCTGTCCAAAGGAGCGCCCCAGAGGCTTGCGCCGGCCACGGCCCTGCTCGCCGCCGGAGCAGGCGACCACAACGCCTATCGCGACAGCTGCTTCGCCCTGACGGCCCGCGACCTGGACGCCGACCGCTTCTGCCGTATCGGGATGAACGATGGTCGCGCGCCGACATTGGCGGTCTGGGGAGACTCTCATGCCGACGCCGTGATGGCCGCCTTCGACGCGGGCGCGCGGGCGCACGGGATCGCTGGCGTCGACATCACCCACGGCAGCTGCCCGCCCTTGCTCGGGGTGGAGGTGCATGAGCGGGAGGATAACCTCTGCCCACCCCTCGCCGACGCGGCAATGGCGCTTATCGAGCGCTACGACATCCGCAAAATCGTGCTGGCCGCCCGATGGGCCGGCTATGCTGAAGGCCATCTGAACCAGCCCGAGACGCCGCCCGTCGTGCTCCGCGAGGCGGGCGCCATGCCCAGGCCGTTTAGCGGGGACAACCACGCCCTATTCACCAACGCCTTGGAACGCACGATCGCGCGTCTGAAAGGGGAAGGGCGGCAGGTCTACCTGGTCGACCCCACACCGGAGGTGGGCCGTCCGGTGGCCGACACGCTCGCCCGCGCGGCGCTATTCCACCGCGCTCTAAATCTCGCACTCACCCGCCAGGCTTACGAGGCTCGGCAACGCTTCGTTCGCCCCACCCTGGCGCGGCTTGCGGCGCGCTACAGGCTCATTGAGATCGACCCCGCCGCGCGGCTTTGCGGGCCGCTACGATGTCGCCTGACCCAGGACGGCCGGCCACTCTATTATGACGACAATCACCTGTCGGTTCACGGCGCATTCTTCATCGCCCCGCTCCTTGCGCCGGTATTTGCCGGAGTTCCGCTCCAGCCTCCGCCGCGTCGGATCGCCGCCGCCGCACCGGCGAAGCCCCCGGCGGTTTTACGCTGATGACCCGGCACTGCTTCCCAAGCGCGTCCCCGATCACCGCGGCGCGAGCCGGATGGCGCCGTCCAGGCGGATGGTCGCGGCGTTCAGGTAGACGTTCTCGATAATGTCGATGGCGGTGCGAGCATAGTCGGCCGCCGTTCCCAGCCGCTTGGGGAAGGGGATGCCGGCGGCCAGGCTGTCCTGTACGTTCTGGGGCATGGAAGCCATCATTGGCGTCTGGAAGATGCCGGGCAGGATGGTGTTCACCCGGACGCCGTCGTTCATCAGGTCACGCGCGATCGGCAGCATCATCGCCAGCACGCCGCCTTTGGAGGCCGAATAGGCCGCCTGGCCGATCTGGCCGTCCTCGGCGGCGATGGAGGCGGTGTTGATGATCGCGCCGCGCTCGCCGTCCGCCAGCGGGTCCAGCGTCACCATGCCGGCCGCCGACTTCGCTAGGCAGCGGAAGGTGCCAAACAGGTTGATGCCCACGGTGCGCTCGAACACCTCCTGTGGGAAGGGGGTGATCTCGCCGGTGTCCTTTTTGCGGCCCACTGTCTTGGCGCCGGTGGCGATGCCGGCGCAGTTAACTAGTATCCGCTCCTGTCCATGTGCGGCGCGCGACTTGGCGAGGCCTGCGTCCACATCGACGTCGGAGGTCACGTTCACCTTGCAGAACACGCCGCCGATCTCTCGGGCCACGGCCTCGCCGCGCTCGGCGTTCATGTCGAACAGCGCGACCTTCACCCCGTAGGCGGCCAGCGCCCGCGCCGTGCCCTCGCCGAGGCCTGACGCGCCGCCAGTGACGATGGCCGAAATGGAAGAGTCGAGGATCATGGAGTGGGTTCCGTTGTGGCGCCGCCTCACCCTTTGACAAGTTCAGGATGAGGCGGACCGTGGTGTCTCAGGCCTCTTAAACCGCGCCGCGGTTGAGATCGCCTTATGCCCCCAGCCTGTCGAAGGACGAGGCGTCGCAATCACGCGAACTCGATCAGCACCTCGTCCGCCGCCACACTGTCGCCGGCCTTGACGCCCACGGCCTTCACCACGCCGTCGCATTCGGCCTTGATCAGGTTCTGCATCTTCATGGCCTCTATCACGGCCACCGCCTCGCCGGCCTTGACCTCGCGCCCGACCTCCACGTTCAGGCTGACCACCAAGCCCGGCATGGGCGAGACGATCAACTTGGAGGTGTCCACGGCCACCTTCTTCGGCAACCGCTCGTGCAGGTCGGCTGATTGTGGCGTCAGCACCAGCACCCGCGCCCGAGCGGCCCGGTGACGGGCCAGGAAGCCTTCGGGCGCCGCCGCCACCTCCAGGCTGAAGGCTCGCCCATCGAGAACACCCTTGAACAGCTTGCGGCCCGGGCGCCAATCCACGTCTTGCAGGCCGAGACTGCGGCCTTCGCCAGGCAGCTCGACATTAAGCGCTCGGCCCTCCCCGCTCAGCTTCACCGCCCGCTTGTGCTCGCCGATGAAGACCACGAATGCGTCGCGCTCGGACGCAGCGAAAAGCCGGCCGTCGCCGCGTGCACGCGTGATCTGCAGCCTGTGCATCCAGCAAGCGGCGGCCGTCATGAGGTCGAGCTGGTCCGCAGCGGCCTTAAGGCCGCCGAAGCCGTCGGGGAACTCGTCCTTGATGTAGTTGGTCGACAGCACGCCGGAGCGGAACCGCGGCTGGTCCATGACCGCCGAGAGGAAGGGCGCGTTGTGGCCGAGTCCCTCGATCTCCAGGTCCTCCAAAGCCCGAGCCATGCCGTTCACCGCGTCGACCCGCGTTGCGCCGTGGGTGCAGAGCTTGGCGATCATGGGGTCGTAGAACATCGAGATCTCGTCGCCCTCGCGGACGCCTGAGTCGTTGCGGACCTGGTACAGACCGTGCGCGCCCTCCGCCGGCGGCTGGTAGCGCACCAGCCGACCAATGGAGGGCAGAAAGCTGCGGTAAGGATCCTCGGCATAGAGCCGGCTCTCGATCGCCCAGCCATTGATCTTGAGGTCTTCCTGGGTGAAGTCCATCGGCAGGCCTGCGGCGCTGCGGATCATCTGCTCCACCAGGTCGAGGCCAGTGATCAGCTCGGTGACCGGATGCTCCACCTGAAGACGGGTATTCATCTCCAAGAAATAGAACGATTTGTCCTGGCCCGCGACGAACTCCACCGTGCCGGCGGAGTCGTAGTCGACAGCCTTCGCCAGGGCCACTGCCTGGGCGCCCATGGCGGCGCGGGTCTCGGGATCCAGGAGTGGGGAGGGCGCCTCCTCGATGACCTTCTGGTTACGGCGCTGGATCGAGCACTCGCGCTCGAACAGGTGCACCACGTGACCGTGCCTGTCGCCCAGCACCTGGATCTCGATGTGACGGGGCGAGGTGATGAACTTCTCGATGAAGATGCGATCGTCCCCGAAGGCGCCTTTGGCCTCCGCCTTCACGGCGGGAAAGCCTTCCTCCACGTCGGCGCGGGTCCAGGCGACGCGTATGCCCTTGCCGCCGCCGCCGGCCGAAGCCTTGATCATCACCGGATAGCCGATCTCCTCGGAGATGCGGATGGCATGGGCGGTGTCGTCGATCTCGCCGATATGGCCGGGCACGCAGGAGACGCCGGCCTTCTGGGCGAACTTCTTGGACTCGATCTTGTCGCCCATGGCGGCGATGGCGTGGGCGTTGGGGCCGATGAAGACGATCCCTGCATCGACGCATTGCTGAGCAAATTCAGCCTTTTCCGACAGAAAGCCGAAGCCGGGATGTATGGCCTCTGCGCCCGTGTCGCGGCAGGCTTGGATGATCTTGTCGGCCAACAGGTAGGACTGGTTTGCCGGTGGCGGGCCCAGGAAGACGCTTTCGTCGGCCATCTCCACGGCGAGGCTGTCGGCGTCAGCTTCGGAGTAAACTACGACCGTTTTTATACGAAGTCGGCGGCAGGTTTTGATGATTCGTACCGCGATTTCGCCGCGGTTCGCGATCAGGATTTTGCTGAACATGCTCACAACGGGATGTTGTCGTGCTTCTTGGCGGGGTTGCTCAGCGACTTGCCCTTCAGGCTCTTCAGCGCACGTACGATCCGTCGGCGGGTGCTGTGAGGCATGATGACGTCGTCGATGTAGCCGAGCTGGGCCGCCACGAAGGGGTTGGCGAAGCGCGCCTTGTACTCCGCTTCCCGCTCAGCGAGCTTGTCCGGGTCCTTAGCCTCGGCGCGGAAGATGATCTCCACCGCCCCCTTGGCGCCCATCACCGCGATCTCCGCGGTAGGCCATGCGTAGTTGAAGTCGCCCCGCAGGTGCTTGGAGCTCATCACGTCATAGGCGCCCCCGTAGGCCTTGCGGGTGATCAGGGTGATCTTGGGCACCGTAGCCTCGGCATAGGCGAACAGCAGCTTGGCGCCGTGCTTGATCAGGCCGCCGTACTCCTGTCGCGTACCTGGCATGAAGCCCGGCACGTCCACGAAGGTGACGATGGGGATGTCGAAGGCGTCGCAGAAGCGCACGAACCGCGCCGCTTTGCGAGAGCTGTCGATGTCCAGGACGCCCGCCAGCGACAGGGGCTGGTTGGCTACGAAGCCGACCGTATCGCCGTCCATGCGGCCGAAGCCGATCACGATGTTCTTGGCGTAGTCTGGTGAAATTTCGAAGAAATCCGCCTCGTCCACGACCTTGAAGATCAGCTCCTTCATGTCGTAGGGCTTGTTCGGGTTGGCCGGAACCAGCGTGTCCAGCGAGGGCTCCGCCCGGTCCGCCTCGTCGTAGCTCCGGCGGTACGGCGGTTTCTCACGGTTGGAGAGCGGCAGGAAGTCGATCAGACGGCGGACCTGGGTCAGCGCCTCCAGGTCGTTTTCGAAGGCGCCGTCGGCCACGCCGGACTTGCCTGCATGCACCCGGGCTCCGCCCAGCTCCTCGGCGGTGACCACCTCGTTGGTGACGGTCTTCACGACATCCGGGCCAGTGACGAACATGTAGCTCGTGTCCTTCACCATGAAGATGAAGTCGGTCATGGCCGGGCTGTAGACATCGCCTCCAGCGCACGGCCCCATGATCACGCTGATCTGCGGTATGACGCCAGACGCCATCACGTTCTGCAGGAAGATGTCCGCGTAACCCGCTAGCGACTCAACGCCTTCCTGGATCCGCGCGCCTCCCGCGTCGTACATACCGATCACTGGTGCGCCAAGCTTCTGGGCCTGGTCCATCACCTTGAGGATCTTCTTGGCGTGGGCGCCGGACAGGCTGCCGCCGAAGACGGTGAAGTCCTTGGAGAAGACGAAGACGAGCCGCCCGTTCACCGCGCCCCAGCCGGTGACCACGCCGTCGCCGGGGATGCGGTTGTCGGCCATGCCGAACTCGGTGGCGCGGTGCTCGACGAACATGTCGAACTCCTCGAAGGAGCCCTCGTCCAGCAGCAGGTCGATCCGCTCACGTGCCGTTAGCTTGCCTTTGGCGTGCTGAGACGCGACGCGGCGCTCGCCGCCGCCCTGGCGGGCCTGCTCACGCCGGTGGGCGAGTTCATCGAGGATATGCTGCACGCGCGGTTCGCCTGACGCTGGAAAGCGGCCTGTACATTGACCTAACGGCAAACGACCGGTGGCGCTTCGCAAAACGTGTGAATTTGCATACAGCTACGCCACGCTAAGTTCGAGATTGCAAAACTGCGATGGCGGAGAAGTTGTTTGTCGGCGCCAGGCTGCGGCGTCTGAGGGAAGGGCGCGGCTGGACCCTGGACGGTTGCGCCAGCCGGCTGGGCCTGTCGCCGAGCTATCTCTCCCAGATCGAGACCAACCAGCGGCCGGTGACCGCGCGTGTCCTCATCGCACTCACCCAAGTCTTCCAGGTCGACGCCGGCGTCTTCGACGTGGGCGACGAGGGGCGGCTGGCGGCCGACCTGCGGGAGGCCACGGTGGATGCGGCCGCCTATGGCGACCCGCCCTCGGCCGCCGAGATCAAGCAGGCGGCCAGCGCCACGCCCGCCCTCGCGCGTCAGTTCCTGTCGCTCCACCGCGCCTTCCGCCGCCTGGACGAACGGTTCAAGGCCATGGACGAGACCGTATCCCTCGACGAGACGGCTGCGGTCAGCGCCAGCCTCCCCTACGAGGAGGTGCGCGACTTCTTCCACTACAAGGACAACTACCTCGACGAGCTGGACACCGCGGCCGAGGCGCTGGCCTCCCACATCCTGATCGGCAAGGCGCAGACGCCGGAGGCGGCCTTGGTTCAGGCGCTGCTGGCGTTGCACGCAGTCACCGTCGTGCGGACCTCGGAGCCAGGCGCGGCGTTGCGGCGCTTCGATCCAACGGCGCGGCGGCTTTATGTGGACGGCGCCCAGCCGACGCCGACCCGCACCTTCCAGCTCGCCCACCAGCTGGCCCTGCTGGAATTCCGCGAGCTGATCGAGCAGGAGCTGGAGCGCGCCCGCTTCCGCAGCCCCGCCGCCCGGGACGTCTGCCGCATCGGGCTCGGCAACTATGCGGCGGGCGCTCTGATCCTGCCCTACCGCGTCTTGCTGGAAGCGGCGGGCGAGATGCACCACGACGTGGAGCGGCTACAGGGCCGCTTCGGCGCCAGCTTCGAGCAGGTGTGCCATCGCCTGAGCACCCTGCAGCGGCCCGGGATGAAGGGGGTGCCCTTCTACTTCGTTCGCATCGACATGGCCGGCAACATCACCAAGCGCCACAGCGCCACACGGCTGCAGTTCGCCCGCTTCGGCGGAGCGTGTCCGCTCTGGAACGTGCACGAGGCGTTCGGCCGGCCCGGCGACATCCTGACCCAGGTGGCCGAGACGCCGGACAAGGTGCGATACCTCTGCATGGCGAGGAGCGAGGTGAAGCGGTCCGGCGATTATCTCACCCCCGACCGGCGCTATGCCCTGGGGCTGGGCTGTGAGATCCAGCATGCGGGCGCGGTTGTCTATGCCGCGGGGCTGGACCTGGAGGGGCCGGCGGCGCGGATCGGGATCAGCTGCCGCATCTGCGAGCGCGACGACTGCCCCCAGCGCGCCTTCCCGCCGCTCGACCGGGCGCTGCGGGTGCCGCTAAATGACCGGCGCACGGTGCCCTATGATCTGGTGGAGCCGGGCGGCTGAGCCGGGGACGGGCAGGCGGGGGCGGCGTAGACATAGAGCGTGCCCTGATCGTGCTGGTCGGCGCACCGGTAATAGCCATGATCCCCAGCATAGGCGCGCACCATCTGACCGGAGAAGATCAAGCAAATCAGGGTGCCGACGAGCGGCAGGATGGCGGCGAGCCATTCTGCGGTTTGCGGGATCCGGTTCTTGCGCAGTATGGCGATCCACATGGACAGCCTTACGCCATACAAACCCAGGCTCCCGATCAGGATGAAGTCGCGTGGCGATAGGGTGACCAGCGGGGACCTGCGCCGGATACCGCTGAGATCGCTACAGCCGGGGACCGCGGCGCCTACGAAGAGCAGCGAGAGCAGGTCGTACATGTACGGCGCCGGCATCCCAAGGGTCAGCGGGACCTTGAAGAACCGCTTCTGCGCCAAGAAGCGGAACATCAGGGCATGAAGGAATAGGACGGCGTTCCGGATGGCCCTGGTCAGCCATCATCTGCGCCATCGAGGTATAGTAGTTGTCGACCTTGTACCACTCGGCCTTAATCTCAGCCCGTGCTACAGCCCCGGCAGCTTGAAGTGGCGCTTGGCGGGCGCGCGCTGGATCACCACGGGCTTGTCGCCGGTAAGCGAGGCCACCGTCTTCTGCACTACGGCGGGGTCGACCGGGTTGGGCGTGTTGGCGGCGTCGGCCTCCGCGCTCACCTGGGCGTCCTGGGGCTGGCCCTTGCGCCAGAACATGACCCGGTCGGCGAAGGACTTCTCCTTGTGGGAGATGTCGCCGTACTGGTCGTCCACCACGTAGCGGATCAGGGGATCGGCCTTCTCGGCGCCGGCGCGGTTCACGAGCAGGGTCTCGCCCTGGCTACGCTGGGCGCTCTCCCGCTCGCCGATCAGGGCGAGGCGCGCCTGGCTCTCCGGCTGCAGCTCCTGAGGCCGGGGCTCGCCGGGGGTGGGGGGACGGAGGGCGTATTCCGGCGGCACCACCAGCGGCG
>CALMGB010000243.1 GCA_937863535.1 uncultured Caulobacteraceae bacterium
GCGCGGGGCGGGGCGGGGCCTAAGCTCAACGGATCGCATGCGTCGCGTCGTCATCACCGGGATCGGACTTGTCACCCCGCTGGGCTGGGGTACGGAGATCAGCTGGAAGGCGATCCTGGCCGGGCGCTCCGGCGCCAACCGGATCACCGCCTTCGACCCTGAGGGCTACGCCTGTCAGATCGCCTGCGAGGTTCCACGCGTGGATGGCCGCGGCGGTGGAGGCCCCGACATCGCGGGCTCCTTCGATCCCGATAAGGTCTTGGCGCCCAAGGAACAGCGCAAGATCGACGACTTCATCCTCTACGCCATCGCCGCTGCAGACGAGGCGGTGCGGGATGCGGGCTGGACCCTGCCGTCCGACGAGGAGAAGCTGCGCACCGGCGTGATCCTGGGCTCCGGCATCGGCGGCCTGAACAAGATCGCCGAGACCACCCTGGAGCTGGAGGCCAAGGGCCCGCGCCGGGTGAGCCCGTTCTTCATCCCGTCGGCGCTGATCAACCTGGCCTCGGGCCACGTCTCGATCCGCTACGGCTACCAGGGTCCGAACCACGCCGTGGTCACCGCCTGCGCCACCGGCGCCCACGCCATCGGCGACGCCGCCCGCCTGATCAAGTACGGCGACGCCGACGTCATGGTGGCGGGCGGAGCCGAGGCTGCGGTCTGCAAGCTCGGCATCGCGGGCTTCATCGCCTGCCGCGCCTTGTCCACCAACTTCAACGCCACGCCCGAGAAGGGCTCGCGCCCCTACGACAAGGACCGGGACGGCTTCGTCATGGGCGAGGGCGCGGGTGTGCTGGTGCTGGAAGAGTACGAGCACGCCCTGGCGCGAGGCGCCAAGATCTACGCCGAGGTGATCGGCTACGGCCTGTCCGGCGACGCCCACCACATCACCGCGCCCGCCGCGGATGGCAATGGCGGGTTCCGGGCCATGCAGGCTTCGATGAAGGACGCCGGCGTCACCCCGGACCAGATCGACTATATCAACGCCCACGGCACCTCCACGCCGCTCGGCGACGAGATCGAACTCGGCGCCATCGAACGGATGCTGGGCGACCACGCCGCGGGCAAGGCCATGTCCTCCACCAAGTCCGCCATCGGGCACCTGCTGGGCGCGGCCGGATCGGTGGAGGCGGCGTTCACCGCCCTGGCCATTCGCGACCAGATCGCGCCGCCCACCATCAACCTGGACAACCCGTCGGTGGAGACGAAGCTCGACCTCGTGCCGCATCACGCCAAGCCGATGAAGATCGACGTGGCCCTGTCCAACAGCTTCGGCTTCGGCGGCACCAACGCCTCGCTCGTCCTCGCCAAGGTCCAGTGAGCCGCGGCCCGCGCCGCGCCGGATCCTCCCCGTCCGTCAAAGGCCGGCCCCTGTTCGCCGGCATGGCGGGTGCGCTGGCGACCCTCGCCTTGGTGGTGGCCTTGTTCGCGGGCCTCAGTCTGTGGGTCTACGATGGCAAAGGGCCGAAGGCCCGCAACGGGCCGTCCACGACGGTCATCCTGCGTCGCGGGGCCGGCGTCTCGGAGATCGGAGCCAGCCTGCAGCAGGCCGGGGTCATCCGCTCCGCGCCCCTGTTCCTCGCCGCGGCCCAGGTCACAGGCGCCGCGCGCCACATGCGGGCGGGCGAATACGCCTTTCCGTCGCGCGCCTCGTTGCGGGACGTCATCGGCCGCCTGCGTCGCGGCCTGGTGGTGCATCACCGCATCACCATTCCCGAGGGTCTCTCGTCCCGGCAGGCGGTGGACGTGCTGAACCGCAGCGACGTGCTCACCGGCCCGGCTCCGCTCCCGCCGGAAGGGTCGCTGATGCCGGAGACCTATGAGGTGGTCCGCGGCCAGACCCGCGCCAGCCTGCTGAAGCGCATGATGGACGACCGCGAGCGCCTGCTGGCCACGCTCTGGGCCAACCGCCAGCCGGGCCTGCCCTTCGCCGACGCCGATCAGGCCGTCGCCCTGGCCTCCATCGTCGAGAAGGAGACCGCCCTGGCGGCCGAGCGGCCCCATGTGGCGTCGGTCTACATCAATCGCCTGCGCCAGGGCGTGAGGCTGGAAGCGGACCCTACCGTGATCTACGGCCTGACCAACGGCGCGGGACCGCTCGGCCACGGCCTGCGGGCGTCGGAACTGGCCGCGCCCGGCGCCTACAATACCTACCTGAACGCGGGCCTGCCGCCCACGCCCATCGACAACCCCGGCCGCGCCTCGCTGGCGGCCGTGCTCGATCCGTCGCCCGGCGCCGACCTCTACTTCGTCGCCGATGGCGGTGGAGGCCACGTCTTCGCCAAGACCCTGGCCGAGCACCAGAAGAACGTCGCCCGCTGGCGCGTGTTCGAGAAGCGCCAGGCCGAGTCGCAGGCCTTGGCCGGCGCACCCATCCCGCCGCCGCTGGAGCATCGCTGATCCATGTCGGTCCTGTACCGCGCTCACGGCCAGCTCCGGCGCGGGCTGATGCTGGTCATCTCCAGCCCGTCCGGCGCCGGCAAGACCTCCATGTCGCGGCGACTGGTGGCCGATCACGCCGACCTGGAGCTCTCCGTGTCCTGCACCACCCGAGGTCCGCGCCCGGGGGAGCAGAACGGCCGCGAGTACCTCTTCATCGACCGCACCGAATTCGACGCCCGGGTGGCGGATGGCGGCTTCCTCGAATGGGCCGAGGTTCACGACAACCGTTACGGCACGCCGCGCGCGCCGGTGCTGGCGACCCTGGAGGCCGGGCGGGACGTGCTGTTCGACATCGACTGGCAAGGCGCCTCCAGCGTGGCCGCCCAGGCGCCGCAGGACGTCGTCCGCATCTTCATCCTGCCGCCGACCATGGTGGACCTGCGTCGCCGCCTCGTGGCCCGCGCCCAGGACGGGGCGGAGGTGATCGCTCGCCGGCTGGACCGCGCCCCGGGCGAGATCGCGCGCTGGAGCGACTATGACTACGTGCTGGTGAACGACGACTTCGACCAGGCCTACGCCGACCTGGCCCACATCTACCATGCCGAGCGGCTGAAGCGGGCCAGGAACCCCTGGCTGGGCGACTTCGTGGCGGGGTTGCTGGACGCGCCCCGCGCGTGAAGACCGGCCGCCAAGCATCTGAACTGGAGCCGAAACCCTTTGGCCCCGTGACCCTCACGGGTCGTCACGTCCGGCTCACGCCCTTGTCCATGGACCAGCACGACGGGCTGGTCGGAGCGGCGCGCGACGGGGAGTTGTGGAAGCTCTGGTACACCTCCGTGCCGACGCCGGAGGGCATGGAGGCGGAGATCGCACGCCGGCTCGGCCTCCAGGCGGCGGGATCTATGGTCCCGTTCAGCGTCGTCGACGGCCAGTCAGGCCGGATCGTCGGCATGACCAGCTTCATGAACATCGACGCGATCGGCCCGCGCACGGAGATCGGGTCCACCTGGTACGCCCGGACCGTCCACCGGACGCCGCTGAACACCGAGGCGAAGCTGCTGCTCCTGGCCCATGCCTTCGAGCAGGCCGGCTGCCTGGCCGTGGAGCTACGCACCCACTTCCTGAACCAGCAGAGCCGGCGCGCGATCGAGCGGCTGGGCGCCAAGCTGGATGGCGTACTGCGCTGCCACCAGCGGACCCGGGACGGCGCCCTGCGCGACACCTGCGTCTACAGCATCACCGCCTCCGAGTGGCCGACGGTGCGATCACACCTGACCTGGCAGCTCGAGCGCCCGCGCTAGAGCATCCGCGCCAGCACCTGGAACTGTTGGACGCTCACCGTCTCCGCTCGCGCGTTCGGATCCACGCCCGCCCTCGCGAGCAGGGCCTCGCCGCCGAGCGCCTTCAGGCTGGAGCGCAGCATCTTGCGGCGCTGACCAAAGGCGTGGCGCGTGACCAGCTCCAGCCGCGCGGTCTGGGCCGCGTCCGGGCCCTGGGCGCGGCGGTCCAGACGGACCACCGCGGAGTCCACTTTCGGCGGCGGGGTGAAGGCGCGGGCGGGCAGGCGCATGACCACCTCTGTCTCCGCGAGCGACTGGGCGAGGACGGAGAGCCGCCCGTAGGCCTCGGAGCCACAGGGCGCGGCGATCCGGTCCGCAACCTCCTTCTGGAACATCAGCGTCATTGAGGCGGGCTGGAAGCCGCCGGTGAGCCAGCCGACGAGCAGGGGCGTCGCGATGTTGTAGGGGAGGTTGGCCACGACGCGGGCGGGGAGGCCAGGGGCGTGTCCGGCCATG
>CALMGB010000244.1 GCA_937863535.1 uncultured Caulobacteraceae bacterium
GGTTTGGGCGGGGGGCGGATGCGCCATGGTCAGCTCTCGTCCACGCGGATGAGAGTGAGGAGGAGCAAGCCGGCTTTCAAGCCTAGCCGCCTTGCTCCAAGCCGCCCCGCCTACCTCCAGCTCAGGATGAGGCCGGTTGTAAGGGTTGGTCGCTCGCTGGCGTTCGAAGGGCTAGCATGACTTCACGCCTCGAAATCCAGCCCCATGTCGCGGTAGAGATTGCGGTCCTCCGACCAGCTCGGCGCGACCTTCACGTGCAGGAACAGGTGCACCGGGCGGTCCAGGATGCCGGCCAGATCCTCGCGGCTCTTCTGGCCGATCCACTTCAGGGTCTGGCCACGCTCGCCCAGCACGATGGGGCGCTGGTTCTCGCGTTCCACATAGATGGTCTGCTCGATCCGGGCCGAGCCGTCCGCCTTGTCCTCGAAGGCGGTGGTCTCGACGGAGGCGGCGTAGGGCAGCTCCTCGTGCAGGCGCAGGTAGAGCTTTTCCCGGGTGATCTCCGCGGCGAGCAGGCGCACGGGCAGGTCGGCGGTCTGGTCCTCCGGGTATAGCCACGGCCCTTCCGGCATCAGTTCGGCGAGGCGCCGCTTCAGGTCGTCCACGCCCGAGCCGTTGTGGGCGGAGATCATGAACGCCTCGCTGTACGTGCCTTCCGCGAACAGCCGCTCGGAAAGGCCGAGGAGCTGATCGCGCTTGACCAGGTCGATCTTGTTCAAGGCCAGGATCGCCTGGCGACCGGCGGCCTTCAGGCCTGCGGTGATGGTGGTCGTGTCCTGGACCGAGCGGTGCTGGGCTGGCGTGGCGTCCCCGGCCGTCGAGCCTAGCTCGCCCGCCACGTCGATCAGGTGAACCACGGTGTCAGCGTCCTGGGCGCCGGCCCAGGCGCTGCGCACCATGGCGCGGTCGAGCCTGCGCCGCGGGGTGAAGACGCCCGGCGTGTCCACCAGCACGACTTGGCTGGCACCCTCCATCGCGACGCCACGGACGGGGAAGCGGGTGGTCTGGACCTTTTGGGTGACGATGGAGACCTTCGCCCCCACCAGCCGGTTCACCAGGGTCGACTTGCCGGCGTTCGGCGCGCCCAGGATGGCGGCGAAGCCGGCGCGGGTCAGCCCGGACGCTTCGGGGATGTCGGTCACAGTCCCTCCCTTTCCAGCATGGCCGCCGCGGCGGCCTTCTCGGCGCCCTGGCGAGATGAAGCCTCACCGATGGCGGCTTCGACGCCCTGTACTCTGACCTCAACGATGAAGCGCGAGGCGTGCTGGGGGCCGGCGCGGCTGGTCACCTCGTAGGCCGGGCTAGAGCCTCTGGCGTGAGCCCATTCCTGCAGGCGGGTCTTCACGTCCTTGAGCCTCGCGGGGTCGAAGTCGTCGATGTCCTCGCCCCAGAGGGTGGTGACCACGGCGCGCGCCGCCTCCAGCCCTCCGTCGCGGTAGACGGCCGCCAGAACCGCCTCGCAGGCGTCAGCCAGGATCACGTCCTTGTCGCGGCCGCCAGCGTTGCTCTCGCTGCCGCCGAGCCGGAGCGCGGGGCCGAAGCCCGCCCGCCGCGCCACCCGGGCGCAGGCGGTGCGGCTGACCAGGGCGTTTAGGCGGATGGCCAGCTCGCCCTCAGCGGCGGAGGGCAGGTCATCGTACAGCCGCTCGGCGATGACGAGGCCCAGCACCCGGTCGCCCAGGAACTCCAGCCGCTCGTTGTTGGCGGCGCCGGGGGTGCGGTCGCCGACGCTGGCGTGGGTCAGGGCGTGTTCGAGCAGTGCCGGATCGCGGAACGTCCAGCCCAGGCGCGACTGCAGCTCCGCGACGGCCGCCGCGCGCCGGTCCACATGCGCCATCAGCGGGGCGCCATCAGCCCAGCAGGTGGAAGAAGCGGCCCCAGCGGGCGTCGGTGACCCAGGTCCAGGGCTTCAGCAGCGACACGCCGGGCTTCCAGGAGAACAGGATGATGTCGGCGCGACCCTCCAGGTTGTCGAAGGGCACGAAGCCGACGCCCAGGTCCGAGGAGACGAAGCGGTCGGTGTCGCGGTTCCAGGGGCAGGAGGAGGCGCCCGGCGGGATGTCGCCAGGGTCGAAGCGGCTGTCTTCCGAGTTGTCGCGGTTGTCGCCCATCATGAAGTAGCAGTTCGGCGGCACGACATAGACGCCGGTATTGTCCGCCGGTCCGTCGGGCCCGTAGCTGTTGACGACGTAGCTCTTGCCGCTGGCGAGCGTCTCGCGGAAGCGGGCCACGGGAAACTCGCCCCCGAAGGCGGTCTGGTCGGTCCCCGGCGCCATGACCTGGCGCGGGATCGGGTGGCCGTTGACCGAGACGGCGCCGTGGATCACCTGGATCCTGTCTCCGGGCAGGCCGACCAGGCGCTTGATGTAGTCGGTCTTGCCGTCGTCGCGGGGCAGCTTGAAGACGATGATGTCGCCGCGCTGGGGCTGCTGGCCCAGTAGGCGGCCGTGTCCTATGGGGGGGCTGAGCGGGATGGAATGGCGGCTCCAGCCGTAGGCGAACTTGGAGACGATGATGTAGTCGCCCTTGAGCAGGGCGGGCTCCATGGACTCCGAGGGGATGGTGAAGGGCTGGAACAGCACCACCCGCAGCACGAACGCGATCAGCAGGGCGTAGAAGACGGTCTTGCCGAGCTCGATCAGCTCATGCGCGGCGCCGCTGGATTTCGGCTTGGCCAAGCGAGGAGACTCCTTCGGCTCACCCGAGGCCGCATTGGCGGCGGAAGTTTCGGGTGTTGCAGTCATGGAGGTGTGGCTCGGCGAAGCGGTCGATCGTTCCGCGACCGGTCTGCCTGCCTAAAGCGTCCACAGCATGGCGGCAAGGGGCGGAGCTCTTCCCCACCGCAGGTGAAGGAGTATAGCCGAAGGCCGAGAGGGGGCGTCCGGCGCAGCCGGGCGAGCCACGGTGGAGGCCGCGTCTTCCGCGCTCACGCGCGGCCCATCCGTCCGCTTCGCGGCCACCTTCCCACGCTGCGCGTAGGGAGGATCACCGGGTCAGAACAGCGGCGCCAACGCCATGCGCGCGGCTTCGCCCAGGTCCGGCCGCTTAAGCGCCAGGGCTACGTTGGCGCGGAGCCAGCCGATCTTGTCGCCGCAATCGTAGG
>CALMGB010000245.1 GCA_937863535.1 uncultured Caulobacteraceae bacterium
AAACTCAGCTCAGCAGCTGCATGTTTTTCCACAGCCTCGGTCGAACCCGGTCACCGTCCTCCGTCCGCAAACTTAGGGTTCCGCGCAACTGATATGAGGCATCCCGCCGCAGGGCAGCTCTCAGGCCGGCAGCGAAGGGTGGCGGCGGCCGTGTCGGCTCGCCCTGAAGCGAGATGACTTCACTGCGCCCCCGTAGCTGGCTGGGTGGTGGGCGCGGCGGAGCTTTGAGGTTGAAACTGCGGATCGCCTGCAGCCTGAAGCGCAAAGGCGAAGGTGTCGGCGAATTGCTGGGCCATATCGTCCTTGGCGACGCCCATATCGTGGTGCCCGCCCTCGAAGTCGACTCTCAGCATCACGGGCTGGCCGCTGGAGTTCGCCGCCTGCAGACGGGCCGCCATCTCCGCGCCCATCCAGGGCGGGACCCTATGGTCGTTCACGCCGACGGTGATCAGTGTGGCGGGATAAACGGTGTGGTCCACCACGTGGGAGTAGGCGTCCATGGCGCGCAGGGCTGCGTAGCCCTGCGGCGTCTCGGTCGAGTCGAACTCGGCGGTGTTGGAGGGCCCACCCTCGGTGGTCTCGAAGCGCAGCATGTTGGTCATGGGCGCCCACATGATCGCGGCCTTGAGCAGATCCGGCCGCTCGGTGACCGTGCGGCCGATCATGATGCCGCCGGCGCTGATGCCGATGCCCGTGAGCTTGGCCTTCGAGGTGAAGCCCTGGGCCTCCAGCGCCTGCACAGAGGCGATGAAGTCGCGCCAAGTGTTGGGCTTGGTCGGCCCCTTTCCACCCAGGTGCCATTCCTCGCCATAGTCGCCGCCGCCGCGCACGTGGGCCTCCGCCAGCACGCCGCCGTGCAAGAGGAAGGGCATGAATCCCGGCATGAAGGCGGGATCCTGGGAAACGCCGTAGGCGCCGTACGCCTCCGCGACCGTGGGCGCCGAGCCGTCGCGCTTCAGGTCCTTGCGGTGCAGCACCGAGACGGGAATGCGAGTTCCGTCCCTGGCCGTGGCGTAGATCGTCTCGACGGTCAGCGGCGTCAGGTCCAGCGCGAAGGGCGGGGCGAGGTGAAGGTCTCGCGCTCGATCATCGACCACGTCCAGCGCCGCGGTCGGGCGAACGTAGGACTGCAGGCCGAGTGTGACCCCCGGCGTGCGCGGATCGGCCGCCAGGTCTCCGATGGAGCCCGCATAAGGCAGGGCGATCGGAACGCGAGCCCCGCTCTCGTAGTCGATCCGCTCAAGCCTGAAGCCGGACGGGTCGCCGTAGGCCACGTACAGGCCGTCGGCAGCGCCGGCGAGGTTGCGCACCACCTGGTCCTGCTGCGGCGCGATCACCTGCGCTCGCGACACGTCCGGATGGTCCAGATCGATCCGCACGATCTCGCGACGGGGCGTGGTCTTAAACACCACCATGTAGGCGAAGTGGCCATGGATGACGGGGGCGAGGTCGACCTTGTCGTCAAGGGCGGCGATGCAACGCCACTTCGGCGAACCCGAGCCCTTGAAGTCGGCTTCGCGCGCCACAAACCATTCTGAGTTCTCGGACACCCCGCTGTTGGCCTGGGCCAGCACGTACTCGCTATCCGGTAGCCCGGTAATGGTGACCCAGGCTTGACGACCTAGGCTGCTGCCCAAGCCTATGCCCGTGGCTACAGGCCGATCCTGATCGGGATCATCACCCGGGCGATGCGCCAGCACCGTCAGATCTTCAAACCGGTCGGCCGCATCGGCGAAGTGGGCCTTCATGCGGGTGTAGAACACGACATCTCCGCTTGCGGACCAGGACGGAACCGCCTGCCGCCCACGATCGATCACCTCGGGCAGAGCCCTGCCCGTGCGGATGTCCAGCGTGTACAGGCTGGCTTCTTCCGACCCGTCCTTGGACATGGCGTACATGAGGAAGCGGTTGTCGGGAGACGGCGCGTAGTAGGTGATGTTGGCGGTCGAGCCGACCAGCGCGACCGGGTCCACCAGTCGCCGTTCCGCGCCACCGGCCAACGGGCGCACGTACAGGCTAGGCTGGGCGTCGGCCAGGCCTTGGCGCTGGTAGTAGAGCATGTCGCCCACCCGCTGCAGGCCGCTGAGGCCGACGACGGATCGGAAGGCGGTCTTCTCCTGGCCAACGAATGTCTTGTAGCCTGGCATGGCGTCGAAGTAGGCCCGAGTTGCGGCGTCCTGCGTGTGCAGCCACGCCATGAACTCCGGCCCCTTGTCCTCCATCCAGCGGTACGGATCGGTAAGCGTCTCGCCATAGCGGGTGTCCGACACCGGCCGCACTGGCGCCATGGACGAGCTGGATTGCGCCCACGCGAAGGAACTACTGAAAAGTACGCCTACCGCTAAGCCCGCAAGGATTCGACTAAGCATCATCCGCCCCCATTAGTCAGCGGAAGCTGACACAAGTAAAATTGCGTCGCAACACACGTCACCGGGTCGAAGCATTGCCCACCCTAGGGATGGCCGCATAGGGTCGCGAGCACGTACCGGCCCGGTACCAGAAACGCGACATTCCGCCGCGCGCAGCCTTTTCTGCCCAGGAGCCGACACTCCGAACCCGTGCTGTGGATGGGAGTCCGACATCAGCACTCGACAGCAAAACAGCCCAGGATCGCTCCCGGGCCGCGCTGTCTAACTTCCCAAGTGAGTGAATCAGGCGCTCAGGGCGTCCTTGAACCGGAAGCCCATCGTCTTCTTCGCCCGGCGGAGCATCAGGCCGATGCCGCCGATGCCGACGAACATGAGGAGCCAGGTGGAGGGCTCAGGGGCGGCGGAGATCGAATTCGCCTGACCAGTCACGGACAAATTATCTAAGCCATAAAATTCGTTCCCCGGCCCCTCATTCGCGAAGCTTGTAAACGTCAGATCGGTGGTCGATGCCGTCGGGGTAACCCCAAGGGTGATGTTGTAGATGCTATCCTGGATGCCATTTCCGGAATCCGGGAAGCCGGAGTAACCCAAAGTGTCGGTCCCGCTGGCCCCAGTTGCCGGCGCGCTACCTGCTATGGGATAGCTTTGGGTGTTACCGCCGCCGTAGTTGGCGAACGTATAGTTGAAAAGCGTAGAGGCATCGGATGTCACCCTGAATGCGTCGCCACTTCCACCCCCGTTCTGCGCGTCGCCATCCATTGAGCCGACTACATCAATTGTAAAGCCTAGCGTGAGAGGTTGGCCGATATAGGAAGATGTGTTTAGATCAATGGTCGCCGAAGACCCGTAATTGGTTAGCTCGAGAAAGCTTTCGCCAGACGGTGAGGTGGTGATCGTCGAATCATTAACAGCCACACCCTTCAGGCCACTGCTGAAGTCGTTGCTGTACAGGGTTCCGGCTCGTGCCGCCGAGCCTACACCCACCCCCGTAAAGAGCATCATCGCCGCGACGGCTAATCCGGTTTTTTTCATAACGAGAATCCCCTCCGCACATTGCGGATAACGAAGCGGACTCGTGAATGATGGATACCGCTGGGTCCATAATGCAAAAGCATTACGCCGGCCGCCTTTCTGCCTCCGTTTCGCCTCGTACGCGAAATGCGGTCACTTTCTTTGCGACGCACTCCGCCGCATTAAGCCGCCTTCGTTGCGCTCCGGAGCGTCGCCAGGGCTTTTTCCGGCAAGGGTGACGAAAGCAGACGCTCCCGCATGTTTCAGGCGTCGACCTGGCTGCTGCTGAGTGCTTCAGGCTGGTGGGCAGCTGTACTCGGGAGCGGACGTTCCAACAGGCTGCTTTGGGTCGCAAGCACGTATGAGCATGCCTCGGTAAACTCTCCATTTGGTATGGCCCAGCCTTCCCGCCAAGGAGCGGACGCTGCGAGTGCGGGCGAAGGGTAGGCTTCGGTCGGCAGACCGCCTCCAAGAACTCGCCGCTCGGGGCTGCCCGACCTTCCGCCCAAGAGCGGACGTATAGCAACTGCGTGTTGAGGGCGACGCCGGCCTATTAGTCGCCGGGATCGTCCCTTGGTCTGGTCCGCTCGCGCTCCTCTGGTGTCGTCGCGCCATAGACGTTCGTCACCTCGGCGTCCCAATTCCCCTTTTCACGGTTACGATTACTCCTGGCTTCGGCTTCGGTTGCGAATGGGCCGCATAAGACCCAAGCTCCCGGCTTAAGTCCTGTCTTCACACGAAACCAAAAGTGCCAGCTTGTAAGCGCGTCCATGTCGTCCAATCGTCAAACCGCCAGTTCCGCCTATCGCCAAAGATGGTCAATTACCTCGTCGGCTGTTCGGTAAAGGCCAGCCACCGCCATCTGCTCGTCCGTCACCGCGTCTGCCGAATAACCAAATCGTTCTCCGAATGGGTTTCCGTTCTCCCGGAAGCTATCTGGTATCCCAAGCTCCTTGGCTTGCTTCGTGAACACTGTCGCATCAGTAAACTTTAGATACTGGACCCTTTGGCCGTCAATCGAAGAGATAGTCTCGTATACTCTGTGGCTTAGGTGAGAGGGTAGATAAAACTGGACAATATTTTTGCCGTTCCAGGATAGGAGCTGCTTGTTGTCGAACAGAACGCGTCGCCACTCTGGCCCCGTAAAATCAGTTAACAGGACGCGGAAAAAGCTACATGGTGGGGTCGGATCATCGGGTCGAAGCGGCGTTGGGCAATGTCCTACCTTGCGCGGCTTCGTCCGGCGCCACGCT
>CALMGB010000246.1 GCA_937863535.1 uncultured Caulobacteraceae bacterium
GGATGTGGGCGACGGCAGGGCTGGTCGTGTGGCTGTGCGGACGGGCGTTCCGCGCCGGAGGGCTGTCCGGCGGCGGGTTCGACCTAAAACGGGTGGTTGGCGGAATGCTGGGCCGTCAGCGCGTCTGACCACGCGTGAGGATGGGCTGCGCGTCCTTGTCGCTCAGAACGTCGGCATCAGCAGCTCGCGGGCGCGGGCGGCGTCCAGCTCCATCTGGTGGATCATGGCGTCCAGGCTGTCGAACTTGCGGTCGCCGCGGACCAGGTCGGTGAGCTCGACCTCAAGGGTCTGACCGTAGAGATCCTCGTCGAAGTCGAACAGGTTGACCTCCAGCCGCTCGTCCACCCCGTCCACGACCGTCGGGCGGCGGCCGACATAGGCCACGCCGGGGATTTCGCGTCCGTCGGCCAGCCGGGTGCGCGCGGCGTAGATGCCGAACAGTGGTCGTACGTAGTCCTCCAGCGAGATGTTGGCGGTGGGGAAGCCGATGGTGCGCCCCAGCTGGTCACCATGGACGACGACCCCCTCGATGGCGAAAGGCCGGCCGAGCAGGCGGGCGGCGTGGCGCGGATCGCCCTCGCGCAGGGCTTGTCGAACCTCAGTGGAGGAACATTCGCCACCGTCCGCGCCGGACACGGGCGGGGCGATCGAGACGCTGAAGCCGAACTGCTCTCCATAGCCTCGCAGGCTCTTAGGATCGCCGGTGCGCCCGGCCCCGAAAGTGATGTCGAAACCCGCCGCCACATGGCGGGCGCCCAGACCCTCGGCCAGGACGTCCCGGGCGAAGGCCTCATCGCTGAGCGCCGCCAGTTCCGCATCGAAGGCCAGGAGGTGGAGGCGGTCCACGCCAAGGTCGGCCAGCACCCGTCCGAGCTGGTCCGGAGTCAGGAGGCGGAAGGGCTCGGCGCCCGGAGCGAACCAGCGGCGGGGATGCGGCTCGAAGCTGATCACCGCCAGGGGGACGTGCAGGGCCGCGGCGGCGCGCGCGGCGTCCGCGATCACCTGGCGGTGGCCCCTATGCACGCCGTCGAAGTTGCCGAGCGCCATGGATCCGCCGCGCTGGTCGGGTTCCAGCCCCCGCCAGCCGTTGATGATGTGCAAGGACACTCGGTCTCGGCCTCAGCGCGCCCTGGAGGCGATGGCGCGGGGCGCGGCCCTGGGCGCGCGCAGGATGGCTTCGCCCTCCAGCACCGTCTTGCCCTGGACCGAGCAGCGGGTTGTGAGCCGCACATGGCCGGCTTTCAAATCGACCTCCGACACCTCGGCCCGGGTCAACACCTCGTCGCCGATCCGCACCGGCCGCTTGAAGGTCAGGCTCTGGGACACGTAGATCGCGCCCGGTCCCGGCAGCTTCTCGCCCAGCAGCGCCGAAATCCAGGCGCCCAGCAGCATGCCGTGCGCGACCCGCCCCCGGAAGGGTGAGGCTTCGGCGTAGTCCTCGTCCATGTGCAGCGGGTTGCGGTCGCCGGACACCTCGGCGAAGTCGATCAGGTCGGAGGGCGTCACGGTGCGCAGCTGTTCGGCCGCCAGTCCTACCGCCATCGCCTCCAGAACCATACCCGCTGGCTGCTGCGCCATGAAGCCCCCGTACTCCGCCAATCTCTCCATAGCGCGACGGCGCCGCAGGTGCGAGACCGCTCGGCCTTGCCATCGTGAGCTGGAATTAACACCTCTGGAGCCGAAGGCCTCCTAGCGCGTTTCATCGCCAAGGAGGACGTTTCGTCCGGAGGTTTTGAGATGCGGAAGGTAGTGACGGCGGGTGCGGTAGCGGCTTTGGCCCTGGCCGCGACGCTTGGTTCAGTGGAGACGGCCTCTGCCCAGCTTGGCGGCGGCGGCTTTCATGGCGGTGGTGGCGGCTTCCACGGTGGTGGCGGTGGCGGTTATCGCGGCGGTGGCTTCGGCGGTGGATACCGCGGGGGCGGCTACGGTGGTTACCGCGGCGGTTATGGCGGCTATCGCAGTGGCTACGGCTACGGCTATGGCCGCGGGTACGGTGGATATGGTTACGGCCTCTATGGCGGTCTGGCCGGATTCGCGATTGGCTCGGCCATCGGTAGCAGCTACTACCCCTACTACGGGTACGGCTACGGTTATCCGGGATACGGCTACGGTTACCCCGGCTACGGCTACTACGGATGGTAAGACGTTGGGCCTAACGACCCCGCATCGCAGCTGATAAATGCCCCTCGCGACATGGTCGCGAGGGGTTTTCTTCGAGCACTCAGCAGCCGCAGGCTTGGCCGGTCCAGCCACCATAATAACCAATCTGGCCCATGTAGGCTTGGCCGCCGTAGCTCATGTCTGGCGTTTCGGCATAACCGTTGTATCCGTAGGCGTAGGCGCCGCCATCTCCCTGCGGGGCGGAGCCGTTAACGGCTCCGTTGGGCGCATAAGCGCCTTCCGGGTATCCGCCACCAACGTAATCGCCATAGCCGCCCTGAGACGCGTAGTCACCGTCGTCGTAGCCTTGTGCATAGCCAGAGCTGGAATCGTAGCCGTAATCCCCACCATAGCCATAACCCGCGCCCCCAGCGTAGAAACCGAGGGCGCTTCCGGCGAGCAGGCCGTAGCCAAACCCGTCGCCCCCACGTCCATAGCCGCCGCGGGCGCCGTACTCGCCATAGCCTTGGCCGTAGCCGCGGCCGTAACCAGCGGCGTATCCCTGATGACCGGGAGGTTGGCCGCCGTAGCTTCCGCGATAAGCCGATCCCGAGCCATATCCCATGGGGTGGCCGCCATAGCCCTGGCCGCCGTATCCGCGACCGCCGTAACTTTGGCCGCCCTCATGGTTGAAGCCCCAGCCGACAGCGTTGCCGCCGTAGTTGCTGAAGCCGCCGCTGCGGAAGCTGGAACGGCCGCCGGCGCCTGCGGTAGCATAGGCGGAACTGTGCGCCTGGGCGCTGGCGCCCGCCACTGCGCCGGAATAGCTTCCGCCGCGGCCGCCATGACCACCGTAGCCGCCTGCCTGGGCGGCGCCCGCAGCTCCTGCCGCCGCCAGCAGGGCGGCCCCGATTACAACTGCTTTCGGCATGGCGCTGGTTTCCTAGGATGAACTGGCGGCTCGGCCGCGAAGGTTAACGCAGCCTTGCGCCCTTCAGCTGCTGCGGACGCGCGCTTTCAACCGTGAGGGGAAGCCAGCTGAGGCGGATCGGATTGAAAACCACCCCCCTCGAAACCATCTTGAGAACGTCGAGGCAAGGCACGCCGGTATCGGGTGCGGAAGGCCTCGCCAAGTCGCTTGCAAGAGGACTTTGGCCATGACCACCCGGACACTTGTGTTCGATAGCCCGTTCTTGCTCGGTTTCGAGCCGACACGCGTGCTGATCGAACGCGCCGCCAAGGCTGCGGTGGAGGGCTATCCGCCCTACAACGTCGAGCAATTGTCCGACGACCGCATCCTCATCACCATGGCCGTTGCGGGCTTCTCGCCCGATCAACTGCAGGTGACCGTGGAGCAAAACCAGCTGTTGGTCACCGGCCGGCGCAAGGGCGACGGCCGCGAAGGTTTGGCCTACCTGCACCGCGGGATCGCGGCGCGGGGGTTCCAACGCACGTTCGTCCTCGCTGACGGCATGGAGGTGGAGGGCGCCCTGCTGGAGCATGGCCTGCTGCACCTGGACGTGTGGCGGCCGGAGCCGGAGCGCTCGATCAAGCACATCCCCATCCGTACGGCCGGCTCACCGGCGGCTTGCACGGACGTTCGCAAACATTAGGAGGCGGTCATGATGACGCCATCGCTGACAACCGAAGCTTTCGCCGCCCTGGGCGGCCCGGACCTCGTCTACGTTCGGCCGATCAAGGCGCAGGAAATCCTCGCCACAACGCCACTCGAGGCGCGGCAGGGTGTAGAGCTCACCCCGGACCAGATTCTATACGCGGTGCACGGAGCCAACGGTGCGCGGTTGGCGGTACTGGCGGATCGCGACTCCGCTTATGCTGCGGCGCTGGCCAACGAGTTAGCGCCGGTAGCCGTTCACTGATGTGAGTGCGCTTCCGGCCTTGCCGGGAGCGTTCATGCCGCAGAACTCGAACTCTCCTGCGCCAGCAACACGCAGATGGCGTCGGTGGTGCGGGCTTTGCGCAATTGCTCGCGCAGTTCGGCTCGCCTCAGCGCCCGCGAAGCCTTGGCGAGCGCCCGCAGATGCTCCGCGCCGGAACCCTCTGGCGCGAACAGGGCGAGCATCAGGTCCACCGGCTGGCCGTCCACCGCGTCGAAGTCGACTGGCGTCTCCAGCCGCACGAACACCGCCTTCAGGCCAGTAAGCCCGGCCACACGCGCATGCGGCAGGGCCACACCCTTACCGACACCGGTGGAGCCCTCCGCTTCGCGCTCCAACAGCCGATCCAGGATGTCTCCGGACGGCTGGCGCAGAACGCGGGCGGCGACACCCGACAGGGCCGCCAGCGCTTGGCGCTTGCCGTCGGCGCCAAGCCGCAGGGCGATCGCGCCCGGCTCCAACCAGTGGCCTATATCCATGTCCACGATCTTCCAGGCCGTCCCGGCACGATCATAGAGCCAGGCGCGCTGGGGCGCATATCACATCCGCGCGTGCTGGAACGATGGGGCGGACGGCGCCATCGGCGTCCGCTCGGGGTCGATCCAGCCGATGTTGCCGTCGCCGCGGCGATAGACCACCGACAGGCCGCCATGGGCGGCGTTTCGGAACAGCACCACGGGCGAGCCGGTAAGATCGAGCTCCATCACCGCCATCGAGACGGTCTGTGTCTTCACCGCAGCCTGCGCTTCGGCGATGATCATGGCGGCGGGGGCGCCGTCGCCGGCAGAGCCGTCCGCGCCCCAGTCTTCGTCGAATTCGTTTTCGTCGTCAGGCGCGCGCAGCACGGTCAAGGCCGCCATCTCAGGATCGCCCTTCACCGCGCCGTTGGCGTGGTGGTTCACCAGGCGGCGCTTGTAGCGGCGGATGCGGGTCTCGACCTTGGTCAGGGCGGAGTCGAAGGCGGCGTGGGCGTCGCCGCCCTGACCGCGGGCCACCAGTTGCTGGCCGGTAGCGAGCAGGATCACCACGTCGACGCATAGGCCATGGCCATCGCGCATGACCGTCACCTCTGCACTGCCCCCTCGATCGAAATACTTCCCGATCCCGGCCACCAGCTCGTCAGTTATACGCGTTCGGAGCGCTTCGCCCACCGCCATGTGCCGGCCGGAAACCTGCACAGCCAGGGGAGAGGTCGAGGAAGCGGTGTTGGAGGCCATTCGCATCCGTCCGTAAGCTGAAGTTTGCCGCGGGAGGGCGGTCATCCTCCCGCGCTGGAACTCAACGCCTCGCGCAAGGCGAGGTTCAGGCCCTCCAAGTCGCGACGGCCCAAGGCCGGCCAGGCGGCGCGGGTCCGAAGCCATCGCCGTCAGTGGAGGCGGCGCCGGACGATCGCTCCGACGTGCTCGGGCAAGGCATAGTCGTTGACCTCCAGAGCGCTCGTGACGGTCTGCAGCGTCATCAGCAGGCCCTGCGTCACCGGCGGTTCGATCATCGCCGCCAGGCGGCGACGCACCTCGCGTTCGTCGCCGCCCACCATGGCATGACCGGCGGCGGAGAACACCGCCAGCAGGCTTAGCTCGTCCTCGCTGACCCGGTCACAGCCCGGGACGTGCAGCCGTAGCGGGCGCCTGGCGCACCAGCCGAGCGTGCGAACCGCCACGAACAAGCCGGTGAACGCCTCCTCCGCCGAGGAGCCCAGCGCGACCTCCAGGGCGCGCTGCAGCGCCGGGCAGTCGCCGTGGCCAAGCGCTATGGTGCGCAAACTCCACAGCATCAGCTGCTCGCCTCGCGCCAGGTCCCGGAAGCGGGAGGCGCACCCGCCGTCCAGGTCCGCAGGATCGTCGGCCTGATAGGGCCTCGGGGATTCACGCATGACGGTCTCCAACTCCGAGACCTCAACCTTCCACACTTGCGAATGCGTCGCAAGATCGTTTTCGTTGAAGACTGAAGATAAGCAGGTCCGTTGGCGCCGGAGGGGGGCTGGTCGGCCTTAATGCCGGATGCCGAAGGGGATGCCTACGATGGTGACGGCCAGCCCGCATGCGGCCAGAGCCCAATCCGCACCCTGTACGACGCAACTGCGCCTTTCCTTGCGGGAGATGGGTCAGGCGCCCTGGGTGACGAGCGTCTCTTCGCCTTCGCGGATCGGGGCGTCGTCGCCAGGCTGCCTGGCGGTCACGAAGCGGGTGAACTTGGGCCGGAGCCAAGCCTCGAAGCCGTCGATGAAGAGGTAGATCACCGGCACCAGGATGAGGCTGAGGAAGGTGGAGCTGATCAGGCCGCCGATCACCGCCACCGCCATGGGTTTACGGAACTCCGAACCGGCGCCGACGCCCAGCGCGGTCGGCAGCATGCCCGCCACCATGGCCACGGTGGTCATCACGATCGGGCGGGCGCGCTCGCGACAGGCGTTGTGCAGGGCGGTCCAGCGATCCTGGCCGGCGCGCTCGTCCTCGATGGCGAACTCCACCAGCAGGATGGAGTTCTTGGCCGTGATCCCGAAGAGCATGAGCAGGCCGATGAAGACCGGCATATCGATCTCCATGCCGCAGAGCGTTAGCGCCACGGACGCCCCCGCCAAGCTGAGCGGAAGCGCCCCCAGGATGATCAGGGGCTTGAAGAAGCTGCGGAACAGCAGGACCAGCACCGCGTAGATCAGCCCGATGCCGGTGAAGAGCGCGATTATGAAGCCGCCGATGATCTCGCCGAGCGCCTCCGCGTCGCCGACATCGGGCTGGTGCACGTCGGCCGGCAGATGCTGCATCACCGGCAGCGCCTTGACCACCTTCAAGGCCGTGCCGAGGCTGGCGCCGTTCAGGTCCGCCTGCACCGAGACGCGTCGCTCCCGCCCATAGCGCACCAGGCGAGCGGGTCCGGCCTCGAAGCTCAGGTCGGCGACCGAGGCGAGCGGGGTCGAGCCTCCGCTGACAGTCGGAACCTGCAGCTGGCCGAGGGTGGCCACGTCGGTGCGGTCGGCCTCGGGCAGGCGCACGCGGATGGGGATGCGCCGCTCGCCCTCGCTGAACTTGGACACCGCGGCGTCAATGTCGCCGATGGTGGCGATGCGCAGGACCTGGGCCAGGGCGTCTGAGGTGACGCCGAGCCTGGCGGCCTCGTCGGCCTTGGGCCGCACTACCAGTTCGGGGCCCGAGGGCATGGGCGAGGGGCGCACGTCGGACAGCTGGGGCACGCGGCGCATCTCGCGCATGAGTTCGAGTTGGCTCACCTCCAGGGCCGGCCCGTTCTGGCTGGCCAGCACGATCTCCACGTCCGCTGAGCCGCCGAAGCCGCTGCCCTGGGTGTTGACGCGCACGTCCGGCTGCTGTCGGAGCAGGGGGCGGATACTCTTCTTGAAGCCTTCGGTGGTCAGGCGTCGAACGGGCTTCAGCACCACGGTCAACACGCCGTTGTTCAGGTCCTGGCCCTCTTGCGACGGGTTGCCCTCGCCGACCTGGGCGTAGACGCGGTCCGCATCGGGCTGGGCCAGCAGCATCTTGGTGGCGCGCTCGACGCTGGCGACCATGTCGGCCCGCGTCGCCCCCGGAGGCCCTTCGATGTTCAGGTAGAAGTAGCCGGGATCGCCGACCGGCTGGAAGCCCGTCGGCCGGGTGCCCATGAGCGCTAGCGAGGCGACGAAGATCACCAGGCCCGCGACGGCGGCCAGCCATCGATGGCTCATCGCCCAGTCCAACGCCTTGCGGTAGCGACCGCCCATCGGCCGGCTCGGCTGGATGTGGGAGCGCGGCTTCAGGAAGTAGGCGGCCAGGAGCGGCGTCAGCAGGCGCGCCACCACCAGGGAGAACATGACGGCGACGGCCACCGTGAGGCCGAACTCCTTGAAGAACTGGCCAGGTATGCCGCCCATGAAGGAAACCGGGGTGAACACCACGACGATGGTGGCGGTGGTGGCGACCACCGCCAGCCCGATCGAGTCCGCCCCGATCAGCGCGGCGCGGTAGGGGGTCTCGCCACGCTCGATGCGTTTTTCGATGTTCTCGATCTCGACGATGGCGTCGTCGACCAGGATGCCGATGACCAGGGTGAGGGAGAGCAGGCTTATGACGTCGAGGTTGAAGCCGAACAGTTGCACCGCCGAGAAGGTCGGGATCAAGGACAGCGGCATGGCGGTCGCAGCGATCGCGGTGGCGCGCCAGCTCTTCAGGAAGACGAAGACCACCAGCGCCGCCAGCACCATGCCTTCCAGCAGCACGTGCACCGTCGCCTCGTAGGAAAGCCGCGTCTCGTCCACCGTGTCGATGATCTGGGTGAAGGCGACCGCGGGATAGGCGCGCTCCAGCTTGCCGATGGCGGCCTTCACCGCGCGCTCGGTTTTGATCTCGTCGGCGCCGACCGTCTCGTTCACCTCGAAGCCCACGACAGGGCGCCCGTTCAGCAGCGCGAAGGCGCGGGGCTCCGACTGTCCGTCGCCGATCTCGGCGATGTCGGAGAGCTGCACGTAGCGCCCGTTGGCGGGAATGGTCAGGCGGCGCAGCGAATCGATAGTGGACGCTTGGCCGAGCACGCGCACGGTCTGCTCGCGGCCGCCGATGTCGGCGCGCCCGCCGGTCTCGTCGATGTTGTAGGCGTAGAGCGCTGTGTTCACCTGGGGCGCGGTGACGCCGAACGCGGTCATGCGCTGCGGATTGAGGGTGACGTTGATCTCGCGGTCCTGGCCGCCATCGCGGTTGACCTGGGCCACGCCCGAGACGCCCTGGAGCCCGCGCGAGATGGTATTGTCGATGAACCAGGAGAGCTGGACCGGGTTCATCGAATTGGAGCTGAGAGCGTAGATCAGGATGGAGTTGGTGTTGGCGTCCACCCGCTCCACCAGCGGCGGGTCGATGCCGGGCGGGAGCTGGACGCGGGTCCGGTCGACCGCGGTCCTGACCTGGTCGGTCTCCTTCTGCAGGTCCGATCCGAGCTCGAACTCTACCGTGGTGTGCTCAAGCCCAAGGCTGATCGAGCTGTAGACGTGCTTGACGTTTGGGAGCGCCGCCACCGCGTCCTCGATCGGGCGGGTGATCTGGTTCTGGATCTCGCTGGGCGCCGCGCCGCTCTGGGTGACGGTGATGCTCACCGCCGGGAAGGTGATGTTGGGATATTCGCGGATCGGCAGCTTGGTGTAGGAAAGCCAGCCCATCAGCGTCAGCGCGACGAACAGCACCGTGATCGGCAGCGGGTTGCGGATCGCCCAGGCCGAGATGCGCAGCTTCATGCGGCCGGCGCTCCCGCATCGGTGCGCACCGGAGTGACCTTGTCGCCGTCGAGCACGAAGGCGCCGCCGCCGAGCAGCACCATCTGGCCAGGCTGGGGGCCGCTCAGCAGCTCCACCAGGCCGCCCGCGCGGGCGCCGGTACGCACCGGGATGCGGCGCACCACGTCGCCGGAGCCCAGCGTCATGACCGAGGCCCCATCGGCGTCGAAGCGCAGCGCGCTCTCCGGGATCACCGTGGCGCTGCGGCCGCTATTCAGGAAGGTGGCGCGGCCGTAGCCGCCGGGGCGCAGGTCAGGGCGCGCGGGCAAGGTGACGCGGACATGGCCGAGCTTGGTCTGGGCGTCCACCTCGGGACTGACGACACGCACCACCCCGTCGACGGCGGCGTTGTCGGGCAGGGTTACGCTGACGTGGTCGCCCGGATGGATGCCGGCGAGGTCGGCCTCGGAGACCTCCGCGTTCAGCTCCACCACATTGTCGGCGGCGATGCGGTACATGACCATGGTTGGCGCCGCGATGTCGCCCGGACGCACCGTGCGGTCCAGCACCAGCCCGCCGACGGGCGCGCGCACCGTCATCATCCGCTCGCGGGTCAGCAGGTCGTTCAACTGGGCCTGAGCGGCGGCGACACCGGCGCCGGCGCTGCGGGCGGCCAGGCGCCGCTCCACGATCTGCTCCTGTGGCAGCACGCCCTGGTTGTCGAGGCCGGCGACGCGCTTGGCCTCCTCTACGCTGCGCTCGGAGGCGACCTTCTGCTCGTCCACCACGGCCTGCTGCTGGGCGATCTGGGCGCGGAGCAGGGTATCGTCCAGCTGGGCCAGGGGCTGGTCGGCTGCGACCTGGGCGTCCTGGTCGACGAACACCTTGGCCACGCGATAGCCGCTCAGCTCGGTGGAGACGGCGGCCTCGAGCTTGGGGATCAGCAGGCCGGAGGCGGTCACCCCGCCCCGCAGCACCTGGGTGCGGACCGGGGTCACGCTAACGGTGAGCGGCGCAGCGGCCGTGGGCGTCTTCGCCGCCGACTTCTGGCAGCCCGCCAGCAGCACCGACGCGCCGAGCGACGTCAAAAGGGTGAGGGTCAGCGACGTGGATCGGAGACGGAGGAAGATCATACAGGCCTTTGCACGACAGGTCTGCAGCACGGGCGGACGCCCATGTCGGACACGGTTCCGTCGCCCGTCGACGAAGCGCCGCCAGCTACGTTAGCGTCACTACTCATTAAGGCCGCATTATCTCTTCGTAATCATCGCGCCGCAACCTGGCGACGCGCGCCCGGCAGGGGCGGAGGCGTCCAGCCGCCGCCGAGCGCCTGGAACAGGGTGGCGCTGTCCATCAGGGTCGTGACCTGGGCGGTGGAGAGCGTCAGGCGGGCTTGGCGCCAGGTGCTCTCCGCCGCCAGCAGGGTGGTCAGGTCTGTGAGGCCAAGGTCGTAGCCCCGCCGCTTGGCGTCGAAGGCGAAGCGGGCTCGGTCCACCGCGGTCTGGAGGCTGCCGACCCGTCTGCGGTCGGCGTCCAGGGTGTTCAGGCCGTTCTCGGCGTCGCGATAGGCGTCCTGCACCGCCTTCTCATAGGCGATCACCGCCTGCTCGCCCCGGGCCCTCTGGCCGCGCACGATGGCCAGCAGCCTCGGGCGGTCAAGCACCGGCGCGGTGGCGTTCAGGCCCAGCGACCAGATGGTGCTGAAGCTGTCGTAGGTCCCCGTCGTCTTGGCCAGCTCCAGCGCCGGCGCCAGCGAGAAGTCCGGGAACAGGCCGAGCCTGTCCAAGTCCAGCGTGCCGGCGGCGGACTGCAGCCGGGCTTGGGCCTCACGTACGTCGGGGCGGCGGCGGAGCAGCTCACCCGGCGTCGTCTCCGGCGGCACGGGCGGGGCCACAGCCACGGGCTCCACCACCAGGGCCTCGAGCCTTTCGGTGCCGCGGCCGACGAGGTCGAGCAGGGTGCGCCCGGCGGCCCGGCCTACGGCCTCAAGCCGGGACACCTCGGCGGCGTCGGTGGCGGCGTCGCTCTCCAGCCGCGCGGCGTCGGAGGTGGAGGTCAGGCCGTGGGCGGCCGAGACATCGGCGGAGCGGGCCAAGTCCTGGGCGATGCGGTAGGTCTCCCGCGCTTCGGCCAATTGGATGGCGTCGCCGCGAGCCTGGAACAGGTCGTTGGCCACGTTGGTCGCCAGCATCGAGCGGACAGCCTCATAGTCGAAGCGCTGGGTCCAGAAATCCGCGTCCGCCGCCCGTTTGGCCGCCCGCCTGCGGCCGAAGATATCCAGCTCGTAGGAGACGTTGAACTGGGCGGCGTAGGTCTGCAGGCTGCCGGAGGGCGTCAGGAACGCGCCGGAGTCGCTGGTGGTGGTGGTTCCGGTCGTACCGGTCGTCCCCGTCGCGCCCACCGAACCCGTTCCGGTGGTGCTGCCGAGGCCCGTACTGACGCCCAGGCCGCCAAAGCTCTCGGAGGTGTGCTGGTTCTGCGCCGAACCGAGCAGATCGCCCTGGGGCAGGTAGGCGGCCAAGGCCTGGGACCGGGCGGCGCGGGACTCCGCGATCCTCTGCAGCCCGGTTCGGGCGTCGGGACTGGCCTGCAGCGCCCCTTCCACCAGCGCGGTCAGCTGGGGGTCCCCATAGAGCCGCCACCAGGCGTCCAGGGCCTGTGGCGCAAGAGTGGGGTCGGACTTACCGGGCGCCTCGTAGGCGGCGGGCATGATGGTCGAGGGATGCGAGATCCCGCCGCCAGCGCAGCCCGCCAGGCCCGCAGCCAGAAGGCCGACCGCCGGAACCACGCGACCGAGTCGCGCGGCGGCGTTGCGGAGCGCGGTCTGCCAAGGCGGCCTCATGATCAATCCGCATCCGCGGCGCGCGCATCAGGCACGAAACCTGTAGTCGGCGGGCGTCGGGTGCATTGAACCCAAGCGGAAACACAAGTCGATGCGTCTGCAGGCCGCGGAGGTCTTCAGTCCTTCGTCGGCGCCTGCCGATCCAATGACAGATCGGCGCTGGTGAACTGGTGCGCGCGTCGGCAGGCTGGGCAGAACAGGGCCAGGCTGCGGTCGAAGCGCCTCAACTCCGCCTCGCTCATATAGGCGTGGGTTGGAACATGCACGCCTGTCTGCGGGCAAACGCCATAGACGTTCAGCCTCTTGGTTTCACCCCGCAGCCGCGCCAAGACCCGAGCCAACACGCTAAACCCCCAACGCCTGCCAGACTCTGCTGCAAGCGAATGCTCCTGCGAGCTAGTTTCCAGATGCGGGCCGAGCGGACCCAAGATTTAGAGACCGCAAAAATGTTGGGACGTGCCAGCGCAAACATTCAGCGCTGAAGCAGAAGCCGTGCAGCGCTGCTATTATAGGCGGGTCATCGCCACATGCGTGACGCGACGCCGACGATGGCCATCCAGCAGAAGGCGCCGGCGAACAGGGCGCTGATCATCGGCCAGCTCACGCGCGTCATAGGTTCCTCCCGACGTTCTCCGACGTCCAAGTCCGGTCGAGGAGCTTGCCACACGATTCGTTGCAACGCCCTGAAGTTTCCACATGAAGTCGGGGTGCACGCATCGACGTTCAGGCGCTGAGCCGCTCCATCTCCTCTTCGCTGATGTCGGAGTTCGGGAAGACGGTTTGCACGTCGTCCTCGTCGTCGAGCGCATCGATCAGCTTGAGCAGGGACGCCGCCAGGTCGCCTTCTACTGGCGTCAGTGACTTCGGCCGCCAGACGATGCCGGTGCGTTTCGGCGCGCCCAACTTCGCTTCGAGCGCCTCGGTGACCGAGCCGAGGTCCTCGAAGCCGGTGAAGACGGTGTGGGTCTCCTCGTCGCTCTCCACGTCCTCGGCCCCCGCCTCGATGGCCGCTTCCATCATGGCGTCCTCGCTGGCCGCCTTGGCCGGATAGACCACCTCACCCAGCCGGTCGAACATGAAGGCGACCGAGCCTGTCTCCCCCATCGCCCCGCCGTTCTTGCCGAAGATGGCGCGCACGTTGGCGGCGGCGCGGTTCCTGTTGTCGGTCAGCACCTCCACGATCAGGCCGACGCCGCCGGGACCGAAGCCCTCGTAGCGGATCTCCTCATAGGTGTCGGCCTCCCCGCCGGCCGCCTTCTTGATGGCCCGGTCGATGTTGTCCTTGGGCATGGACTCCGCCTTGGCCGCAGCGATGGCCAAACGCAGGCGAGCGTTGTCCTTGGGGTCGGGCACGCCGGTCTTGGCCGCGAGCGTGATGTCGCGCGACAGCTTGGAGAACAGTTTGGAGCGGATCTTGTCCTGGCGTCCTTTGCGGAACTGGATGTTCTTGAACTTGGAATGGCCGGCCATTTGCGCATCGTCGTGTTTGGCGGTCGTGGCGAAGGGCCACCCCGGAAGGGGCGAGTTCTAGCGCCGCTGGGCCTCCTCGTCATCCGCCCTGCGCGGAACGGGGTGCAAGCGCAGCCGTTCGCCTCGTATGACCGACGATGACCAAGCAGACATCGACGTCCCCGATCTGGTACACTGGTCACCTCGACACGGGCCCACGGTCGGCGGCCCGATGCACTCAATGGCGCTTCCGCTCAGCGCCTTGGGGCTGGTGGTGGTGTTCGGGCTTGCGGTAGGAGCCTTGGCGATCGGCGCGCTGGCGGTGGGGCGGCTCGCGATCGGCGAGGCGCACCTGGGCACGATACGGATCGGCCGCCTGGAGGTCGACGATCTGATCGTGAGCCGGCGCAATGGCCGACCATTCTGACTTCAACGGCCAGAGCGGCCCGTCGTAGATCAGCTAGCTCCGGTCGGCCCATCGATCCGCTGCTCCCCGGCGGATGCCGAGACCCGGATCGAAGGTGTTGAGCCGTCTGAACGTCGCCGGTTCCGTTTTGGCGAGCCATAAATTCTAGGTCCCGGCATTCGAGGGGGATGGGCGGAAACCCAGCCGAGGAACGACAGCGCACCCACGTTGACACCCTCGCCTGCCCCCCTATGGTCCGCCCGCCCTGTACGACTGGCGCTGGAGGTGGGTCACCACCGGGGAGTGCGGGGTGAATCGCCGCGCGCCTGGGCTCCTGATGTCTTCCCGCCCGGATTCCGCCATGCCCTCAGCCCCCGACTTCCCGCCCGCGCCCGATCG
>CALMGB010000247.1 GCA_937863535.1 uncultured Caulobacteraceae bacterium
CGATGCATGTGGCGGCCGGGACCGAAACCCTGACCGGCGCCAACCTGTACTCCGGTGCCACCACCGTCGATACCGGCGCAGAGTTGGCCCTGGCTGGCACGGGCTCCGTCGCGGCTTCCTCCAACGTCGCAGACAACGGGGTCTTCGACATCTCCGCCACCACGAACGGGGCGACGATCACCACCCTCTCAGGAGCGGGCGTGGTCGACCTCGCGGCGCAGACGCTGACGGTCAGCAACGGCTCCACCACTTTCGGCGGCGGCATCGGCGGTGCGGGCGGGCTGCATGTCGCGGCTGGAGTGGAGACCTTCGCAGGCGCCAACGGCTACACCGGCTCCACCGCCATCGACGGCGGTGCGGAGCTGGCGCTGGCGGGGACCGGCTCCGTCGCGGCCTCCTCGGGCGTGGCGGACAACGGAGTGTTCGACATCTCCGCGACCTCGGGCGGCGCTTCGATCACCACCTTGTCGGGTGATGGCCTAGTGAACCTTGGCGGCCAGACGCTGAGCTTGACGGCGGCGGCCGACACCTTCTCGGGTTCGCTCGGCGGGACGGGCGGCCTGCACATGGCGGCCGGGGGTGAGACTTTGACAGGCGCCAACGGCTACACCGGGGTGACCGCCATCGACGAGGGCGCGGCGCTGGCCCTGGCAGGCGCGGGCTCGATCGCGGTCTCCTCCGCCGTCATCGACAACGGCGTGTTCGACATCTCCGCCACCACGGGCGGCGCCTCGATCACCACCCTGTCAGGTCACGGCGTGGCGACGCTTGGAGCGCAGACGCTGGCGATCACCAACGGCTCCGACGTCTTCTCCGGCGCAATCGGCGGAGCGGGCGGCGTACACCTTGCGGGCGGGACCGAGGTCCTGACGGGCGCAAACGGCTATACGGGGGCGACCACCGTCGACGCCAAGGCCACCCTGGCCCTGGCGGACGGGGGCTCCATCGCGGCCTCTTCCGGCGTGATGGACAACGGGGTGTTCGACATTTCCGCCACCCGCAACGGAGCCGTCATCGCCACCCTCTCGGGTTCGGGCGCGGTCAACCTCGGGTCCGAGACCCTGATGCTCAGCAAGGCGTCCGACGTCTTCGCCGGCGTCCTCGGCGGCTCCGGCGGGCTCCGAGTTGCGAGCGGCGCAGAGGTGCTGGCCGGCTCCAACGGCTATACCGGCTTGACCACCATCGACCAGGCGGCCAGTCTCGCGCTGGCGGGAAGGGGCGCCATTGCGGCCTCCTCAGGCGTGGCCGACAACGGGGTGTTCGACATCTCGGCGACGGCGAATGGCGCAGCTGTGGCCACCCTTTCGGGCCACGGCTCGGTGAACCTCGGCGCCCAGACCCTGACGCTGAGCCAGGCATCCGACACCTTCGCCGGCGCGATCGGCGGCACGGGCGGCCTGTACGTGGCGGGTGGGTCTGAAGTGCTCAGCGGCTCGAATGGCTACACTGGCTTCACCGCGATCAGCAGCGGCGCGACGCTGGCGCTAGCGGGCTTGGGTTCCATCGCAGCTTCCTCCGGCGTGGCGGATAGCGGCGCGCTGGACATCTCCGCGACGACCAACGGGGCGGCTGTCGCCACCCTGGCCGGCGGCGGCGTGGTAACGCTTGGCGCGCATACGTTGACACTTAGCCAAGCGTCCGACGCCTTCACCGGAACGATCGGCGGGACGGGCGGGCTCCACGTGGCGGGCGGGACCGAGGTCCTGGCCGGCGCGAACGGCTACATCGGCGTGACCGCCATCGACTTCAAGGCGCAGCTGACGCTGGCCGGGACGGGCGCGATCGCGTCCTCCTCCGGCCTGGCGGACAATGGGACCTTCGACATCTCGGGCGTGAACGGCGCCTCCATCAAGTCGCTTTCCGGCGACGGCGTGGTCAGGTTGGGAGCGCAGACGCTGGCGATCACCAGCGGCTCCGACACCTTCTCCGGCGCGATCAATGGCGCTGGTAATTTGCACATGACGGGCGGCGCCGAGGTGCTGGGTGGCTCCAACGGCTACACCGGCTCGACCACCGTCGACCAGGGCGCTGAACTCGCCCTGGCGGGGTCTGGGGCGATCGCGGCCTCCTCGGGCGTGGTCGACAATGGAACGTTCGACATCTCGGGTACGACGAGCGGAGCTTTCATCGCCACCCTCTCGGGCGGCGGCGTGGTCAACCTCGGCGTGCAGCAGCTGACGCTGACCAATGCTTCAGGGACGTTCTCCGGCGTGATCCAGGACCCGCCTGGCGGCGTGCTGGCCATCACCAGCGGGACTGAGACCCTGACAGGCGTGAACACCTACACAGGCGGCACGGTGGTCTCCAACGCCACGCTCAAGGTGGCCAGCGACGCATCGCTGGGAGCCACAAGCGCCGGGGTGACGCTGAACAACGCCGAACTGGTGCTCCTGAACGGAACCACCTCGACGCGCGGCTTCACCCTGGTCAACGCCGCCACCATCGCCACGAACGGTCAGGCGAGCACGCTCGCCGGGACCATCGGCGGCTCCGGCGGGTTGATCGCCAGCGGCGGCGGCGTGCTGACCCTGACAGGGACCAACACCTATGCCGGTGGGACCCTGGTCGACGGCGGCACGACGCTGAAGGTCGCCGGCGACGCGTCGCTGGGGGCGAGTGGCGGGACGCTGAACATCGCCGACGGCACTGTGCAGGCGCTCGGCGACCTGACCACCACCCGTCAGGTAGTCCTGGGCGGCGACGGTCTGCTGGAAGCCGACGGCTATGATCTGCAGCTGCTCGGAGGCCTTTACGAGCAGAAGGACGGGATCACCACCCAGATCCTGAGCGGGGACGCCACGATCGACGGCTCGCTCTCGATCTCTAGCGACGGGTACGTCGTTCTGCCGGGCTCGACGCTGCGCGGCGTCGGCTACTTCAACCTGCCGATCACTGTGGAGGGAACGCTCGCCCCTGGCGACGACCCCGGCACGATGATCGTCACTGCGCCGGTCACCTTCACCTCGCAGGGCAGGCTGGCGGTCGACATCGACGGCACGGGGACGAATAGCGGCGCGGGCAACTACAGCCGCGTGATCGTCACCGGCGCGGGCAATCAGTTCACTGCGGCGGGGACTTTGGCTCCGGTGCTCCGCGGGATCACCGGCAGCGCCACCAATACCTACACCCCGCCGGTGGGCCAGTCGTTCACCATCGTCCAGGCTCAGGGCGGAGTGACGGGCGCCTTCTCGTCCATCACTCAGCCGACGGGGCTGGCCTCGGGCACGCGGTTCGACTCAATTTACGGGACGAACGCGATCACCCTCTATGTGACGCCGGCGGACTACACCAACCTCTCCTCACTCGGCGTCAAGCTAAGTGGGAACGAGGCGTCGGTGGGCGGCGGGATCAACGCTCTGCGCGGAACGGCGGGCAGCCGCCCAAATGCTGCGGTGGAAAGCGCCCTGACCGACATCTTCAGCGTCCAGGCCAACTCCATCCCCGTCGTGCTCGACCAGTTCAGCGGAGAGGCTTACGCCGACGCGCTGCGCTCGGCAGCGATCCGAACCGTCCACTACGCGGACATTGTGGACGGGCTTGACCTGCCCACGGATCCGAGCCGGGGCCATGGTCTCTGGCTGCAGGGTTACGGGCAGAACACCAGCTTGGGCTCAGTCAAGTCGAACACCACCGGCGGCATCGTCGGCGGCTACGACCAGCGGATCCGCAACGTGCTGGTAGGCGTGGCCGCAGGCCACGACGAGGGCGACCTAACCGAAGTCGCCAACGGGGACAGGGCCAAGGTCGACCTCACCCACGTGACGGGCTACGCCGACCTCAGTCTCGGCCAGGTGCGGGCGGGCGTCCAGCTCGGCGGGGTGGAGACGAGCGTCAGCGTCGACCGCGGGCTGGGCGTCATCGACGGCATGGCGCACGGCTCAGGCAGCGACTGGGGCTTCGCGGGCGCTGTGCATGTCGGCTACGAGCTGGCGCTTGGCCAGTGGCGACTGACCCCAGACGCCTCGATCAATGCGGCGACGATCCGGGACGGAGTGATCGACGAAAGCAAGGGCGGTGTCGTGGCCCTCAATCTATCGTCCGGCCGCTTCGACGAGGTGCAGAGCAAGCTCGGAGCGGAGCTGGTCACAACCTACCACATGGGCGGCGTGGCCCTGCGTCCGGTGCTCGATCTCGGCTGGGTCCACGAGCTGAACGACCGGAGCGGCCATGCCGTAGGCGCCTTCGCGGCCGACCCGTCCGTGCTGATGCCGGTCACCAGCGCCGCCGACGGAGCCAACGCCCTGGCTGGAGCACTGGCCTTGCAGGCAGACTTCGGCAATGGTTTGACCTTCTCGGTGCGGGGATCCTTCGACACTCAGGCCAACGTCGAGTCGCGGGCCGCTACGGGCACCTTGCGGTGGCGGTTCTAACACTCGACGCGGGGCGCAGGCCACACTCCCAATCAAGGCGTTAGCGGGTGGTCGGGCTCATCCAAGTTCCGACGAACTCGATCACCTAGTCTAGCGCGTGAGGGGGCTAGCAGGCTGAGGAAAAAGGCGGCTGGTTTGGGCGCGGTTGTTTGGTTGGGATCACGGTGGGGGAGTTTTCTGCCCTGAGCGGCTTTGTTTGTGCCCTGCATCTGACGGTCTTGCCGGTGTATTGTACTCGATGAGGCAAGCAGTTTCGGGAGTCTGATCAGGTTGTAGGCCGCCAGGGTGAGGGTAAACTGCCATCCGACGCGGTCCAGGCCTCGATGTCGGGTCTTGCGAAGCCCAGCGGCGGACTTGGTCCAACCGAACACCTCTTCAATGCGCTTGCGGATGATCTGGCTGGTCTTGTAGCCCGCGCGGCGGGTGGTGCGCCCGTCGGTGGCCGAGCCCTTGGCCCTGGCGGCGACGTGGGGCGTGACGTTCATCGTGCGCAGCTCGTTGACGAAGTCCTGCGCGTCATACCCCTTGTCGGCTCCGAGCGTGACGCGGGTCCCCCGGTCGGCGCGAGGCTCGATCATGTGTAGGGCGGCGTTCCGCTCGGCGTGTCCGGTGGCCTGGGTCAGACAGCCGTCCACCACCAGTCCATGGCGGTTCTCCATCAAGGCGTGGCCCATGAAGCAGAGCTTGGCCTCTCGACCCGCCCCCTTGCGGTAGAGGCGGGCATCCGGATCGGTCGTGCTCTGATGGGTGGCGTTGGAAGGCGCTTCGCCATGGAAGTCGCGCTCGCCGTTGCGACCAGGCCCCGGCGGATCGCCCGATCCGTCCTTGGGCCGAAAGCTCTTCATGGAAGCCCAGGCCTCGATCAGCGTGCCATCGGCGCTGAAGTGCTCGGTGGAGAGCAGTCGCTTGACCTTAACGCGCAGTTGTCGCCGCCCCAAGCGCTGCGCGCTACAGATGACGCCCGGTGCTCTGGTGCCGGTGCGCACGGTTTGGCGGACGCGAGACCATGTGGGCGTAAGGGCTGATAAGCCTGGCGCAGGGAGACTTGATCCCCTGCGCCAACTCTGGCGATCCACGGTGAGGACTGTTCTAAGGACGCCGCCGGGTTGATGCCGGGTTGTCGCTTCGGGCTGTCAAGCCGAACCGCGAGCGGGCGGCTGGCGCACTCCTCCACCAACCTGGCGTCAACTCACCTGCGCTCCGCCCACCCTGCTTGCCTGAACGCTCCGGTAAGCCAGTCGGCCTATACGGCAGCGTAGCAGCGCCTGCGGGCGCGAACCCGGGAGCGAGACGGATGGCGGCAGGGCGTCTGGCGTTTAGCATGGGCCGCCCCCGGGACATCCCCATCCCGAACCAGCGGCGACAGCCGCGCACGTCCTGCGCGATCCCCGCCTACCTCTTCGACGCCGCCGGCATCGCAAGCCCCGCGACCATCCTTGACCGCTCCGAGGCCGGCGTCCGCATCCTCTGCGCTGAAGCCGGCTTCCACCTGAAGGTTCGCTACCTGCTGCGGCTGGACACCGGAGCCGCCTACGCGCTGCGTAGGGCGTGGTACGCAGGAGAGGTCGGCGGGTACGAATTCGGCCGCAGAGTGGATGGCGCAAAGCAGACGGGTAACCGTGCGCTCCAAGCCATCGCGGCCGTCTGGGCCGAGCACCAGGCCGCGGGGGAGCACGCCTAAAGCGCGCTTACATAGCCGGCGAGCTGGCGGGAAGCGCCGACTTCAATCTCGCCAGCGACGACGACCTGGACGCCCTAGCGGACTGCACCTCCTGCCCGGTGTCACCAGCGCGACAGCCTACGCCTCAGCTGCCGATCTTGCCGCCGAGGCGCGGTAGTCAGACAGTGCAGCACTTCAGGACGCAGGATGTCTGCGCGGCCGTCTGCAGATTGTTGCGGCTGCCGCGCAGCTTTCCTGCGCCCCAGCGCAACCTTTCGGCGTGAACGGCGCGGGTTCTCAGCGCTGAGCTGACGCCATCAGGGTGCAAAGCGTGAGCTATCCATTCGTGTGAAGTCGTCCTGCGACAAATTGACCATTCGCGTCACAGGCGAGACCAGTCGGCTTTGCGTCAGGAATGTGTTTACCAAGCCGCTGAGCAACAGGGAGGACGGGCTTTGAGAAGGTTGTGGCTAGCGGCGAGCGCCTTGGCGACGGCGGCGTCCATCGCGAGTACACCAGTCGCTTGGGCCGACGTAGCGCCTGCCGGGGGCGACTACACCTTTGACTTCTCAGGCCAGTGTTCCGACTGCACAGGCTCGGGCTTTGGCGTGCTGCAGGTGCAGGATTACGTTCTCGGATCGCAATTAGCTGACAGCAACCTAGTGGAATTTTCTTATGTGTCCAACTTAACCGCGATCGGCATTAATCCAGTAGATGACTTCCTGTCGACCGATACCCTAAGCGGGTCTATCAATACCTCTCCTGGATACTATGATGTACATGTTTCATCGTTTTTACTGGGGGTTGTTAAAGCAGCTTCGTTCGATAGCTACACAGACGGGACTTGGTCAGTCGAGAATGAATTTCCAGCTGATTACGGTACTAAAGGGACCTGGAACGGTCCAGCCGTTTCCGCGGCGCCTGAGCCCTCCACCTGGGTCCTGATGTTCGCCGGCATCGGCGGGATCGGCCTGATGCTCCGTCGGGCGAAGACGACGATGGGCTTCCGGTTCAAGGACGCGCTCAGCGCCTGAACCTCTCACTTTGGGGAGTAAAACTGAACGGCCCGGGAGCGATCTCGGGCCGTTTTGCTGTCCAGAGCATGCCTTCGCGGCTATCGACAGGAGTGTCCCATGGGCGGCGCCGGCCACAGCCCTGAAAGGTTAGAGCGCCGCAAGGACGGCAAGGAGCACCGGGCTTGAAGCGCGTCTACGTGGCCATAGAACTGGCGGACAGCTCCGACTTCGATCCGAACAGCGACGATGATCTTGACGTGACCCCCGTTTCTCATCCAGCCGTAACGAGAGTCCGGCGGTGATCTGAGCCTTGATGGAGCTGGGTGGCAAGAGCCGGTGATGCGGAGCCTCCAGGCTGCGCAGCATCCCCGGCGGCGTTTCCGTGGAGGGCGTCAGCGTCGGCCCTGGGCGTCAACCCTCCCAGCCTGGAGTGCGGCCGCTCCTCGTCGTAGTCGCGCCGCCAGTCCTCCGGTGAAACCGCTGGACGGCTCCGACAGCTTGCGCCCTGAACGGACGTCAACCTTCCTCCAGCTTTACGACGTTCAGGCAAGGGCGAGGAGCCTTTACGTCACCTCGCACATGACCGGAGGTAAGGCCGAAGCAGCCATCGTGGGATGGCTTCAAAGTGGACATTCGCTTGTGGCCGCTTTGAAATAGCCTCATCAGCGTATCGAAGGCGCTACTTGCGGCGTTCGGAGGTAAGTAATCGATAGGAGGACGGCTGTTTGGCCGGAGCAAAGGCAATTAGGCGGCCAAGGCGGCCTCTTCCTCCTCCAGCGCCAGTCTATGCAAGGTCTCGAACAGCCGGTCACCGGTGAAATTGCTGGGATTGAAGCCGCTTTCTCCAGCGATGCCAGCGAAGCGGGTGCGGCCTGATTCCGAGCCACCGACGTAGCCCATTGACCAGGTTTCGAAGGCGGGCTCCCCCACCGGCCCGAAGTCGAGCAGCGACACATCCCCGTGGCGCTCGTCCTGCTGGATGCGCTCGAAAGTCTCCTCCACCGCCTGTTGAGGGCCCTCCAGCACCTGAGCGAAGCAGCCGGCGTTGAACATGAGCGCGCCGGTCACGCCCACCCGGGCGTTGTTGGCGCGGCTGGCGGACAGGATGTCCTTGATGATCCAGGCGGTCAGCGGACCGTCGGTCAGGCGATTGCGGCTGTAGTAGACGAGGCGGTGAATCATCGGGCGAGCCCTTCTGGCGCCATGTTGCATACAAGGGTGGCGGCGTCGGCCGCGCACATGGGCTTTCCCGTAAGATAACCCTGGATTTCGGTGCAGCCCTCCGCGCGGATGCGTTCACGCTGGCCTTCGGTCTCCACGCCTTCAGCGGTGGTCTTCATGCCCAGGCTTCGGCCCAGCGCGATTACCGCGCGCACGATGGCGCTGCAGTCAGCGCTCTCCTCCATTTGGCGAACGAAGGACTGGTCGATCTTGATCTTGGTGAAGGGGAATTTCTGCAGGTAGGAGAGGCTGGAATAGCCGGTGCCGAAGTCGTCCATGGAGATGCTGACGCCGAGTTCGCGCAAGGCGTTTAGCACGCTCAGTACGGCGTCGGTGTTGTCTAGTAGCGCGCCTTCAGTGATCTCCAGCTCCAACCGGCCGGCGGGTAGGCCTGAGTGGGCGAGGGCGGAGGTGACGATTGTCACCAGCTTGGCGCCTCGAAACTGTACGGGTGACAGGTTGACCGCGAGAGTAATGTTGTCTGGCCAACGCGCGGCTTCCGCGCAGGCCGTCCTCAGCACCCACTCGCCGATCGGGCCGATCAGGCCGATTTCCTCCGCCAATGGAATGAAGTCGACCGGCGAGACCATGCCACGCTCAGGGTGTTTCCAGCGGAGCAGCGCTTCAAATCCGGTGACGCCGCCTCCATCCGCGCTGACCTGCGGTTGGTATGCGAGATCGAACTCCTTGAGTGCCAACGCCCGCCTAAGATCGATCTCTAGCGATCTTCGCGCCTGCATCTTGGCGTCCATGCCCGGTTCGAAAAAGCGGAACATGCCGCGCCCATCTTCCTTGGCGCGGTAGAGGGCGAGGTCGGCGTTCTTGAGCAGGGTGTCGGCGTCCCGCCCGTTGGCGGAGCCGATCGCCACGCCGACGCTGGCGCCGACGTTGAGCATGTGGCCGTCCACCACGTAGGTGCGTCCGACCAGGTCCACGAGACGGGCCGCCAGCGCCTCGGCCGCTTCCGGCTGGCCAGTCCCGACCTGCACTATGGCGAACTCGTCGCCACCGAGGCGCGCGACCAGGTCCTCCTGCCGCGCAGCCTTGACCAGGCGATCGGCAACCTTCTTCAGCAGAGCATCTCCAACGGGATGTCCCAACGTGTCGTTCACGGCCTTGAAGCGGTCTAGGTCAACGCAGAGGATCGCGAAACCTTCGCCTCCGCGATGTGTGCTGCCAAGCTGAGCGGAAATGCGGCGACGAAGTTCGTCGCGTCCAACCAAGCCTGTCAGTGCGTCTGTAATTGTGCTGGCGGGGCGAGCCACAAGATGCAGCTCCAGCAGCCAGCCGTCGCCGTGCACCCGGCGATGGAGCGACAATGATCGGCCTGCGTGATCGATCTGAAGCGGGACAACACCAGGGTGTTCCAGCCTCCCGCTGGGCACCAGGGCTCTAATAAACGATTGATCAAGAGGTTCGGGCCCGAGAAGCGCTGCCGCGGCTGGCGGAGACGACCGCTCCTCGGGCGTCAAGCCATAGTACAGCAGTTTGTAGATCGTGGACTGAGGCCGGAGCAACCGACACTTCAGGGCTGGACGCTTGTAGGCGCAATGGACACATCCTGACGAACCGCCTCCATTATGAGGAAGGTGCGCTAAGACGGAGTAAACTCCTGCTGCCCTGAACTCTAACCCTTTGGAAGTTCGTTAACTTAGATCAACTCGTTTGCATCCGCTTTTGGTAAGAGGCCGGTTGGTCATTTGGTAGCCCTCCACACTGTCATGACCGCGGCGAGATCGGTCGGCGTGCTGGTGCCGCTGTTGGTGCGGGCCGGCAAGAAGGGCGAAAAGCCATCCATGGCTCTGGATGGCCGGCGTCGCCTGCTCGTGCTCAAGGTGAACCTTGAGGGCGGCGCAAACACCGAGGACCATTTCGTCAAGGTCGTTACGCTGACGTCTAGAGCCGATTTCGCCCGGGTGGAATCGGGAGGGGTTTTCATAGCGAGCCTGATCTGATTCAGGGCTGAGGGTGGCGTGGGAGGCCGGCCCTCATGCCCAAGCCGCTGTCGTATGATCTTCGCTCACGTGTTCTGGCCGCTGTCGATGAAGGCCTGTCGTGCCGCCAAGCGGCGGAGCGCTTTGGGGTGAGCGCGTCCAGCGCCATCCGCTGGAACGCCTTGCGCCGTGACGGCGGCGACGCCCGGCCGCGGCCTCAGGGTGGCGACCGGCTCTCCCTTCGGACCGAGGCGCATGAGCCGCTGATCCATGCAGCTCTCGCTGAGGTGTCGGACATCACCCTTCCCGAGCTGAAGGCGCGCTTGGCGGCTCAAGGCGCGCCGCGGTCAGCGTGGCCGCGGTCTGGCACTTCTTCCATCGCCACAAGATCACGCGCAAAAAAGGACTGCACACGCTCAAGAGCAGGAGCATCCCGATATCTTGAAGCGGCGTGAAGAATGGTTCGAAGGCCAGCTTGAACTGGACGCAGAGCGACTGATCATCATCGATGAGACGTGGCCTCCACCAACATGGCACGGCGCTATGGTCGCTCGCCCCGCGGACAGCGCCTGCGCGGCGGCGTTCCCCATGGCCATTGGCTGACCACAACCTTCGTCGCCGGGCTCTCCATGCGCGGGATCATCGCGCCCTTCGTGCTCGCCGGGCCTATCAACCGCGATGCCTTTGAGACCTACGTGCAGCGCGTCCTCATCCCTACGCTGCGGCCTGGCGACGTAGTGGTAATGGATAACCTATCCAGTCACAAAGGGCCGCGCGTCGAAAACATGATCCAGGCTGCAGGCGCGCGCCTGCTTTTCCTGCCGCCCTACTCGCCCGACTTCAACCCGATCGAGCAGGTGTTCGCCAAACTAAAGGCCCTGCTCCGAAAGGCCGCCGAGCGAAGCGTCGAAGGCCTGTGGACCACCATCGGCAAGCTGCTCGACGCTTTCACCCTGACCGAGTGCACCAACTACATCGCCAATGCAGGATATGATGCTACCTGATCGAAATCTGCTCTAGTACTACAGTTGCGGATGGTGTGGATATCTGATTCTTTCCGCGTTGATGGAGGGTGTCCATGTCAGTCGCTTCGTGGTCGGGATCGCTGCTGGGGTGGCAGGAGGAGCTGACGGCGTTGAAGTCGCGTGTGGGCCGGGTGCTTGGTCGTCGGGAGCTTCGTGAGACGGGGGCGGCGGCGCCCCCAATCGCCGCCTGACCCGCATGGCCGCTCTCGTGCCGAGCGTGCCCGAGATCCGCTATCTGCTGGGCCGCCTTCTGATCCGGCCGAACACCCGCAAGCCCTTCATCCTCGACTGGTCGCTATGGCGACGACGCCATCAAGCCGCCGCCACCCTCAGCCACTACAAACAATACAATGCGCAACTGTGGTACTAGAGCGAGCACTTCTTGCGCTGGAGACGGCGGTCGCCGACCCGCTGTTCTTCACCCGAGTTGGGCGCACCTTCGGCCTGGAGGGAATTGCGGCCGCTCTGGCTTACGAAGCCGCACGAGGAGCCAAGGCCCTGTTGATCCTAGCCGCATTAATAAGCCCTCATCACGGACGTTAAGTCGTTTTCTGACTCAGCCGTTGACGGCAACCTTCAGCTCGCCCTCCTCCCACGGGCGAAAACGGGTGGGGCCAATGATGGCGGACGCGCGTGGGGGCCTGTTATCCGTGCCCTCGTCCTTGGCGTGCAGCATGTCGATGTAGGCGTGGACGAAAGCCGGGTTCAAGCCGCGCGCGCGCAACTAAGCCTCCAGGTCGTCGGAGGGAACGTGCTTGTAGGTGACGTTCCGGCCAACGACCTCGGAGACGGTCGCGGCGAGCTCTCCACAGGATAGCTCTTCGGGCTCAAGGCACCGGTACGTCCTCCTGCCCCGCCTAGGACCCGTCACGCAGCAGGTCGGCCTCCGCCGCGCCCGTGTCGCGCGTGGCGAAGTGCGGCAGCTTCTTCTCCGGGTCGATCGCGGCGGACCTCACGCCGTTCCTGATCGTCGCGACCGTTGGAGCGCATTGTCCATGAACGCCGGAAGGGCCATGCCGCGGATCGCCGCGCCGGTCCCACGCAGCAGGTCGACCATGCGGATGGACGCGGTCGCCATGCCGGCCCTGTCCTGCCATGCCGTATCGCGCCCAAGCGTGGTCGCCGCAACGACGCGCAGGACGCCGTGCCGTCGGATCGCTTCGGCGGCGGGGCGGGTGAAGTCGACCGTTTGGGAGTCAGGCGTGGCGGATGAGGTCGGTGGACACAGCCAGGACACCGCCTCAGCGCCCAAAAGGCGATCGACCACGTGGCGCCGATGTGCGAGCCTTCGATGACGTCAGCGACGATGGTGCTGTCAGTCCAACGGCAACGTGTCTCCGGCCAGGCGCAGCTCACCCAAACCCAGGCAAGGCTATCGCGCGATTGCCCGCCAGGCGGCCAGTGCGGCGTCCCGTCTTACCGTGTAGACCTCCCGGCTGACGAGGTGGCGTTCCTGGTGGAAGTGGTTGTGCACTGTGCCGTGCACCGAGGCGAAGGTCTGGAGGTTTTCATCCTCTGAAACTGAGCATGGCGCGCGCTCGTCGTCGGAAGGGCTGGTGTGAGTTCTCAGCCCGATTGTTGAGGTGGCGGCCCACCTTCTGGCGCTCTTTGCCGCCAATCTCCTTCAGGGCCCTGTAGGAGCGCAGCCCGTCGGTCACGATGGTCTTGGGCCGGCCATGGCGCTTCACGGTCATCTTGATGAACTTCAGCGCTGCAGCCTTGCCCCGTTCCTTGGTGACAAGGGACTGCAGCACCTCGCCCTCGTGGTCCACCGCCCGCCAGAGATAGTGCATTTCGCCGTTCATCTTCACGTAGACCGCGTCCAAGTTCCAGCGCCAGTGAATGTGCTGGCGCACGGCCTCGACCCGCTTCTTGCGAAATTTGTTAGCGAACATGGGACCGAAGCGCCGCCACCAAAGCCTCACCGTCTCGCGGCAGATGTCGATGCCGCGCTCGTGCAGCAGGTCTTCCACGTTGCGCAGCGACGGGGGGTACTTGACGTACATCATCACCATCAGCTGGATCGCCTCTGGCGAGCTGTCGAACCAGCGGAAGGGGTCCGGCTCGCGCTTGGGCGTCTTCTTGCAAGGCATGCCGAACCGAGTAGGGCAGGGGTGGTTACGGCTCTACAAGCCGCAGGTACACGTTGGGCTGAAAAAGCCCTTCGTCGGCCTTGGCAGCTTGCTTTCGCCTCCCATACAGCCGGTCATCTCGCAGCCCCGACGATTTCGCGGACGCGACGGGGCAAGGTCAGGGGATCGAAGGGCTTGACGACCACGCCGGCGGCGCCGAGAGCGACCAAGCGCTCGCGTTCGGACACCCTTGCTAAGGCGGTCACGAAGATCACTGGGATGCTTGCCAGCCTCGGGTAGGTGCGGATGTGCTTCAGCGTGGAAGCTCCGTCGATGCCCGGCATCATGACGTCCAGCAAGATGACGTCGGGTCGGTTGCATGACTTCTCAAGGCGTATCAAGGCTTCCGCTCCGGAACACGCCGTCTCGACTTGCATATCAGGGTCGGTGCACAATCCCATGCAGGCGATATCCCGGATGTCGTGATCGTCTTCGACCAGCAGCACGTTCATGATCCTACCTTGATTGGCCGGAGGACACTCTTTGATCTGTTAGCCGACGCACGTTGCGGGCGAGCATGGAGAGGTTGGTGCGCGATTTCGTGAACACGGCGTCAACTTCCTCAGCCAGCCCTCGATCAACGTCTTGAGCGGTGTAGATAACGACAGCCGGACGTCGGCCGTTTTCCTTCGCGAGGTCTTGCAGAAGCTCTGTGCCGGAGCCATCCGGCAGGCTGAGGTCAAGCACGATCAGGTCAGGCCGCCGACGCCGCATAGCCGTCCGAGCTCCCGCCAGACTGGTCGCTTGAACGACATCGCCCGCCGCGCCGAGCAGGCCCTTGGACAACTCCAGGATATCCAGATCGTCGTCTACGTGCAGGATCTGCACGGACGCCGTCCGGGGCGCCTCGACAACGCTTTGGAGCGTGCCGATCAAGCGGTTGATGTCGATCGGCTTCTCGATCCAGTCCACTATGTCGAGGTTGCGCGCTTCCTCGCAGCCGCTTTCGGCTCCAGATACGATAATGATGGGAAGCTCGCTCGTTGCAGGCGCAGCACGCAGGGCGCGAAGCAAGCTCAACCCGTCGGCATCGGGCAAGTTCATATCAAGAAGAAGCGCGGCGAACGGGCTGACCTGTAGTATATCGCGGGCTTCGTTTGCCGTATCTGTCAACCTCACGACGAACCCCTGCGCTTCAAGTTCATTTTTTATGACCTCTGCGGTCAGAGGGTCGTCCTCGCAGATCAGTATAGACGTCGCGCCGATGCTGGCCTGTTTGCACGAGGTGGGGTCATGCTGCAACGGAAGGTCGACACAGAACACCGTGCCATGACCCTCTTCCGAACGGAAAATCAACGTGCCGTGATGTTTCTGCACGATCTCCTGCGCGATGGCCAAGCCCAGCCCCGTTCCCCCATGGTCACGCCCGTTTGTGCCGTCAGCTTGTGCAAACTTGGTGAAGATCTTCGGCCGGAAGCTCTCAGGAATGCCGGGCCCTTCATCGATCACACTGATCCGACCGACTCCGTAATCTTGACTGACCTTTATCTCGACCTTGCATCCTGCAGCTGAGAATTTGATGGAATTGGAAAGGAGGTTGTTGAGTACCTGTATGAGGCGGTCTTCGTCGCCCGATACGCGCAGGCTGACTGGCGAGACGGTGATCTGGATGATAACGCAGCGCTCTTCTGCGAAGCCGCTCATGGCCTCGAAGGCCGCGAGTGCGAGCGCATTCAGATCCAGGAGCTCCATTGATAAGGGCGCCTGGCCGGATTGGATCTTTTCGATATCGAGGATGTCGTTTATCAGGCGCACCAGACGCGAACTGTTGGTGTCGGCGATCTGGACCAGACGCGTAGCCCGTTCCGGCAGTTGACCCGCAGCCCCTGCCTTCAGCAGTCCGAGGGAACCGACGATGGAGGTGAGTGGCGTGCGCAGTTCATGGCTCACCGTAGAGATGAACTCATCCTTGGCGGCCTCGGCACGCCTGATCTCAGACGCGTCCCGAGCCACCGCCACCACGTGGAGCCCATCGGGCAAAGGCATGGCGCCGAGAGCGGCGTCGATCGGGAAGGTGGCGCCGGTCTTCCGCCTGCCGATCAGCTGCTGCTCCGTTCCAGCGGCGATCGCCTCCTCCGAGGCGCGACTGCGAACATAATCGCTGCGATTCTCCGTTCCCATGTCCACGAGGATCGAGAAGTCTCTCCCGATCAACTCGTCTGGCGCATAGCCAAAGAGCCGCGTCGCGGCCGCATTCGCCGTCTCCACCGTGCCGCGTGGGCTCAAGGTGACGATGGCGTCAAACGCACTGTCGAGAATGGCTTCCTGGCGGGCGGCAGACTCCTTGACCTTGGCTAGCAGGTGCGCACGATGACGATTGATCCGGTGTTCGTGTCGGATCGCCACCGCGACCGCGCCAGCGAAGGCGACGAACACCATAGTCATAAGCAGTTTCAGCAAACCCAGAATGCTTGCAGCTGCAACGCGGTGTTCTGCAAGATGAGAGGTCTCAGCCGCTGTAAAAGCCTGGATCTCTGCTCGAATAACCTCAATATAATCATGTTCGTCACCTATCTGTAGTCGATGGCGCGAAGACTTTATGCCTAGATCCCGCCCGACTTTGATTGTGGCCGCCATCTCGCTGAACTCCATGAGCACCTGCTGCGAAAGCAAGCTCATTCGCGCATGTGCTTCAGGCTCGTCAGCCATGCCAAGGGTTAGAGCCTGCAGGCTTTGCTCGATAAAGGACCGGTCGCTTTGGTTTCTAGCCAAAAAGATGTCATTCCCGGAGATCAGGTATCCACGCTCATTACCTTGGGCCGCCCGAACACCGTCGGACAGCTCAGTGAGTTTGAGTCTCTGCTGGTAACTCCGCTCGACTTCAAGACCGAGCCGCTCACAGCGTCCAAAAGCCACGATCCAGAGGAGAGCAGCCGCCGCCAGCAGCATCAATCCAAGAATTGCGGACAAAGCCCACTGAGACGGGGCACGGATTCCCGCCCTCTCCATCCGATCGTCGGCGAGGTCGATCACAAGGTTCGGCCGTCGAACTGCAACAGGGGTGATGCCGCAAGGACGGCCTGTGTCCGATTGGAGACGCCCAGCTTCTTGAAGATCGCCGTCAGGTGGGTTTTGACGGTCGCCTCGGTGAGGTTCATGTCGTCTGCGATCTGTTTGTTCAGCCGACCTCCCGCCAGGGCGAGCAGGACGCGCATCTGAGCTGCGGAGAGAGCCGCCAGCCGCCGGGATGCGTCTGCGACTTCAGGCTTCGCGCCGCGCGCTGTGGGCGAATGTTGCGGAAAGACGATGTCGCCCGCGACCACCCGGCGCATCACCTCGGCGATCAGGCTCAGAGGCGCGGACTTGTCGATGAAGGCTTGGGCGCCGAGTAGGTTGGTCGAGGCGATAGTCTGCGAGTCAGTACGCGCCGAGACTATCAGTATCGCGACGTCGGCGAGTAGCTTGCGGACAAGCAAGAGGCCAGACAGACCTTTGACGTCAGGCAGCGATAGATCGAGAACGACGAGCTGGTAGCCTGACCGGGAGGATACTGTCGCTTCCAGGCCTGCGAGATCGGCGACTTCGTCTACCTGCCACTTCGGCCAGTTCGCCTGAGCCGCCAGCCGCAATGCCTCCCTGACTACCGGGTGGTCGTCGGCAATTAAAATCCGCTTCATCGTCAAAAGGCCTACTGGACGCCTACCAGACTCGACTTCACTATCATAAGTGAAAATTTCTTTTTACCGCAAGTGGCAATGCGGCGAAAACGCGCCGGGGTTGGAGCCTAAGCGACTTAATCGTACGACCATGGTCTGAAAGTTCCTCATTCGTTCCAGGCGATCAAGACTCGATTAGGGTTGGACGCCCTCCGTGGCGGCATGAACTTCGGAGGCAAAAGAAAGCATGTCGGCGGCGGCGCTCAGCCGTTTGCCGGCCGTTGTTCGAGCCGTGCATTATTAGTTTCTTCGGCTCAAGCGCTGGCGGCGTGGTCTTCTGGTTGCGGAGTGACGTTAGCGCAGTCCCATTCAACACCCGGAGCTGAGCTCGTCAACACGGCGCAGGTCAGCTTCCTCAGTGGTGGCGGAAAAAGCGCGGTCGTCTCCAACACTGTTTCAACTCTAGTTGGCCAGATCCTTGATCTGACCGTCACTGCAGCGCTGCCTAGTCATGTTTCGGTCCGGCAAAGCGACAGCTCCCGCGCGGTGGGTTTCGTCATCACCAATTCCGGCACGGGACGGGAAGGCCTGACCCTGTCCGCCGACCTCGCCTCGCCCGAGCGGGGGTTCTCGCCGGTCTTCAGGCAGATCGTGCTAGACAGCAATAGCGACGGCCAGCTTGAGGCGACCGACGCCGTCTACCAGGCGAGCGGAAGCGCCCTTGTCCTGGCGCCCGGTCAGGCGATCACCGCCTGGATTGTGGCGGACATGCCCGCCTCGCTCGCTGCGGGGAGCAGCGCTCCGGCAACCCTCACCGCCACCGTCGTGGCGGGCGCAGGCGCGCCCGGCACAAGCTTTCCAGGCGCAGGCGTCAACGGGGCCACCGCGGTCGTCGGCAAGACCGGCGCGAAGGCCTCGGCCCAGGCGCTCTACCTCGCCTCCACCCTCGCGGTGCAGGTGCTGAAATCGCAATCGGTGAACGTGGCGCACGCCACCGCCGGCGCGCTGGTGACCTACACCCTGACGGCGCAGTTCAGCGGGACCGGCGTCGCCGCCGGCGCGAGCCTCGCCGACGCTATCCCCCCGGGCGTGACCTACGCGCCCGGCACCCTGCGCCTCGATGGGGCGCCTCTCACCGATGCGGCGGACGGGGACGCCGGCCGCATCGACTCCAACGGCCTGACGGTCGCGCTCGGCGATGTCGCCGCGCCGGCCGCGCACACCGTGAGCTTCCAAGCCCGCATCAACCCCCCAGGAGGATCCCAGTGAACCTGAAACACCTCGCCTTGTCGGCCGCCTGCGCGGTCGCCCTGGTCGGTCCCGCTGTCGCCGGCGTAGCCACCCTAACCAACCACGTCTTCAAGGAGGACGGTTCAAAGCTCGAGGCGCTCGCCAAGGCCTCGCCCGGCCAACAGGTCGTCTACGTGATGATCTACCACAACGGTGCGCCCAAGCCCGCCGAGCGCGTCGTACTGAACAGCCCGGTGCCGCAAGGGCTGCAATACGCCGGCCCCCGCGATGGTCCCGTTCCCGAGGTGTCGGTGGACGGCGGCCAGAGCTTCGGCCCGCTGGCTTCCCTGAAGGTCCGCACCGCCAGCGGCGCCCAATCCTCTGCGGGCATGGCCGACGTGAACAGCCTGCGCTGGACGCTCGCTTCGGCCGTGGCCCCGGGCGGCGACGCCCGCGTCAGCTTCCGCGCACGCGTGCGCTGACCCCCATTCGTCGAACGGCGCCGCCGCGGTAAATAATTGAAGTACATCCGAAACAATCTCGCCGTATTTAGAAGGAGAACCAGAGATGAAGAAAGCGACCCAGACCCTGATGTTTGCGGGGGCGTCCATGGCCGCCCTCGTGGCGAACACGAACGCCTACGCCCTCGGCACCATCGCCGGCACCAGCGTGAACAACACCGCCACCGTCGGCTATTCGATCGGCGGCATCGCCCAGCCTACGGTGCCGTCCAACACCGCCAGCTTCCTGGTCGACCGCAAGGCCAACCTGACCGTGGCCCAGGTAGGCGGCGCCGCCACCTTCACCTCCTACAGCGCGACCAGCCAGGTGACGACTTTCACCGTCACTAACACCACCAACTCGGTGCAGGACATCCAGCTGGCGGCCGCCAACGCGGTCATCGGCAGCACGACCGCCCTGAACCACACCGACACCTACGGCGTGACCAACATCCGCGTCTTCGTGGACGTCAACAACGACGGCGTCTACGAGCCCGGCACCGATACGGCGACCTATATCGACGAACTGGCGCCTGACGCCAGCAAGACGGTGTTCATCGTGGCCGACACGCCCGCCACCGGTCCGGCTGGCGGTGTCGCGGGCATAAACCTGGTAGGCACGCTCGCGGTCGGCGGGACGCCCGGGACCATGGGCGCGGTCCTACTTCCGACCACGGTCTACGATCCGACGGTGGTGGGCACGGTCTTCGCCGACGGCGCGGGCTCGGTCGACATCGCGCGCGACGGCAAGTTCAGCGCTGAGGCGGAGTACGACATCTACGGCGTGTCCGCTGCGGCGATCAAGACCTTCCGCGTGGTCAGCGATCCGATCAACGGCACGACCACGCCGCAAAGCATCCCCGGCGCCATTCTAGAGTATTGCATCGCGGTGCAGAACACTGGGTTGCAGACCATCACCAACGTCAACGTGGCCGACAACATCCCAACCAACACAACCTACTTCCCTGGTTCGACCTACGTGGGTGGCACGGTATTGGCGGGGGTCTGCAACATCGACGGCACATCTGTCGCCGACAGCTCCGCCTTTAATTCCACCAGCAACAGCATCGCAACGACCATTCCGTCGCTGGCGCCCACGGTGATTGGAACCACCCGGTTCCGCGTGACGGTCAACTAAGCCTCACCCCACCCCCGAACAGAAGAAGGCGGCCCCGGGCCGGGCGGCGCACGTCGCCCGGCCATGGCTGACGCTTGGCCAAAATCATGCCGATGCTCCTGCGAGAACGCAGCCTGATCGCCCTTTGCGCCCTGGGTCTATCGACCGGCGCGGGCGGACGCGTGTTTGCGCAATCGGCGCCGATCGCCACGATCACCAACAAGGCGACGCTCGATTTCAGCGACGGCGGACTGGTTCGCTCGGTCACCTCCAACACCGTTTCGCTGGCGGTCTCCGCCCGCACGCCCCCCACCATTCGCCTGCTGCGCCTGACTGACGGCGGCTCTGGCGGCGTCACGCTGGACGCCAGCGGGAGCACCTGCCGCATGGGCGGCTCGGCCTTCGTGGCCCCGCCGCTCGGCTGGAACCAGAGCTTCAACGCGGCGACGGCCAGTCTCACCCCCGCTAACAGCTTTCACCTGGGAGAACCCGTCTTTGTCGATGTACATGACGAGGATGCGAACACTTCTGCAGATAATCGAGACCTGCTCCAGATCGACGTGACGACCGCTGCGGGCGACCACGAAACGTTGCGCCTGCAGGAGACCGGCCCCGATACCGGCGAGTTCGTCGGCTACATCGCGACAAGCGCCGCCAGTCCCACAGACTACGACTGCGTAATCTCCGCGAGCCGCGGCCAGTCGGTCAGCGTCACCCTTGTGGACCCCAACGATCCGGGCGATCCGCTCTTCGCCACCGCCCTGATTGACCCCTATGGCTACGTCTTCCAGTCCGCTACCGGCGCGCCAGTGGACGGCGCCAAGGTCTCTCTGGTGGAAAACGCCACAGGGCTCCCCGCCAAGGTCTATGGCGACGACGGGGTCAGCGCCTATCCTTCCACCGTCACCACGGGCCAGACCGTCACCGACGCCTCGGGCGCCGCCTACCCCTACCAGAGCGGCCAGTACCGCTTCCCCCAGACCGCCGCCGGCAGCTACCGCCTGGTGGTGACGCCGCCGACGGGCATGTCTGAGCCTAACAGCGCCAGTCCGGCGTCCATGTCCAAGCTCAACGAGCCGAGAGGCGGGACCTTCACCATCTCCGACGCTTCGTTCGGCAAGGCCTTCCAGCTCACTGACCCCAGAGCGCTGCAGGTGGACATCCCCGTGGACGCCCAGGCGACCGGCCTATCGCTGGACAAGACCGCCTCCACCACCGACGCTTCCATGGGCGACTTCGTCCAATACAAGATTATCCTGAAGAACCGCGACGCCGCCGTCGTGGCCAGTGGCGTGCAGGTCGTGGACACCCTGCCCAAGGGCTTCCGCTACATCGCAGGGTCCGTCCGCCGCGACGGCGTGCGCGCGCCCGATCCGGTGCAGGCCAGCGACGGGCGCACTCTGACCTACACCCTGGGCGCGATCGCCGCGGGCGGCTCCAGCGAGATCGACTACGTCACCACGCTCGACAGCAACGCCCAGGATGGCGACGCCGTTAACCGCGCCGTGGCCAACGCTCCGGGCGGCCTGTACAGCAACACCGCCGAGGCCATGGTGCATGTCGCCGCGCCCCTGTTCACCGACGGCATCACCCTCGTCGGCCGAGTCACCGACCAGGGCTGCGATGGCCCCGCCGCCGACCGCAGGGGCGTGCCCGGCGTACGCCTGATGCTGGAGGACGGGACTTATGTGGTCACCGACCGGGACGGCCTCTACCACTTCGAAGGCGCCCAGCCCGGCCTGCACGTGGTGCAGGTGGACCTGGAGAGCCTACCGCCGGGCCTGCAGCCGGTGCTCTGCGGCGGCGGGAACACCCGCTTCGCCGGGCGGAGCTTCTCCCAGTTCGTGGACGCACAGGGCGGCGCCCTGTGGCGGGCCGACTTCCACCTGCGTCTCATCGCCGGCTGGAAGGCCCCCAAGGCGTCGCCCACCGCC
>CALMGB010000248.1:0-9985 GCA_937863535.1 uncultured Caulobacteraceae bacterium
CCATCAACCGGGGCAATTCCGGCGGCCCGACCTTCGACGTGTTCGGCCGGGTGGGGGGCGTGAACACCGCCATCTTCTCCGAGTCCGGCGGCTCCGTCGGCATCGGCTTCGCCATTCCGGCGGAATTGGCCTCCGTCATCACCAAGCAGCTGATCGCCACCGGCCACATCGTGCGAGGCTATCTCGGCGTTTCGATCCAGACGGTCACCCGTGACATCGCCGCAAGCGAAGGCCTGGGCGATCGCCGCGGCGCCCTGGTGGGCGACGTCACGGCCGGTGGACCGGCCCAGCGCGCCGGCATCCAGGTCGGCGACATCATCCTGTCGGTCAACGGCCACCCGGTGAAGTCGTCCGAGGAGTTGTCCCAGGTCACCGCCAACGTGCCTCCGGGCGGGGAGCTGACCCTGGAGGTGCTACGGGGCGGTCGCCACATGACCATCTCGGCCCGTTCCGGCACCCGCCCGGCGGAGGCGACGCTGAACCCGAACGGGACCCCCGGCGACAGCGGCGGCGATCAGCAGCCGGGAGCCGGCGTCTCGACCCGGGCGCTCGGCATGCGGCTTGGCGTATTGGATGCCGCGGCGCGCCAGCAGTACAGCGTTCCGACCACGGTGCGGAACGGCGCGGTCGTGATCGGCGTCTCCACCTCCTCGGACGCCGGCCATATCGGGATCAAGCCCGGCTTCGTCATCCAGCGCGCCGGAGACCGTGTGGTGAACGCCCCCTCCGATGTTGTGGCGGCGGTGGCGGAGGCCCGGCGCGCCGGACGCCCGTCCATCCTGTTGCTGGTCGAGGCGGACGGCCACAACAGCTTCGTGCCGGTGAAGTTGGACAGCGACGACGCGCAAAAGTAGCTTGGCCGCACGCGGGGGCGGACCTGTCCGCTCCCGCCCGCGGGGGACGAGCATTGCGCATACTGGTCGTGGAAGATGACGCCGAGGCGGCGCAGGCCATGTGCCGGGGTCTAGTTGAGGCCGGCCACACCTGCATCACCGCTGTCGATGGGGTGAAGGGCCTGGAGGCCGCGCGGGGCGGCGGCGGCGGCTTTGACGTCATGGTGGTGGACCGGATGATGCCGAACATGGACGGCGTCACCCTGGTCCAGACGCTGCGGCGTGAGGGCGACAACACGCCGGTTTTGTTCCTCAGCGCGCTGGGCGAGGTCGACGACCGGGTGAAGGGGCTGCAGGCCGGGGCTGACGATTACCTGGTCAAGCCGTACGCCTTCCCCGAGCTGATCGCCCGGGTGGACGCCTTGGCGCGCCGGCGCGAGACCGGCTCGGTCCATACCTTGCTCAAGGTCGGCGAGCTGGAGATGGACCTGATCAGCCGCGGCGTCACCCGCGCCGGCAAGGCCATCGACCTGCAGCCGCGCGAGTTCCAGCTGCTTGAATACCTGATGCGCCACGCCGGCCAGTCGGTGACCCGCACCATGTTGCTGGAGGAGGTCTGGCACTACCATTTCGACCCGCAGACCAACGTGATCGACGTCCACATCTCGCGCCTGCGGGCCAAGATCGACAAGGACTTCGACCGCCCGATGCTACAGACCGTGCGAGGCGCGGGCTACCGGCTGGATGGATGATCTGGCGCCGCCAAACGCCCCCATAACCAAGGGCGGGCGGGTTTGACCCTCACCGATAGTCGCCTCCCCCGGACCTGTTCGGGTATCCAGAGCGCAGAGGTGTCCAATCACACGAGCGGCGCTCTGGATGCCCGCAACACGTGCGGGCAGGGAGGATGAAGAGGGGTCGTCGCTGGCAGGTCAAACTCGACTGGTGTTGGTATCAGTAGCCGCTCATGCGCCTGCCGTCCCTCACCCGCACCACCCCCTTTCGCCTGACCCTGGTGTTCATGGCGCTGTTCGCGGCGTCGGCGGCGGCCTTCCTGGCCTACATCTATGTGGCCACCGCCGGCGAGGTGACACGGCGCGCCGACGAGGAGGTCGGGCGCGAGCTGGACTCGCTCCAGGCCGTCTACGCCCGGGGCGGCCTGCCGGCGTTGAACCAGGCGATGATCCAGCGGGCGGTGGGCGACCGCCCCTACCTCTACCTGCTGATGGACAAGGCCGCCCGCCCGGTCACCGGCAACCTGGCCCAGTCGCCCCTGGACGATGCCACCCGCGCGCCGGCCAGGGCCACCTTCCGCATCACCGACACGGACCCGGATGGGGCGGTGGTGAAGTCCCAGGGCTATGGCCGCCAGGTCCGGCTGCCCACCGGCGAACTGATGTTCGTGGGGACGGACATCGGGCCGGGCCGCGCCGCGGTGATCCGCATCGTGCGCGCCATCTGGGGGGCGGGCGTGATCGTCATCCTGCTGGGGCTCGCGGGCGGGCTGTTCGTCAGCCGCAACGTCAGCCGGGCGCTCGCGGACTTCAACCGGGCGGTGGCCGCGGTGGCGGCCGGCGACCTGCGCGCCCGCATCCCCGTGCGGGGGGTGCGCGACGAGTATGACGAGCTGGCGGTCGGCCTGAACGGGATGCTCGAGCGGGTGGAGCGGCTGATGGGCTCCATGCGCCACGCCGGCGACGCCATCGCCCACGACCTGCGCTCGCCGCTCACGCGGCTGCGGGCGCGGCTGGAGGTCTCGCTGATGGAGGTCCAGGCCGGGCACGCCGATCCGCAGCCGGCGCTGGCTACGGCGCTGGAAGACACCGACGCGGTGCTGAAGACCTTCGGCGCGGTGCTGGCCATCTCGCGCCTGCAGGCGGCGGGCTCCATCGCCGAGCCGAAGGCGTTCGACGTCAGCGAGGTCGCCGCCGGCGTGTCGGAGCTCTACGAGGTGCTGTGCGAGGAGAAGGGCCAGGACTTCGGCGCCGAACTCGGGCGGGGTCTCATAGTGCGAGGCGACCGGGACTTCGTGGCCCAGGCGGTGGCCAACCTGCTGGACAACGCGGTGAAGTACACCCCCGAAGGCGGTGCGGTGATGCTGCGCACCCGCCGGCGGGCCTCGGGGGAGGTGGAGATCAGCGTCACCGACACCGGCCCCGGCATCCCCGGGGCGGACCGCGAACGAGTGCTGGAGCGTTTCGTGCGGCTGGAGCAGAGCCGCAGCGCCCCTGGCTCCGGGCTCGGGCTGTCGCTGGTGGCGGCAGTGGTCGCGGCCCACGGCGCGCGACTGGAGCTGGACGAAGGGCCGGGGGTGTTGGACGGGCACGGTCCGGGGCTTCGAACCGTGCTGGTCTTTCCCGCCGCCTGAGGACGTCGGCCGCTACCGGCTGCTGAGCATCCGCCCGACCATCTTGGCCATCGCGCCCCACGGCGGGCCCAGCCGCTCGAAGGCGTTGAAGGGGCCGACCTTGTAGACCGCGCGGGCGTGGCTGAAGCGGCGGAAGCCCTCGCGGCCATGGTAGGCGCCGATGCCGCTCGGTCCCACCCCGCCGAAAGGCAGGCTCTCCTGGGCGATGTGCAGGAGGGTGCCGTTCAGCGTCACGCCGCCGGAGGTCGCGCCGTCCAGCACCTGGGCCTGCGCTTTCGCGTCATGGGTGAAGGCGTAGAGCGCCAGGGGCCGGTCGCGCGCGGCGATGAAGGCCAAGGCGTCCTCCAGCCGCGCGTAACCCACCACCGGCAGGACGGGGCCGAAGATCTCCTCGCGCAGGAGCAGGCTGTCCGGCGGCGTGTCGAGCACCACCGTCGGGCCGAGCTTGCGGGCCTGGCGCGCGCCGTCATCGTCGTGCGTCAGCACCGTGGCACCGGCCGCCCGCGCCTCCTCCACCGCGCCGGCCAGCCGGTCGTAGTGGCGCTGAGTGATCAGCGAGCTGTAGTCGTCGTTGCCCGCCACCTTGGGATAGCCGTGGCGCACCTGGGCCATGACCGCTTCGGCGAAGGCCCGCGTCTTGGCGGCGGGGACCAGGGCGTAGTCCGGGGCGATGCAGGTCTGGCCCGCGTTGACGAACTTGCCGAAGGCGACGCTGCGCGCGGCCTTGTCGAGCGGGTAGTCCGGGCAGACCACCGCCGGCGACTTGCCGCCGAGCTCGAGCGTCACCGGCGTCAGGTTGGCGGCGGCCGCCTGCATCACCTTGCGCCCGATCTGCGTCGAGCCGGTAAACACCAAGTGATCGAACGGCAGGGCCGAGACCGCCGCCGCCACGTCCGGACCGCCGGTCACCACCGCCACGTGGGCGGGATCGAAGCGCTCGGCGATCAGGCGCTGCAGCAGCTCGGAAAAGCGGGGCGTCAGCTCGGACGGCTTGAGCAGGGCGCGGTTGCCCGCCGCCAGCACGTCCACCAGCGGCGAGAGGGTGAGCAGCAGCGGATAGTTCCAGGGCGCGATGATCCCCACCACGCCCAGCGGCTCGTGTCGCACCCAGGCGCGGGCGGGCTGGAAGGTGATCTCCACCGGGCGGCGCTCGGGCTTCAGCCATCCGGCCAGGTGTCGGCGGGCGTGGCGCAGCGCGCTGAAGAGGGGCGTGGCTTCCAGCAGGTCGGTCTCGGCGCGAGCCCGGAGGCCGAAGTCCGTGGAGATCGCCTCCGCCAGGGCCGCCAGGTTGTCGGCCACTAGCCGCCTGAGCTTTTCCAGCGCCTCCAGGCGCGCCTGGAGGCCGGGCGCCGGCTCCCGTCGGGAGGCGGCGTGCTGCAGCTCGAAGAGTTGGTGCGGGTCTTGGAAGGCCGGGGTCATGACGCCTTGTCCCAGGTGCGGCGCTGGGCGTGCAAGCGCCAAGTCGCTGCTGGCGCGGCTGGAATGGCGAGGTTGCGCCGCGTGGATGACGCCAGGATCGAAAGCAAGGTATGGTGCCCGCCTGGACCCAGGAACCGCCGATGCTCGGACTGATGCAGGACTGGCCGCTGACGGTGGACCGCATCCTGGACCACGCCGCCAGCCGCCATGGGGGACGCGAGATCGTCAGCCGCTCGGTCGAGGGCCCGGTCGTGCGGACGACCTATGCCGAGCTGCACGCCCGCGCCAAGCAGGTCAGCCACGGCCTGCGCGAGCTCGGGATCGCGCGCGGCGACCGGGTGGCGACGCTGGCCTGGAACGGCGGCCGCCACATGGAGGCCTGGTACGGGGTCATGGGGATCGGGGCGGTCTGCCATACGCTGAACCCGCGCCTGCACCCCGACCAGCTGTGCTGGATCATCCAGAACGCCGGCGACCGGGTGATCCTGGCCGACATCGGCTTCGCACCCATGCTGCTCGCCGCGCTGGCCAGCCACCCCACTCCAGTGGAGCGCGTGATCCTGCTCAGCGACGAGGTCCACCGCCCGCCTGAAGCCGGCCGGCGGGTGCTGATGTACGAGGACTGGATAGCCGGACGCCCGACCAGCGACGCCGCTGGCGCGCCGGCCTGGGGCCGGTTCGGGGAGGAGACCGCCTGCGGGCTCTGCTACACCTCGGGCACCACCGGCGATCCCAAGGGCGTGCTCTACTCGCACCGCTCCAACTTCCTTCACACCTTACTGGTCCTGCAAGCCGACGTGATGGGGCTGTCCGCCGCCGACGTGATCCTGCCCATCGTGCCCATGTTCCACGCCAACGCCTGGGGCGTCGCCTTCGCCGCGCCGGCGGTGGGGGCGAAGCTGGTCATGCCCGGCCAGCGGCTCGACGGCGCCTCGGTGCACGAGCTGCTGGAGACCGAAGGCGTCACCTTCTCCGCCGCCGTGCCCACCGTCTGGCAAGGCCTGCTGCAGCACCTGGACGCCACCGGCGAAAAGCTGAGCACGCTCAGGCGCGTGGTGATCGGCGGTTCGGCCTGTTCTGAGGTGCTTCTGCGTCGTTTCTGGGAAGATTACGGGGTAGAAGTCCGCCACGCCTGGGGCATGACCGAGACCTCTCCGGTGGGTACGATGAGCACGCCAGGCGCCGAAACGGCCGCCCTGCCCTTCGATCAGCAGCTGCCCTGGCGCGTGAAGCAGGGCCGCCCGCCGCTGGGTATCGAGCTCAAGCTCGCGGACGAGGACGGCGCGCGCCTGGCCGAGGACGGCGCCACGGCCGGCCGGCTGATGGTGCGCGGCCCAACCGTCGCGCGCGGCTACTTCGCCCGGGACGGCGAGGTGCTGGACGCCGAGGGCTTCTTCGACACCGGCGACATCGCCACCCTGGACGCCCACGGTGTCGTACAGGTCACCGACCGTGCCAAGGACGTGATCAAGTCGGGCGGCGAATGGATCAGCTCCATCGAGATCGAGAACATCGTCACCGGCCATCCCGCCGTTGCGGTGGCCGCGGTAGTGGGCGTGGCGCACCCGAAGTGGGACGAGCGGCCGCTGCTGCTGGTGCAGCTGAAGCCCGGCCAGGTCGCGGAACCCGTCGCGATGCAGGACTACCTCTCCGGCAAGATCGCCAAGTGGTGGATGCCCGACGACGTGGTGTTCCTCGACGAGATCCCACTCGGCGCCACTGGAAAGGTGGACAAGAAGGGGTTGCGGGCGAAGTTTGCGGAGCGGTACGCGGCGGCGGAGCTGTCCCAGGCCGGCTAGGTGCTGTGTTCTCCGAGACGGGCCACTGGCCCGCTTCTCAGGATGACGAAGGACAGGCTGCGCAAAACCTTCGTCATGCTGAGGCCCCCCCCCGGAAAGGGCCTCTCGAAGCCTGCAGCCACCGTCAATCGTCCCGATGCACCCGCTCGCGGCGTTCGTGCCGCTCCTGCGCCTCGACACTCAGGGTGGCGATGGGGCGGGCGTCCAGGCGGCCCAGGCCGATCGGCTCGCCAGTCTCGTCGCAGTAGCCGTAGGAGCCGTCCTCGATCCGCCGGAGCGCCGCGTCGATCTTGGAGATCAGCTTGCGCTGACGGTCGCGGGCGCGAAGCTCGATGGCGCGGTCGGTTTCAGAAGAGGCCCGGTCGGCGAGGTCTGGATGGTTTTCGGTGACCGACTGAAGCAAGACCACCGTTTCGCGTGATTCGCGAAGCAGATCGTCTTTCCAGGCCAGCAGTTTTCTCCGGAAGTATTCAACCTGCCGGGGGTTCATGAAAGGTTCGTCGTCGCTTGGACGATAAACCTCCGGAACCTGAAGGGTGGGCGCTTCAATCACTGACGCGAACGCCTGCATCGACGAACTCACGTATTGGGCCACTTTGTGGCGCGGCGTATAACTGCGTTGCGAGGTCTGTGCAAACGAAGCTCGCCTGAGACGTGCGCCGTGCGACCATTCGTCAAGCCGCTGCTCTCGTCTCGCGCTTAGCGATCTCGACAGCCGCGCGAAGCTCGATTTCCTCAAGCACGTCTTCCAGGCCCGGGTCTTCGGTCTGGTTGCGGACTTCGCGCACGGCGCCCTGCAAACGCTGCAACGCCGCGCCGTCCACGCCCTCCGGGTCGAGCACGGCGATGCGCAGGTCATCCAGGGCGTCCAGGATGTGGCCGGCCCGGCGCACAGCCTTGCGGCGGCGCTCCGGCGGGGTGGAGGGCTCCTGCAGCGCCAGGAGCGCCGCCAGCGAACCCACCGGGCCGGCGGAGGCGGCGTGGGCCGTGGTCGCCGCCGCGCCGGACTCCTCGGAACTCGTCGGCGTGAAGCCGTCCGCCACAGGGCGGGCCGCCGTGCGCGAGCCGACGGACGAAGAGCTGGTTGAGCCGTTGACCTTCATGCCTGCGCGCCCGAACCCGGAACCCCCAAACAACCTGGGGCGACTCTTGCCTCTGTTGATTTGGATAGGGTTAACGCGCCCGGCAGCATTTGCCCGCCGGCGGCCATGAACGCCCCGCCGGTCTAAGCCCGTGAAGGAAAGGCGCTCCTCGCCGTTTGGCACGCCTGTCGCAAGGAAGCCTTTTGGGCGGCCTCGTCGCGGTTCGGCGTGCGTATAGCGCGGAGTAGGTTTGGAATGTCGATGCCTAGCCGACTGGCGACGATCCTGCTCGGTCTCGCTGTGGCGTTCGGCGCGGTGAGCGCGCCTGCGGGCGCGACCTCGCGCATCAAGGACGTGGTCTCCTTCGAGGGCGTGCGCGAGAACAAGCTGGTGGGCTACGGTCTGGTGGTGGGCCTGAACGGCACCGGCGACAGCCTGCGCAACGCCCCCTTCACCCAGCAAAGCCTGCAATCGATGCTGGAGCGGCTGGGCGTGAACACCCGCAACACCACCAACATCGACACCAAGGACGTCGCCGCGGTGATGGTCACAGCCAGCCTTCCGGCCTTTTCCGCCTCCGGCTCCCAGATCGACGTGACGGTTTCGGCCATGGGCGACTCCAAGAGCCTGCTCGGCGGCACCCTGCTGGTCACCCCGCTGCTGGGCGCCGACGGGGAGGTCTATGCGGTGGCTCAAGGGACGGTGCAGACGGGCGCCATCTCGGCGTCGGGCGCCTCCGGTTCCTCCATCACCCGCGGCGTGCCGACCTCGGGCCGCATCGCTTCGGGCGCGTCGGTGGAGCGCGAGATCGGCTTCGACTTCTCCAAGATGGCGAGCCTGCGCCTCACCCTGCACAATCCCGACTTCACCACTTCGGAGCGCATCGCCAAAGCGGTGAATGCACGCTTCCCCGGCACGGCGAGCCCCGACAACCCCACCATCGTCACCCTGACCCCGCCCAAGGGCGAGAACATCGTCAACTTCGTCACCTCCGTGGAGCAGCTGGAGGTCGACCCCGACGTCCCCGCCAAGGTGGTGATCGACGAGGTGAACGGGGTGGTGGTGATGGGCGACGACGTACGCATCTCGACCGTCGCGATCGCCCAAGGCAACCTGACTATTTCGGTGCAGGAGTCGCCGCAGGTGAGCCAGCCAGGGGCCCTCTCGCAAGGGACGACCACCGTGGTCCCGCAGAGCCAAGTGGGCTTCAACGAGCAGAAGGGCCGACACCTGATCATGCTGAGATCAGGGGTGTCGCTCGCGGCCCTGGTGAAGGGGCTGAACACGCTGGGCGTCACGCCCCGGGACATGATCTCCATCCTACAGGCCATCAAGACCGCCGGCGCCCTGCAGGCTGACATCGAGGTGATGTGATGAACGCGACCGCAGCCTACGCTCGCACCGCCGCTTCCGGCGTCGCCTCCGCCAACTCGAACTTCCGCGTCGCCACGCCGGCCCAGCGCGCCCGGGTGGAGAAAACCGCCCAGAGCTTCGAAGCCTCCTTCCTGTCTTCGATGTTCGGCCAGATGTTCGAGGGGACCGACGTGTCGGAGCCGTTCGGCGGCGGGGCGGGCGAGTCCGCCTTCCGCTCCTTCATGACCGACGCAATGGGCAGGTCCATGGCCAGCCACGGCGGCATCGGCCTGGCCAAGTCGGTGACCGCAGAGATGCTGAAGATGCAGGGGCTGAGCTGAGCTCATGACCCTGGCTCCCGCCGACCCCAGCGACCATGTCGACCAGCTGGTGGCGCTGACGGAACGGTTGTCAGCGATCCTTGTCGAACAGACCCGCCTGTTCGAGGCGCGACGCCCCCAGGACGCCGCCGGCCTCACCGCCAAATCTTCCGAACTCGCCTCCCTTTACCGAAGGGAGTCCGCACGTCTGAAGGCCAATCCGCGCATGATCGCCGGCGCGCCCTCGGCAAAACGCCAACGGCTAGTGGAAGCGACGCGGGCTTTCGACAAGGTGCTGGCCCGTCACGGCCGCTCCGTCCACGCCGCCAAGACCGTTACCGAGGGGCTGATCCAGGCCGTCGCCCAGGAGGTGGCGCGCAGGCGCGCCCCGGCGGCGGGCTACGGTCCGCGCGCCCGCGCCCTGTCCGGCGACGGCTCCGCGATCACACTGAACCGCCGCGCCTGAGCCTCCAGCCCGCTCAACGGCGATTCAGCACCAGGGTCGTCTGCACGCCGCCGCCGTTCAGCGCCCATTCCACCCGCCAGCCGTCCGGCCCCGGCCAAGCCTGATAAGGCGCGGTGAGCGCCGAGGGCGGCTCCAGCGTCACTTGCCGGGCGGGCGCGCCGCCGGGGCCGCGTACCTGCAGCCGGTGTGGACCCATGCTCAGCCGGCGGTTGGCGGCGAGCAACGCATAGCGGCCGTCGGCCGCCGCCTGTCCCCCGGCCGCGGTCGTACCGTCCACCATCAGGGTGAGCTGGGCGTGGGCCGGGGCGGCGCCGGCCCCGGGGCTGGCGCCGGGGGGGGGGGGAT
>CALMGB010000248.1:9995-16326 GCA_937863535.1 uncultured Caulobacteraceae bacterium
GTAATCCACCGAAGCGATGCCCGTCGGCGGCTCGGAGCCCAGAGGCGAGGCGGCGTAGCCGGCCCGCACCGTCACCGCAGGCGTCATCGCCCCGGGAACCGTGATCAGGGCGCCCTCCGCGTGCACCGTGCGTGCAGCCAGCCTTGCCGAGATGGCGTAGAGGCGGGGCTGGGACGCTGCGCCCAGGCGCAAGGTCCATCGACCCCGGCTGTCCGCGGTGACGTGCGCCTGCTCGCCTTCAGGAGACACGATCTCCACGGTGGACCTAGGCGGTGCAGAACCCAAGACCTTCAGCGCCCCGTCGCGCGCGGTTTGAACCGAAAGGGCTCGGGGCGGCGCCAGATAGCTAGCCTCGCTGGAAACGGTCTGCAGGGTCGCAGGGGCGGCAGTGGAGTCGGTCTTACGCCGGCATGCCTCGACGCCGCCGGCGATCATCAAGGCCGTGAGCATCAGCGCCGTCAGCGTTGCGCGCCTCCGCTCGCTAAGGGGCTGCGTCTGCACGATCGCCAGCATGCTCAAGCGCGCTCCGTCTGCCGCCGTTATCAGGCGATGCTACATCCCAGCCGACGGACATACCGACAAGTCCGCTAGGGGGGGAGTGTCTCAGTAATTACCCCTCCCCTTGCGGGCGCTGGGGATCGCTGATTCAAGCGGCGAACAGGGTGAATAGATCTTGAGCGCTTGGGCAAGGAAGAGCTCATCGAGCTGGTGCTGCGGCTTCAGCGTCCAGCCAAGACGTCGCGCACATCTTCCCAGCCGCCGTCGACAGACCGCAAGGAACAACGCGAGACGTCGCGGCCGGGTGGGCGCGAAGCCTGGGCATGAAGGCCACAGCCGCGTCATGAGCGAGGAGGCCGACCGGATCGTGGATCATTATCCCGACCAGTGTCCCAACTGCCTTGCGGCCCTGTCGTCGGATTTGGCCGCCGAGGTCGTGGGCGCCTATGACAGGATAGACCTGCCGGCGATCTCTCCCTTTATAGAGCGCCGCCAGCGTCTGGCGGTACGTTGCCCTGCCTGCGACGCCCGCGTTCTGGCCGTCGTCCCGGAGGCGGCGAGCGGCAGCCCGTTCGGAGCCTGCGCACGGCTTGGCGACCTATCTGAAGACCTCCCAGGCCTTCTCCTATGATCGGCCGGCGACCTTCGCTGACGTCTTCGGCGTCCGGATCAGCCAGGGCGCGCTGATGAACATGCTGCGCCACGCCAAGGTGGTCAGCCAGGACGACTTGGCTTTTCGTCTCAAGCTGTGGCTGCAAAAAACCTTCGCCCTGGCCGCAACATCACCACCTCCGCCGCCTCGACCGTCGCCACCAAGCGCCGCGCCCTGGAGCGGAGCCTCGACGACATCCTGGCTGCTCCGACCTCGTGCGACTTGGCGCAAGCCCTCCAGAACAAGTTCAGGCGAGCCCGCTATCAGCTCCTCACCTTCGCCCGATGGCCAGGCGAGGTCCAAGCCACCAACAACGCCTGAAAACGCGACCTGCGACCCGCCGTCATCCAGCGCAAGCTCACCAACGGCTATCGCGCCATGTGGGCCGCCCAAGGCGAAGCCGATGTCCGAACTGTGATCGACACCACACGCCTCGCTCCCGGCGCCAACCCCTTCAAGACCATCCTGGCGACACTCGCCGCCTGATCCCAACACCAGCGCAGGGTGGGTAATTACTCGCCGCTTCCGCAATCGACATGCCTTGCGCCGTGAGCACCTCAAACTGCCGCAGCTTGGCGACGATCTCTTCCGGCTCGGCGTGCTTTCCCATCTGATCCTCCTCGGGGCGCAGCCCTCAATGCGGGTGGATCACTTCGCGGGGGTCAGAGCACGCTGGCGAAGCGGGTTAAGGGCCGGTCACTGGACTAGATAGCCATTGGGACGGCCCGCTCATTGGAAGGAACTTCATCGTCCATGACCGACCATGCCCGCGCACAACCTCAGTGCAGGCGAACTACCTCACCGCGGCCAAGGCGTCGCTGACAATCCGGCTGAGATTGTCCCGTTCAGGTCGCCAGTTCGTTTCGCGCCGGAGACGCGAGGCGTCCGCCACCACCTCAGAAGGGTCACCCGGCCGGCGTGGCAGATTGCGTCGGCGCAGGCGAAGGCCTGCGGCCCGTTCTACCGCGTCAAGAACTTCAAGAACGGACCAGCCGTGCCCGTAGCCGCAGTTCAACGTCCGCGGAGCGTTGGTCTTTTGCATCAGAGGCAGGGCCGCGAGATGGGCGGCGGCCAGATCCTCCACGTGGATGAAGTCGCGGACCCCCGTGCCGTCGCGGGTGGGGTGATCCTGGCCGTAGATTGGCACATGGTCGCGCTCCCCCCGAAGCGCCTCCAACGCGACCGCCAGCAGTGAGCCGGATGCGCCGGTCCTCGCGCCTGGTCGCGCACAGGCGCCTGCTCCGGCGACGTTGAAGTATCGCAGGGCGAGATAGCGCAGGCCATGCGCACGGGCGGCGTCGGCCAGCATCTGCTCGGTCATCAGCTTGCTCATGCCGTAGGGGTTGAGCGGGCGGGTCGGCGCGTCCTCGTCGACACGGGCGGTGTCCGGCGCGCCGTAGACCGCAGCGCTGGAGGAGAACAGCAGCGCCGGCCGCGACGAGGCCGCCAGCACCGCTTCGATCAGCCGCCTGCTCTTGCCTGTGTTGTTATCGTAGTAGTGCAGCGGATCGTCGATAGAGCCGGGCGCAGAGGTGGAGCCCGCGAAGTGCAGCACCGCCTGCGGCGCGACCTCCGCGAGCATCGTGTCCAGGAGGAGCCGGTCGCCCACATCACCCTGCACCAGGGGAACGCCCGCCGGGACATCCTCCCGTCGCCCGGTGGAAAGGTCGTCCAAGATGGTCGGTCTACAGCCATCCTCCAGCAGGGCCGCCACCACGTGTGAGCCGATGTAGCCCGCTCCCCCCGTGACCAGGACCGCGCCGCGGCTCATGCGGGTGACCGGGCATAGCGTTCGGCGGCCATAGCCGAGACGCGGGCCCGCATCGCCGTCTCGCCGCCGAACTGGAAGCCAAGCTGAGACGCGTAGGCGGCGCAGGCGTCCGCCTTGCGAGCCCGAACGGCGCAGGTCAGCGCCTCTTCAGTCCACCTCAGGCCGGCCATGGTCTCCGCCTCAGGATCAGCCGGTGCGGGACGATAGGCGTAGGGCCAATCGGTCCACCACCGCAGCCGGCCAGCCGGCGCCCCGGCGCGCGCCGCCCGGTGGACCAGAACGTGGTCCACGTGGCCGCCGAGCGCGCGAGGCGCCCAGACCTCGTCGGGCGCATGGGCCTCGAGCAGGGCGTCGACGGCGCGCGCCAGGGCTTCGCGCGCGGGATCATCGGCGTGCGGCTGCTGGAACAGCTCGGCCGCGCTCCCGTAGCCACGGTGCGGCGCTTCCAGCAGCGGGAGGTGGACCGCGTGGAGCCCTAGCAACGAACTGGCGGCCTCGTCCTCGGCCCGGCGCAGGGCCATGTAATTGACTTCTGGCCCGAGCCCCTTGTCCAACTGGCAGGCGAGCGCGAAGCCCTGCGCCTCGGCAACGTTGCCGGTAAACAGCGTCGCCACCACCACCCGCCAGCCGGCGTCCGCGCGCGCGGCCAGGGCGCCGCCTGCGGAGAACACCGCATCGTCCAGGTGCGGCGACAGGGCGAGCACGACGCCGGTCACAAGAGGTGCGGCGTCTGGCGGAAGCGGCACGGCGTCAGCGGGAGCGCGGGGTCGAAGCTCATGTCCGGCGCGGTCCCGGCCAGCCGGTCGTAGATGGCCATGATCTCCCGCCCCACCGCCGTCCAGCCATAGGTGCGCCGGCACTCCTGTAGGGCTGCCTCCGCAAGCCGTGTGCGCAAGGCGGCGTCGGTCAGCAGGCGTTCGAGAGCTTCCGCTTGGGCCGCTACGTCGCCGGGCTCGACCAGCACGCCGTTTTCGTCGTGGCGCAGGCAGTCGGTGACGCCCACCGCATGGCAGGACAGCACCGGCAGGCCCGACGCCATGGCCTCCAGGATGGTGTTGGAGAAGCCTTCCGAATAGGTGGGCGAGGCGAACAGGTCGTGGGCGCGGTAGACCTCAGGCGCGGCGTCGTAGGCCACGTAGCCGAGGAAGCGCAGCCGGTCCTCGCCCACCCCCCGCTCCGCCGCCAGGGCGCGGGCGGGCTGCAGGTCCGGGCCGATGCCGGAGATGGAGGCGCGCCAGGGAAGGTCCGGCCGGTCCAGCCGGTGCAGCGCCTCGACGAAGTCGAGCACGCCTTTTCGCCGGTCCACCCGGCCATGGTAGAGGATGCGCAGGGGACCCGGCGCGCGCTGTCCTGGCGTCGGGTGAAACGCCATGGTGTCCACCGCGCCCGGCACGAGAGTGAAGCGCGACGGCGCGGTTCCCAGCCGCTCGCAGACCTCTTCGCGGAAGCTCTCACCCCCGATCAGCAGCGCGCCGGCGTGGTCCAGGGTGCGCACCATGGCCAGCCGGTGCGTCTCGCAGCAGGAGCCGACCCAGTGGCCGTCGCCGCCCTGGACGGACACCAGGTTCGGAACGCCGGTGCGTGAAGACGCCAGCAGGGTCGCCCAGCCTGTCGGGTAGGCGTACTGAGCATGCAGGATGTCGAAGGGGCGCGCGGCGTGCTCGGCTGCTATCGTGCCGGCGATCGCGGCGATGTCGCGTTCGAAATCGCCGCCATCCTGCTCGCCAAGCGCCTCCAGCCCGATGACCTTCACGCCCGGCACGGGCGGCGGCGGGCCGCCGCCGTACACGCTGGCGTGACCGCCGCCATAGAACTGGCTGATCATGGTCACGTCGTGGCCTGCGGCGACCAGCTCACGCAGCAGGTTGGACGCGTATATGCTCATGCCGGAGACGGCCGGGAAGAAGCGGCGGCTGACGAAGCAGACCCTCACGGGCGCGACGCCGGTTCGTGCGCTTTCAGCCAGGCGATGGACTCCGGGATCGCCAGGTGGGCGCGCGGGCTCTCGCGCGACAGCTCCACGCAGACCAGCTTGCGGAAGCCGATCTCCTCCAGGGCGGCGAGGATGGCGGGTATGTCCATGTCGCCCTCGCCGAAGGGTAGGTGCTCGTGCACCCCGCGGCGCATGTCCTCCACCGCCACCGTGCCCAGCCGGTCGGCATAGGTGCGCACAGCCTCGGCGGGATCAATATCCTGGGTGACGAGGCAATGGCCCGTGTCGAGCGCCAGCGACAGGCCCTCGACGCCGAGCCCGGCCCATTCCGCGGCGGTTTCCACCAGCATGCCGGGTTCGGGCTCGAAGGCAGGGGTCACGCCACGCAACTGAGCGTAGCCTGAAACGGCATGCAACCCGTCAAGGAGCCAGCGACGCGCCTCGTCGCGATCGACCCTGGGCTTGGAGACGCCCGCCCAAAAGGAGACCGCCTCCGCCTCTAGTATTCCGGCGATGTCGATGGCGCGGGTCAGGAACTCCACACGGCGTTCCCGGCCCTCGGCCGAGGCGCTCACCAGGGTGGGCTCGTGCTTGTCGCGCGGGTCGAGCAGGTATCGGGCGCCGGTCTCGATCACGCAGCCGAGCTGCAGCTCGCGCAGCCGGGCGGACAGCCGCTCCGCCTGCGCCGCCCAATCCGGCGCGAAAGGGTCGAGGTGATGGTGGTCAAGCGTCAGCGCCACGCCGGCGTAGCCGCAGCTGGAGATCAGGTGCAGGGCGTCGTCCAGCCGGTGGTTGGCGCAGCCGTTGGTGTTGTAGGCGAAGCGAAGGCTCATGCGGGCGTCGCCCTCTGGCCGGCGGCGTGGGCCACGTGATGCGCCTCCGGCTCGCGATAGAGGGGGTAGAGCGGCCCGACGATGCGGTCGGCCAGGGCGGTGTCGAACAGGGGCTGGCCGCCCAGGCGCGTGCAGGCCTCCGGCGTCAGCCGGATCGGCGTCAAGGTGTCGCTCGCCTCGCCGAAGCGGACCAGCGGGTGGTCGCGGGCGATCAGCTTGGCGGCGTTGCGCTCGCCGATGCGGTGGTAGCTCATGGTCTCCACCTCCAGCCCCGGGGTGATCGCCTTGACCACCGCGATGGTGCGATCTGGAGGCGAGAGGTCGACGTAGAGCGGCTCCAGCCCGCCGGCCTCCAGTCGCTCGCGGACGATACGGCCCCGGGCCCAGGCGTCCAAGGCGGGCGTGGTCGGCAGTTCGCTGAAGGGCTTGTGTGCGCGTTCGGCGTGGACGCTGTCCGCCATCCAGCCGGCGAGGACGTCGGGTGGGCGGGTGGTCCAGTTGGCCATGGCTTCGAAGGCGCGGCCCTCGCCGGTCTTGGCGTTGGAGCCCGAGGCGGCCATGAACCGCGCCACATAGCCCGGCGGCGCCACCCGCTCGGCCAGGGCGGCCGGGCCGTGGGCGAAGGCCTTGCGCACGCGCGAGGC
>CALMGB010000249.1 GCA_937863535.1 uncultured Caulobacteraceae bacterium
GGGCCAGCACCGCGTGCATCTCAGCCAGACGGCGACCCAGCTGGCCTGCGAACACCCCATAGCTCTCCAGGCCGTCCTGCGCCGCGTCGGGCGAGACGGCGTGTTCGTCCAAGGCCCGCTTCAGGTAATCCAGCGTCCAGGTCCAGCCGTCGCCCTGGTTGTAGACGAAGCGCTGCAGGATCATGAGGGTGCGGGCCTGACCGCCTTCGCCGACCTGGCTCACCTCGCCGAGCAGGCTCGCGGTGTTGGCGAAGCCGCGCTCCGTCAGCACCCGGGTCATCTCGGCCTCCGGATGGACGCCGGGGGTGATCTTGCGCAGCAGCTTCAGCACCGCTCGCTCGCCGATGATGACCGACGTGTTGCTCTGTTCGGTCGAGGGCCACTCCGCGGCCATGTCCGGGGTCAGGTCGAACTCGGGCGTGGCGCTGAACACCAGTTCTCCGGCCAGGGTCTCCATCCGGGCTCCGGCCAGGAAGGCCTTCACCACCCCACGCACGAACTCCGGCATGGCGAAGCCGTCTGTGAGCAGGCCGATCTCCCGGCCCCGCCTCACCCGGGCGAGCGACAGCTGCGGCGCGAACGGCCCGCTCGACTCGTCCTCCCACACCACTCCCAGCGGCAGGGCGTAGACCTCGCGACCCGCGTCGGTCTCCACCTCCACCTCGGTGAGCAGCAGATCGCCCGGAAGGGGCGAGGCGGCGGTGATGGCGACGTTGCGGATGGTGTCGTCCTTGGCCTGGAACCAGCGGCGCTGGACGAGGTAGTCCGGCAGCACCTCCCGCTCCAGCTCTCCCCTGGCCGGGCTCGAGAGCACGTCGGCCAGACCGCGGCGCAGCACCAGGGTGATGTGCTCGGCCTCCAGCCCCGTGCCGGCGGTGCTCCAGACCGGCCCGGCCAAGTCGCCGCAGAGCTGAAACCAGGAGAAGCCGTAGGGCGGCAGGGTCAGCAGGTAGGTGAGCTGGCCGATCGTGGGAAAGGGCGTGCGGCCCGACAGCTCCAGCGGCGTAAAGCCGGCGAACTCCGACAGGTCCAGCTCCACGGCCTGGGCGGTGCGCGCGGTGTTGGCCACGCACAGGATGGTCTCGCCCTCGTACTCCCGCAGGTAGGCCAGCACCTTGCGGTTCAAGGGGCGCAGGAACCGCAGCGTTCCCCGGCCAAAGGCTCGGTGCTGGCTCCGCACCCCCAGCGCCCGCTTGACCCAGTTGAGCAGGCTGTGCGGGTCGCGCGACTGGGCCTCCACGTTGATGGCCTGGAAGCCGTAGAGCGGGTCCATGATCGGCGGCAGGGTCAGCTCGGCCGGGTCGGCGCGGGAGAAGCCGCCGTTGCGGTCGCTGGACCACTGCATGGGCGTACGCACTCCGTCGCGATCGCCCAGGTGGATGTTGTCGCCCATGCCGATCTCATCGCCATAATAGAGTACGGGCGTTCCGGGCATGGTCAGCAGCAGGGAGTTCATCAGCTCCATGCGCCGGCGGTCACGCTGCATCAGCGGACCCAGGCGGCGGCGGATGCCGAGGTTGATCCTCGCCCGCTTGTCGGAAGCGTAGGCGTCCCAGAGGTAGTCCCGCTCCTTGTCGGTGACCATCTCCAGGGTCAGTTCGTCGTGGTTGCGCAGGAAGATGGCCCACTGGCAGCCCTCGGGCACCGGCGGGGTCTGGCGCATGATGTCGGTGATCGGGAAGCGGTCCTCCTGCGCCAGGGCCATGTACATGCGCGGCATCAGCGGGAAGTGGAACGCCATGTGGCACTCGTCCCCGTCGCCGAAGTACTGCAGGGTGTCCTCCGGCCACTGGTTGGCCTCGGCCAGCAGCATGCGGTCGGGGTATTCGGCGTCCACCGCCGCCCTGATCTTCTTCAGGACCACGTGGGTCTCGGGCAGGTTCTCGTTGTTGGTGCCGTCGCGCTCCACCAGGTAGGGGATGGCGTCCAGGCGCAGGCCGTCGACGCCCGCCTCGAGCCAGAAGCGCATGACCTCCAGCACGCGCTCCAGCACCGCCGGATTGTCGAAGTTCAAGTCCGGCTGGTGGCTGTAGAAGCGGTGCCAATAGTAGGACTTGGCCACCGCGTCCCAGGTCCAGTTGGAGACCTCGGTGTCCAGGAAGATGATGCGGGTCTCCGGCCACTTCTCATCATCGTCGGACCAGACGTAGAAGTCGCGTTCCGGCGAGCCCGGGGGGGCGTTGCGGGCCGCCTGGAACCAGGCGTGCTGGTCGGAGGTGTGGTTGATCACCAGCTCGGTGATGACCCGGATGCCGCGGGCGTGCGCCGCCTCGATGAAGCGTCGGGCGTCGTTCAGGGTGCCGTACTCGGGGTGCACGCCGATGTACTCGGCGATGTCGTAGCCGTCGTCCCGCCGGGGGGACGGGTAGAAGGGCAGCAGCCAGACCGCGGTCACCCCGAGCTCGGCGATATAGTCGAGCTTGGCCATCAGGCCCGCGAAGTCGCCAACCCCATCGTTGTCGGCGTCGAAGAAGCTCTTGACGTGCAGCTGATAGATGACCGCGTCCTTGTACCATTGCTGGTCCTGGGCGGGAGCGTGCGGCTGGTCGGTCATGCGGAGCAATCAGTCTGAGAAGCGGACGTAAGACCCCTCTCCCACAAGGGCGGGGGAGCCGGCGGCGAAGCCGTCACGACGGGGCCTTCAGCGGGATGCGCAGAGACCAGAGGGCATAGGGCTGTCCGGGATCGAGCCGCACAGACTGGAACTTGCCCGTCCAGCTGAAGCGCCGCTCCCAGATCAGGTCCTCGACGTCCACGCTCGCCTCGTCGCCCAGGCGCCAGGTCCACAGCGGCAGCTCGAACCCCGTCTCCTGGGGATTGTGCGGGTCCAGGCTGATGGCGACCACGATCACGTCGTCCAGCTCCGCCGTGGCCTTGGCGAACACCAGCACGCTGTCGTGCCCGGCGGGCAGGAACTGGACGCCAAGGGGGGTCTGCAGCGCCGGATGGCCCCTGCGGATGCGGTTCAGCCGGGTGATCTCGTCCACGATGTCGCCGGGCGCCCGGGGCGGGCGGGGCCTGATCTCGTACTTCTCGCTGTCCTTGTACTCTTCCCGTCCCGGCAGGGGCTCGGACTCCAGCAGCTCGAAGCCGGAATAGACGCCCCAGAGCCCCGACAGGGTCGCCGCCAGCACCGCCCGGATCAGGAACCCGCCGCGGCCCGAGGTCTGCAGGAAGACAGGGTTGATGTCGGGCGTGTTGACGAAGAAGTGCGGGCGGAAGAACTCCTTGGGCGCGGTCTGGGTCAGCTCGGTCAGGTACTCGATGAACTCAGCCTTGGTGTCGCGCCAAGTGAAGTAGGTGTAGGACTGGCTGAAGCCGATCTTGGCCAAGCGGTACATCACCTTGGGCCGGGTGAAGGCCTCGGCCAGGAAGACCACATCCGGGTGGGCGGAGCGGACCTCGCGGATCATCCATTCCCAAAACGGCAGCGGCTTGGTGTGGGGATTGTCGACGCGGAACAGCCTGACGCCCTCGCCCACCCACAGCAACACGTTATCGCGAAGCGCCAGCCACAGGGCGGGGATGGCGTCGGGCTTGTAGAAGTCGACGTTGACGATGTCCTGGTACTTCTTGGGCGGGTTCTCGGCGTACTTGATGCTGCCGTCGGGGCGCCAGTCGAACCAGCCGGGATGCTCCCGCAGCCAGGGATGGTCCGGCGAGCACTGGATGGCGAAGTCCAGCGCGATCTCCAGCCCCTGCTCGGCCGCGGCGGCGACGAGGCGACGGAAATCCCCGAACGTGCCGAGTTCGGGATGGATAGCTTCGTGCCCGCCCTCCTCCGACCCGATGGCGTAGGGGCTGCCCGAATCATCCGGTCCCGGCGTCAGGCTATTGTTGCGGCCCTTGCGGTTCTTGCGCCCGATGGGGTGGATGGGCGGAAAATAGAGCACGTCGAAGCCCATGGCCCGCACCGCCGGCAACCGCGCGATCACGTCGTCGAAGGTCCCATGGCGCGCAGGATCATCGGTTTGCGAGCGCGGAAACAGCTCGTACCAGCTGGCGAAGCGCGCCTGCAGCCGCTCGGCGTCGACGAACTGGACGGGCGAACGCAGCCGGAAGGGCCGGTCGTCCGCCGAACGCATCAGCTCAGCCAAGCCCGGCTCCAGCAGGATATCACCGGACTGCGCTTCATCGGTCTTCAGCCGTGCGAGGACTTCCTTGAGCGCGGTCCTCAGCTCGCCGGCCGCACGCTTGGACGCGGACCTGACCAGCGCACAGCCCTCCTGGACGTCCACGGACTGGGCGACGCCAGCGTCGCGCTTCTTGGCGAAATCCCGGCGGAAGCCGCCAAAGCGGTCCAGCCACGCCTCCACTGCAAACTCGTAGCGGCCGAGCCGTTCCAGCGAGAAGTTGGCGGACCAGCGGTCGTTGACCAGCGACGTCATGACGGCGTTGCGCCAACCCGGCTGATCCAGGGTGCGCCACTGCAGTTCGGCGGCGATCTGCTCATGCCCGTCGGCGAAGATGTCGGCTTCCACCCCCACGCGCTCGCCCACCACCCGGCGGACCGGGAAGGCGCCGCCTTCCACGCAGGGCGAGACGCCCTCCACCACCACCCGCGGCGCCAGCGCGGCCGCCTGGGCGGTGGCGGGAC
>CALMGB010000250.1:0-6016 GCA_937863535.1 uncultured Caulobacteraceae bacterium
CTCCAGGAACTTGGCGGACAGGATCACCAGCAGCGCCGCACCGGTAGAGGCCGCACCGGCGCCGTTGATGACCATCGAGCCGAGATGGCGGCCCCCGACCTTCCGCCAGTGCGCCACCATGCCGGCCTGGGACATGGTGAAGGTCAGGAAGGCCCCGATGGCGAACAGCGGGATCAGCCGGTCGGTGACGCCCCCGAACACGATCAGCAGCAGGCCGGAGGAGACGGCGAGGTACCCGATGCCCACCGAATAGACGAGCCGTCGGCCCACCGAGGCGAAGGGTCTCGGCAGGAAGTCGTCGCGCGCCACCAGCCGGCAGAGGTTGGGAAAGCCCACGAAGCTCGTGGCCGCCGACAGGCAGAGCACGCCCACCACGCTGGCCATGGCCACGTCGTAGAACCAGCCTCGCCCGACCAGCGCGGCGGTCAGCTGGGACAGCACCGACTGGTAGCCGGGCTTGGACTGGTCCATGGCGCCCAGGTGGTAGGCGTTGGCGAGCAAGGACACGCCGATCAGCAGCGCTCCCAGCACGCCGACGATGAGGCTGAGCGTACGGTGGGCGTTCCTCACCACCGGCTCGCGGAAGGCGCTGACGCCGTTGGACACCGCCTCCACCCCCGTCATGGCCGTGCAACCCGAGGCGAAGGCGCGCAGCAGCAGCCAGACGCTGACCCCCTCGACGGCGTGGCCGAGGGAGGGCGGCGCGACCACCGGCTGGGGATGGCCGTGGGCGCCCAGCATCCGGAACAGCCCGAGCGCGATCAGAGCCAGGAAGCTCGCGATGAAGACGTAGGTGGGCAGGGCGAACAGCCGGCCGGACTCGCCGAGCCCTCGCAGGTTGGCGAGCGTGGTGAGCGCCAGCACGCTCAGGCAAAGCCACAGGGTGAAGGGCTGCAGCGACGGCACGATGGAGGTCAGGGCGCCGACGCCTGCGGAGATGCCTACCGCTGCGTTCAGCACGTAATCGATCATGATCGCGGCGGCGGCCAGCAGGCTGGCGTTCTCGCCGAGGTTCTCCCGCGCCACCACGTAGGCGCCGCCATTGTTCGGATAGGCGCGCACCGTCTGGCGATAGGAGAGGTAGAGCACCGCAAGCAGGGCCACGATCAGCCCGATGATCGGCCCGATCAGGTGCAGGCTGGCCGCGCCCAGCGGCGCGAGGATGGTCAGGGCGGCTTCCGGCCCGTAGGACGACGACCCCAGCCCGTCCAGGCCCATGGTCGGAACGGCCTCGAACGGACCGATCTTGCGCAAGCCTTGCTCGCGATTGGCCAGGGTGCGCCCGAGCAGCAGCTGGACGGCGGAAAAGCTCACCTGCGGGCCGCGACTCTTGGCCGGTGCGGCAGGTTCAAAGCCGGGGCGCCGTCGGCGCGGCGGCGGGTGGTGCAGGCTCGGCTGGCGCCGTTCCCTTCTGGCGGCCGTGCGGCGCGTCCGGCGACGGCGCGACGTAGGTGGCGACCAGCTCACCGCGGGCGATCACATGGCCTGCCATGGCGTTCAGCACGACGGGAGCGTCCGCCCCGGGGCGGAGCCGCAGCGGCCGGTCCAGGGCGAAGACCTGCAGGTGGTAGTGATGCGCCGGCTCGCCGACGAGCGGATGCGGGCCGCTATAGCCCAGGCTGTCGTGGGTGTTGCGCCCCTGGCTGGAGCCCAGCGGGTTGGAGGGACTGGCGACGTTGCGCATGCCGCGGGGCAGCGCCAGGGCCTTGGGCGGGATGGCGTAGACCAGCCAGTGCACCACGCCGGCCGGCCCGGCCCCGGGCGAGGCGGCGTCGGCGTCCTGCATCAGCACCACATAGCTTCGGGTCTGGGGCGGCCCCTCGCTCCAGCTGACCGGCGGTGACAGGTTGCGCCCGTCGAACGCGTAATTGGCCGCGAGCGTCCCGCCGCTGGCCACGCCCGGTACGGTGACCTGCAGCGGGGCCGGGGCTTGAAGGTCGGGACGATCGAAGGCGATGGCCGCCGCCGCTGCTATTCCGCCGGACGCCACGAGCACGACCGCCGCGGCCATGAACGCCAGCGGAACCGGCGTCCACGCCGTCAGCGGCCACGTCGGTCGGCCTTTGGCTCGGTCAAGGGCGGGCATGGCTGTTCGTGGCGGTTGCAGGGGCCGAACGTCCCGGCTTGACGCCATGTTCCGGGTCTCAGACGTGAAGGACCAGCAGGGCCAGCGAGATCGCGCCCGCCGCCCAGCAGTAGTAGGCGAAGGGGTCGAACGCCTTGAATTCGTGCCGCTTGAACCAGTGCATAAGCGCCCAGACGCTGACATAGGCCACGACCCCCGCGATCAGCCCCGCGCCCCAGGCCATGGAGCCCAGGTGGCCGCCGCCGTTCGGCAGCTTGTGCAGCTTGGGCACCTCCAGCACCGCGGCGCCCAGGATGATGGGCGTGGCGGTCAGGAAGGAGAAGCGCGCGGCGTCCTCGTGGTCCAGCCCCGACAGGAAGCCACCCGCCATGGTCATGCCTGAGCGCGAGACGCCGGGGATCAGCGCAAAGCATTGGCAGACGCCTACGAACAAGGCCTGACCCCAGCTCAGTTCGTCCAGCCGCCGCGCGCCTGCGCCCGGCGCGCCATGCGGATCGGCGGTCGGGCGCTTCAGCCGCTCCACCACGAACAGCACCAGCCCGTTGACCACCAGGAAGGCGGCGGCGATCTCGGCGCTGGCGAAGATGTGGCGCAGCAGCTTCTCGAACACCGCGCCCACGATCACGGCCGGTATCGTGGCCACGACCACGCGCCAGAACACCCGCCGCGCGGCGGCCGGCTGCGCCCCGCGGTTGGCCAGCACCGCCAGCGCGAAGTCCCACCAGGCGCGCCAGAAGTAGGCCAGCAGCGCGATGGCCGTTCCCAGGTGCATGACCACGAGGAAGGGCAGGAAGGCGGTCTCGTCGACGTTCCAGCGGAACAGGGCGGGGATGATCACCGCATGGCCGAGGCTGGACACCGGGAACAGCTCGGTGATCCCCTGGATCACGGCCAGGAGGATGACCTGGATTGCAGACACTTAAGCTTCCCCGCGCAGACCCCGTTCCTCAGCCTTCTAACCCGCTTTGGTCTCGGCGGGCGGGAGAAATCCGCGGCGGAGCGGCGGAAGGCGCGCTAAGACGCTGTCATGACGCCTGCCGCCGCACTCGCCTCCGCTTTCGCCCTGATCCTGTCCGCTGATGCAGACCAGGTCCAGGCCGCGGCGGCCCCGATCACCGCCAGCACGGTCTGGAGCCGTCCGGCCACGGCGGGGCTGCCAACGGGTGTGGCCTACCTGACCCTGATCGATCATGCCCCCACCCCTGACCGGCTGATGGGTGGATCGAGCCCCAAGGCAGGGCGCGTGAGCCTGCACTACTCGGTGATGAAGGCGGGGGTGATGAGCATGCTGGCGGTGGACGGCGGCCTGGAGCTTCCACCCGGCCGGGCGGTGACCCTGGCGCCTGGCGGCTACCATCTGATGCTGGGAGGCCTGAAAGGCGGGCTGAGGGTCGGCGAGACGTATCCGCTCACCCTGCGCTTCGCCCACGCACGGCCCGTCACGGTGAAGGTCCAGGTGCGGGCCGGACCTGATCCCATGGCCGGGATGAAAATGCCCTGACCATGTCTGAGCCATCACTCGGCGGGAAGGGGTGCCGGGCTTAAGGTGCGGCGGGCCGGGGCGCGGGCGAGTTGGAGTGCACGCCGGCCGCGGCCGCAGCCGCCTCGCCGTTGGCGGGATAGGACTCAGCCGTCCCGCCCCAACCCTTCTGGGGCGCGGCGGGCTTGTGCGCGAGGCTGCGCCAGATCAGCGCCCCGGCGACGACCACGACCACGATGACGATGATGGCCCAAAGCTCGCGGCGGGTCCGCTGCGCCTCGGGATCGCGCATATGGGCGTAGTCTTTGTCGTCACTCATCGCCGCATTCGCCCCGGTAAGCCTCAGCTATCCTGCTTAACGCGGAGGTGACGGCCGCGCTCCGCCCACTCCTGCACGGGCCCGTAAAAGGCCATCCGACCCGCGTCGAGCACGCAGACCTTGTTGCAGACGCGCTCCACCATGCCGAAGTCGTGAGTGCCGATGACCATGATCTTCGCCTTCTCGACAAAGGTGTTCATTCGGTTCTGCGCCTTGCTCATGAACTCCACGTCGCCCGCGCTCAGCCATTCGTCCAATATCAGGATGTCGGCTTCGAATTCGGTGGCGCAGGCGAACATCAGGCGGGCCAACATGCCGGCGGAGAAGGTCTTCACCGGCAGGCGCACGAAATCGCCCAACCCTGAGAACTCCACGATCGGCCCGATGCGCTCGTCGATCACCTTGTTGGAGATCATGCGCATGGCGCCGAGCTTGCGGATGTTCTGGAGGCCCGTGGCTTCGATATCCATGCCAGCGTGAGCCGAGAGCATGCTGGTCAGGCTGCCCTCGATATCGACCCGGCCCCGGGCCGGGTGGTAGATGCCGGCCATCACCTTGAGCAGGGAGGTCTTGCCCGAACCATTGTGGCCGATCAGGGCCAGCCGATCGCCGTCCTGCAGGTGGAAGCTGACGTTCTCTACCGCGCGCACCACGGTGACGTCGCCCTGGTCCTTGTACAGCTTGCCGCCGACGGCGAGGTTGAACACGGCGTTGCGCAGCGACTGCGCGCGCACGCTGTAGACGTAGTAGTCCAGCGTGACGTTGTCCAAGCGGAGCGAACAGCCCATCGATTGCGCCTTCAGAGCCAGAACACGACGCGCTTGCGGTACAGCGCCAGCATGGCGACGACCGTGACGCTCAGCACCACCATCAGGCCGATGCCCCATTCGAAGTGCAGCAGGGCGGGCTCACGTCCCAGCAGCGGCTGGCGGACGAGTTCCAGCAGGTGCGCGAAGGGATTGAGGTCGGCGAGCAGCCGCTTCTTGCCGTGCATCTGGGACGGAGCCCAGAACACCGGCGTGAGGAAGAACAGGATCTGCACCGCGAAGCCCACCGTCTGGTTGATGTCGCGGAAACGGGTGGAGGGGATCGCCAGGATCATGCTGATCAGCGACATGTCGATCAGCACGATCGGCAGCCCCACAAGCAACTGCCAGGTCGGCAACGCCCCGAGCCTCAGTACCGCGAGCACGATCCACAAGGCGATCAGCTGGGCCAGGAAGTTGATGACGTTGCGCGTCATCATCAGCAGGACATGGAACGTCAGCGGCAGCTTCATCGTCTGCATCAGGCCGCCTGCGCTGATGAACACGCCGGCCGCGTCGCTCATCACGCCGCCGATGAGGGCCCAGGACAAGATGCCGGAGATGATCAGGGCAAAGTTGGTGCGGTAGTTCTGGCCCATCATGGCGCCGAACACGACCGACAGGGAGAAGGAGATGGCCAGCAGGTTTGCGGTCAGCCAGAAGGGGCCGATGATCGTGCGGCGGAAGCGCGCCACGGTCTGTTCCCAGGCCAGGCGGCTCCACAGGGGCGCCAGCCGTATGCCGTCAGTGATGTCGCGGACCGCGCCCTCGACAGCGTCCATGATGTCCCAATCCGAAGCGTGTTCACACTATGGCCGGCCGGCCGGGGGGTCTGTCCGGGTCGAGGCGGGCGATTTCAAGGCGAAGCGTTCGCCTGCGACTCACCACCTCAGCGCCCCACCCGGGAGCGCGCCCTGCAGGCGAGCCGGGGAGCTAACAGATAGGTCCACCACGTACAAGTTGCGCGTGGACGGTTGCGTTTGTGTCCGGCTGGGTGTGGCTGACCCGCACGTAAGATCGGATCGCATCCAAATCAGGCGTCAATCGCCGAGTTCGTCGTCGCGCCTGTCCACGGCCCGTGGAGGCGTCCTCACCCGCCGCAAAGCCAGGGAGGCGTGGTTGAGCTGCGGTAGGTCCGCCTCGCCGGCCAAGATGGCGTCGGCGAGGGCGATCGCCTCAGAGAGCTGCGCCGCCGTGAGGTGACGCCAAGCGGGCGCCGTCACCACCTCGCGCCAGGGTAGGCCGCAAACGGTGTCCAGGATCACTCGTCCAAAGCAGTGATCACGATGGATCGGCCACTCGGGATGGGCGACGGCGGCGACAGG
>CALMGB010000250.1:6026-7424 GCA_937863535.1 uncultured Caulobacteraceae bacterium
GTCGTGGCGCATGCGCCGCAGCCACAGCGCCTGCAGGGGAGTCGGCGGCGCGTTCAGGCGGCCGCGTCCCTCTGCATCGCCTCCAGATGGTCGCGCAACGCCTCGATCTGATCCCACGGCATGTCGCCCAGGGGGAAGTGGCCGGCGAGCATCAGTGTCACCGCCAGGTTGGCGGCCTTCAGCCTGCGGCGGACCGAGAGATCGTCCGGCGAGGCGCGGAGCGCGTGGCGCAGCTCGTCCCGGTAAGCGTACATGGGCCTGGTGGCCTCGGCGAAGGCTTGGCCGTTCCGGCGCGGACGGGCGGCGAGCGCCCGGTCCAGCGCCTCCACCGAGGCGTCGAGGCGCGGATCGCTCACGCCATCTCCTTGATGCGCTCGCCTGCCGGCAGGCGCCCGGCGCGGATGGCGCAGGTCAGGGCCTTGGTGGTGTGGATGGAGGTGTTGACATCGCCGGTGATGGCTAGCAGCGCGTTCACCGCCGCGCCCGACGCATAGCCTTTCCAGCCGAACACGTAGGGCATGCCGATCTGGTGGATCGTGCCGCCGTTGATGGTGAAGGGCCGCATCCGCTCGGTGACCATGGCCTTGACCTCGATCTCGTTCCTGAGCGTGGAGATCACCGTCCAATCCAGGTTCTTCACCCCGATCTCCTCGGCCAGTTCGGGCGAGATTTCTACGAAGGCCTCGGGCTGCAGCTCGGCGGTGTGGGGCATGATCCGAGTCGGGATCCCGCCGCAGTGCAGCTCAGTGAGGCGGTAGGTGGTCAGGATGTGGGGGAAGCGTGCATCTGCGATCTTGTGCAGCTCGTTGCCTTCCCGCGGATAGCGCCGGGCCGTGGGGTTGGCCTGCTGGTTATAGACGGGGTTGCGGGTGGGGCTCTCCAGCGGCTCGTAATAGGTGGGCAGCGGGCCGTCCTTCAGTCCCGTGGGGACGAAGATGGCGCACAGGCCGTCCGGCTCCATGATGAAGGGGTCGGCCCCGCCGATGGCGTCCATCCCCTTGGGGTGCTTGGACCAGTCGGGGCGGTAGTCGGGCCGCTTGTCCGGGATGAAGTCGGGGATGTCGAGGCCGGTCCACTTGGACCCGGCCTCGTCCCACCAGATCATCTTTTTCCTGTCCGACCACGGCTTGCCCTCAGGATCGGCGGAGCAGCGGTTGTACATGGTGCGTCGGTTGAACGGCCAGGCGAAAGCCCAGTCCGCGTGGCTGCCGGGGCCGTCCGGCCCGTCCGGAACGCGCATCCGCGACTGGTTGCGGTGGGCGTAACCAGGAGATCGCAGCCATGTTCATGCGTATTGATAAGTTGCAGGCCGAACTGCCCGCGCCGAAGAAGGCGGACCCCAACGCCGCCGCGGCCCTCCAGGAATTGCTGGGCGGCAAGTATGGCGAGATGTCGACC
>CALMGB010000251.1 GCA_937863535.1 uncultured Caulobacteraceae bacterium
CAGAACGGTTCATCCCGCTCTGCCGAATCCCTCAGCCTCCAATCCGATTCCCCGCCCGTCGAAAATGCGCAAAGTCGAGCTTAGGGCCTGACTCGGTGGCCTACTTACGCGCGAGCCGCCTGATGTCGAACCGGACGGTGGCGAGGGTGAGGAAGGACAGGACGGTAGCGGCAAGGTTCTCATAGTCCTTGGCGATTCGGCGGTTGCGGCCGAACCAGAAGAAGGTGCGCTCCACTACCCAGCGCCGCTTGATCACCTCGAAGCCAACCGCGTTTCCAGGCGGAGGGGCATTGGCCGCGGTGGCTCCATAGCTCTGCTGGGCGTCGTAGCCGCCTTAGGCCGAACACACATTCGAGCCATGGGAAGCGCCTGCGCACCTTGTCGAGCAGCAGGGCTGCGCCGTCGTGGCCTTGCATAGCTGCCGAGTGCACCACCAAGCGGATCGGCAGACCCAGGGTGTCCACCGGGGCGTGGATCGTGCGAGCTTTCACCTTCTTCCCGGCGTCATAAACCACTGGGTCGGCCTGGTCGTAGGCTGATTTTGGGCGCACTGCCGTCGGGCCGCTTTTCGGCCGGAGCTGGCCGAAAGCCGACAGGCAGCTTTGGGATCATGAAGTTGGGTAATCGGACATTCTCACCGACGGCGCAAACGGCTGATGTGGGAATCTTCCACCTAAGCGGCCGCCTCGGACGGCAGACCTTCGACGAACGCCTCGGCGGCTCGGCTTCGGTAGCGTTCCTTGTGTCGCAGCAGGCGGAAGCGCCGTTCCCCAAGGGAGAACGGCGCTCGCAGCAGCCGGCCGGCCGCGATTGCGCCTGCGGCCACGCTCTCCGACAAGGCTGTGACGCCGGCTCCGGCTTCCACCGCGGCGAGCACCGCCTCATTGGACGGCAGGATCATGGAGACGGCGAGCGCAGCGGCATCCACCCCCGCAACCGCCAACGCCGCTTCCAGGCTGGACCGAGTTCCGGAACCGGCTTCACGCAGCACCCAGGCTGCGGCGGTGAGATCGCGCGGCTGTAGCCGTCGTTTCGACGCCCAAGGGTGGTCCGGCCGAACCAGCACCGTAAGACGATCGGCGCCGACGACCTGCTGGGTCAGCGCCGGTTCGTCCACCTCGCCCTCCACGAAGCCGAGTTCGGCCGCGCCCTCCAGCACCGCCTGGACAGCCTCCCGCGTATTGCCGACAGAAATATCCAGCTCCACGCCGGGGTGTTGGGCATGGAAGGCCACGAGGTGAGGCGGCAGCCAGTAGCTCGCGATGGTCTGACTGGCGAAAATCGCCAGCCGCCCGCGTCGTAGCGCGCTCATGTCCGCCAGCGCGTTCTCGGCCGCCTGAGCCCGCGCCAGCACAGCCCGCGCCTCTGGTAGGAAGCTTCGCCCCAGCTCGTTCAGCACCACCCCACGTCCAACCCGGTCAAAAAGGTGGACGTCATGTCGTTGCTCTAGGGCGGCGATGGCGTTGCTGACCGCCGACTGGGTCAGGTTCAGCTGGCGAGCAGCTGCGGTGACATGCTCGCGCTCGGCGACGGCGACGAAGATACGGAGCTGCTCCAGGGTCACGACCAATCTCTAATCCGGATCAGAATGACAGGTACTATCCGTTGGAACGGGTAGAAGTGGAAGCGCATCGTAGGCGGGCAAACGAAAGACGTTTCGATGGCCTTCGCCACCTTTCACACCACCCACGTCGATTCCGACCCGGCCCTGGGCCTCTCTCTCCGCCGACCCGCGCGCGCCTTGGCCAGGGTGCTGCCGGGTCTCGGCCTGTGCATCCTCGTCACGCTTGCGGCCAACCTGCTGCAGGCTTTGGAGCATCGCCTGTTCGGCCGCGCCTGGCTGGAGAGCCTGGTCCTGGCGATCCTGGTGGGCGCGGTCGTACGCACGGCCTGGACACCTGGCGCGCGCTGGCGCACGGGCGTGGATTTCAGCGCCAAGGTGCTGCTGGAGATCGCTGTGGTGCTGCTGGGCGCCTCGGTCAGCGCCGCCACCATCCTCTCCGCCGGGCCGGCGCTGCTGGTCGGCATCGCCGCCGTGGTCGCCTGCGCCATCGCCGCCAGCTACGGGATGGGCCGGTTGCTCGGCCTACCTCACCGGATGGCGACGCTGGTCGCCTGCGGCAACTCCATCTGCGGCAACTCCGCCATCGTGGCGGTGGCCCCGGTGATCGGGGCGGACGGAGAGGACGTGGCCGCCTCCATCGCTTTTACAGCGGTGCTGGGCGTCGTGGCCGTGCTCGGCCTGCCGCTACTGGGCGTCGCCCTGCACATGAGCGGGCTGCAGTTCGGCGCCTTGGCGGGCCTGACGGTCTACGCCGTGCCCCAGGTGCTGGCGGCGACGGCGCCGCTCGGCGCGACCGCGGTCCAGGTCGGCACGCTGGTGAAGCTCGTGCGGGTGCTGATGCTCGGCCCCGTCTGTTTCGGGCTCTCCCTGATCACCAGCCGTATGCGGGAAGAGGCCGACGAGCCTGCGCCTCACGTCACCGCAGGCAACCGCCCGGCGCCCGGCCACCTCGCCCTGCACAAGCTGGTCCCCTGGTTCATCGTTGGCTTCCTGCTCATGATCGCGGTCCGCTCGTGCAATATGATCCCAGCGACTGCGCTCCCTCCGATCGCGCAGGCCGCAAGCCTCCTTACCGTCATTTCCATGGCCGCGCTGGGCCTTGGGACCGACATGCGGGTCGTGGCCAAGGCCGGCGGACGGGTGACTGCGGCCGTCGTGCTGTCCCTGCTCGTGGTCGGCCTGATCAGCTTGGGCCTGATCCATCTGCTGCGCCTCGCCTGATCCCTCGTCTCGCGGGTCGAGGGATCAGGAGACGGGAGGCTTTCGCCTTGACGGACGTCACCGTCCAAACAGCCCTGAACCTTGGCGTGTCGGCGCTGGCGGGAGCGATGGTCGGCTGGAGCGGAGCTACTTCAGCCGGGCCGCGGGGTTGTACACCATGTGCTGGTGGCGCTCGCCTGCGCCAGCGTGATGGTGATCGCCGTCGATCCGGCCCATCTGGCGCCCGCCTTCCCCAACGGGACGCGGCGGATGGACCCCGGCCGGTTGTTACAGGGCTTGATGACAGGCGTCGGGTTTCTCGGCGACGGGGTCATCGTCAAGGAGGGCGTCCGGGCCGAGCTGAAGATCCCGCGCCAGGTCTATGCGATCGCGAGCTTCAGGTTCGAGGCTGCCCAGGCGCCCAGCCAGGATGAACGGCGGGACTGGCTTAAAGCTCGTGGCGTGCGGCTGACCCACATAAGCTATCGCAAGCTGGACGCAGGTTGTCACCGCGAATTCAGCGGAACGCTGCAAGCCCGGCGGGAAGCCGATTTCGAGCGGCTGGACCTGGACCTCCACCATCGGGTCGGCCTGATCGAATACAACTTCACCCGCAACAACAAGTGAAGCCCGCGGGTTGACATCCGCACCTCCTGAGCTGGCCATGTCGAGGACCCCGTGACTGAAAACGCCACGTCTGAGCTCGAAAGGGCGCAAGCGAACCTGCTGGTCCACTCCACCTCGCCGTTGAACGCCGAGCCGCCGATGGACCGGCTCGTCTCGTCCTTCATCACGCCCCAGAAGGACCTATACATCCGCACCCATGGCGAGGTGCAGCACATCGACGGGGCCTCGCACCGCCTGACGGTCTCCGGCCAGGTGGAACACGCGCTCGAACTCTCCGTGCAGGACCTCCGCGACCGCTTTCCCCGTCGCACCCTGACCGCCAGCCTGCAGTGCGCCGGCAATCGGCGCGCCGACTTGCAGGAGGTGAAGAAGACCGAAGGCGATCCCTGGCAGGCTGCTGCCCTTGGCAACGCAAGCTGGACCGGCGTCTCGCTACGCGATGTGCTGGAAGCCGCGGGCGCAGCAACCGACGCCTCGCTCCAAGTCGCCTTCTACAGCCCCGACGAGATCGAGGTGGAAGGCGAGACGGCGCGCTTCGGCGTCTCCATCCCCATGCCCAAGGCGCGGGGCGGCGAGGTGCTGCTGGCCTTCGAGATGAACGGCGAGACGCTCCAGCCCGAACATGGCTATCCGCTGCGGGTGATCGTACCGGGCTACGCCGGGGTGCGCAGCGCCAAGTGGGTGTCGGAGGTGCGGGTCCAGGATGGCCCGGCGGAAAGCCCGATCCAGACCAAGGATTACAAGCTGTTCCCGCCCCATGTGCGGAAGGGCGAGGCGGACTGGGACGCCGGCCTGACCATCGACGCCCTGCCGCTCAACTCCGCAATCTGCGAGCCGGCGCGCGGCGCCCGGCTGAAGGAAGGCCCGGTGACCCTGAAGGGCTGGGCCACCGCTTCGGAGCGGGCGATCCGGCGGGTGGACGTCTCAATCGACGGCGGCCGCTCCTGGCTTCAGGCCAAGCTCCAGCAGCAGCCGGACCAACCCCACGCCTGGACACTATGGCGACTGGATGCGGAGCTGAAGAAGGGCGAGCACGAACTGGTGGTGCGGGCCTTTGACGGAGCCATGCAGACGCAGCCCGACACGCCTGACGACACCTGGAACTATCCAGGCTATCTCGCCGCGCACCGCCATCGCATCCACGTCGCCGTGGAGTAGAGGGGACTAAGCTGGGCGGCTTTGTGCGTCACTACGATACGGCCCACCTCAGGACCGATCTCGTGAATGTGCGTCTCTTCATACAAGCCAGCCTGTTCATAGGGGCTGTGTTGAAGAAAAGCCTGGGCCGCCTCGAAGTCCAGCGCTTAGACGATCCACAAGACGCCCGCGCGCCCGCCCTGTTCATCGTAGATTGGCCACCGAAGTGGCCGGGCGAGGCGCGTTGGCTCGGGTGTTCGTTATAGCGCTGGTGGATTCCTGCCTTTTTTCTTCGACGCCGGGTTTGAAACGTCCGTACATGGCGAACAGCATGGATTTCTCCAGTGTGGGTCGATGAGGGAACGCGCGCCGCCAGGATCGGCTCAAGGCGTCTCGAGCGGGTGGCGGCGCGCCACGGTGGCGTCCGCGGCGACCCCGTAGTCCAGGACCTCGCCGGTCGCGATCTCCAACCCCTGGACCGCGAACGGCGAGATGTCCTCCAGGGCCATGACCAGGGCGCGTAGGGTGTTGCCGTGCGCGACGACCAGCACCGTCTCGCCGCGTAGCGCCCGGGGCAGGATGGCGCGCAGATAGTAGGGGACCACGCGAGCCACGGTGTCCCGCAGGCTCTCGCCTCCGGGCGGGGCGCCGGCGTAGGACCGTCGCCAGTGCTGGATCTGCTCGGCTCCGAACCGCGCGCTGGCCTCGGCCTTGTCCAGGCCGGTCAGCTCGCCATAGCTCCGCTCGTTCAGCGCCATGTCGGCATGGGGAACCGTGACGCTGCCGAGCGCCGCCAGGATGATCTCCAGCGAGTGGACGGTGCGCTGGAAGCCCGAGCTGAAGGCGGCGTCAACGCTCACGCCCATGCGCGCCAACCGGTCGGCGACCGACCGGGCCTCCGCCTCGCCCTTCTCGGTTAGCTCCGGGTCGCTCCAGCCGGTGAAGCGATTGTGGGCGTTGAGGGTGCTCTGGCCGTGGCGCACGAGGACAATCTGACCGACGATCGGCTGAGCGCTCATCCGAGCTCCTCCTCTTCCACCTGGGCGATGCGGGCCACTCCGCCGTTGAAGTGGGACGCGAGCGTGTGGCCAAGCGCCACCGCGCTGACGCACAGTACCACCGAGACGCCCACATTGACCGCGGCGTGGCTCATGTTGCCGGAGCGCAGCAGGTCCAGCGTCTGCAGGCTGAAGGAGGAGAAGGTGGTGAAGCCGCCGCAAAAGCCTACCATGACGAACAGGCGCGCCTCTTCGGGTAGCGGCAGTCGCCCGCTGGCCAGCGTCAGCGTGCCGAACGCGCCGATCAGGAACGAGCCCGCGATGTTGATCAGGATGGTGCCCCAAGGCACTCCCTGGCTGATCAACAGGGTGAGGAGCGACAGGCCGTAGCGGCTGAGCGTGCCGAGAGCGCCGCCAAGCGCCAGCACCAAGCAGAGTCGAAGTCCTATGGTTTTCAGTCCCCACCTCAATGCGCCAGCAGAAGCGGCACGCCGGCGTGCGCGACCACAAATCGGGTGGTCCCGCCCATCGCCCACTCGACCCATAGCCAAGCTGCAGGCGTATGAGATGGCTTCAGCCTCATCCTGAGTCAGGCTGGTGCAGGTAGCTCAGGTATAGAGTTGGCGCTCAGAAGTCGCTTAAGATTTATCCCTCCTTGTGGGATACGAGTAATACTGATCAAATTACGGCGATGGCGTACACCATGGACGCGGCGTGATGGCCAAGCAGGCGAGCAGGTAAGCAGGCCGCATCGATCGTGACGTAGAACGGCGCAGTTTGGCTTTAGGCAGTGCCTCGGCGCTCAGTTCAGCCTTCGGGCGTTTCCGGTTGGGCCGATGCGTTTACATTTGCAACGCAACTTGCAAAGGCGTCGCTGACGGGCTCCAAACCCAGGGCTGCACACGAGTTCTGCGCGCGATGGAAGGCCTCCTGCGGTGTGGCTTGGAAGAAGGACGCGCGCGCCCGAGCCGCCGCTGGGGCAGGCTCAGGAAGCTCAGCGGCAGGCATGCTCCTGGGTGCCTGGAGTTCGCACTCCGCCAGACCCGCAGACCCTACGGGCAGCCCACGGACCAGGCAGGCTTGGCGCGCAGCCATCAAGGCTGATGCCTGCAGTCGGCCCTTGTATTCGCGGGACAGGCTTCCAACGCAGGAATCGAACTGCGTCTCGCCAGGTTCGAAGCCCATCACTTGGCGGCAGATCTGACCGATACGGTCCGCCTGGCGAGGACCGAGCCCATCGGCGTCGAAAGGATTGGCGGCGGCGCCCCCGCTCGCGACCAGAGCCGACGCAACCGCGCCCAGTATCACCCACGTCGTGATCGCCAGTACGCCTCGCCGGGCTTGAAGTCCGGTAGGAAGGGGGTCGGCCATTCTGACTCATTCCTGCTAGCAGCGGCCGGTCCAGGAGAGAACGGCGCCGACCATGTCAGGCTAGCCGCCAATACAAAGTGCGCCAGTGAATGATGTTTTATCAATGTAAGTCAGTCCTCGCAGGCTCGTAGCTTCAACAGCTCTTAAGATTTTGTCGCAATCGCCTGACGAAACACCTCTCCGAGGACCGGGCGCTACACAAAGCGGTGAGGAACTCGCCGTCGTGCCAGGGAACGGGCCGGCTCGCGCACGGAAACCCGCCGGCCCCAGCGTCAGCAATTGCCGGTAAATCGACGGCGGGGACGTCTGGGGCTCAAGCGTGGCTCTTGATGCTCACCCTCAGGCCGGGAGACATATCGTCCAGGTTCAGCTCGAGCCGGTGCAGGCGGACTATGGCTGCGACGATGCTGAGGCCAAGGCCCGAGCCCGGCAGGGTGCGCGAGCCCGAGCCCCGGTAGAAGCGGTTCAGGATCGCCGCGCGTTCGGCCTCCGGGACGCCCGGGCCGTCGTCGCTGACCGCCATGTAGGGGCGCCCGGCCTCGACGCCGACCACCACCTGCACGCGCCCGCCCTCGCCCGTGAACTTCAGCGCATTGTCCACCAAGTTGCTGAGCGCCTCGAACAGCAGCTTGGCGTCTCCCTCCACCACCACGGCAGGCTGCAAGGCGGCGGTGAGGCGCTTGGCCTCGGATTCGGCCAGCGGTTGGTGCAGGTCGACGACCTCGGCAGCCACTACTGCGAGATCGACCGGAGCGAAGGCGGCGCGGCGCTGGCCGGCCTCCAGCTCAGACAGGCGCATGAGCGCGCGGAAGCGTTCGAGCACCTCATCCAGTTCCTGGGTGGCCTGCAGCAGGTCCTGCGGCTGGCGATCCGGCGAAAGGGCCACGCGGTGCAGCCGGGCCCGGGCGCGGGTCAGCGGCGTCCGGAGATCGTGGGCGATGGTGTCGGTGGCGGCCTTGACCTCTCCCATCAGCCGCTCGACCTCGACGATCATGGCGTTAACGGCGGCGGCTACGGTGTCGAGTTCGTCGCGGCGACCGCTCACCGGCATCCGCTGCTGGAAGTCGCCGGCGGCGATGTGGCCGGCCACCGCCTGCATGCGGCGCAACCGCCGGATGGGCCGGATGCTGAGCGCCAGGCCACAGGCCAGGCCCATGACGATGATCAGCGCCCCGCTCCAGAGCAGGGCCGAGGCGGTGATGGCGCGCATCTCGCGGGCGAGCCCCACGTCCCGACCGACCACCAGCTCTTCCTCGGACGGCAGGCGGCGGGCGAGGATGCGCATATAGGCCGGAAAGGCCGCGGTGGGCGCGACCTCGATCGTGCCGCCGTGGTGGGACAACGTCGCAGGCGCAGCGGGAAGGTTGCCGGCGATCCGGGCTCCATCCGGCGCGAAAACCGCGAACAGGCTCGTCCGCCCGCCGTTCAGCCAGATCGCCTGGTCGACGCGCGCGGGAAGCTCGGCAGGGGGTAGACGGGCCAGGGCGTCGGCCTGGGCCTGCAGTATGCCGTCCACCCGCCGGCTCTGATAGCTGGTCACCTGGACATAGACGAGACCCAGAAGCCCGATGGCGCCCAGGGCGAACAGCAGCCCGTAGAGCGCCGAGAGCCGAAAGGTGGTGGTGCGCCAGACCTCGCTAGGCCGCATCGAGCCTGTAACCCACGCCGCGCTCCGTGGAGAACATCGCCGCCTCCCCCGGGCCGTCCACCTTCCGCCGCAGCTTGCCGACGTGGACGTTGATCAGGTTGGTGCCTGGGTCGAAATAGTAACCCCACACCTCCTCGAAGATCATCCGCCGACTTAAAAGCTGGCCGCGATTGCGGATCATGTATTCGAGCAGCCTGAACTCCATGGGCAGGAGCTCGATCCGGCGCTCTCCGCGGCGCGCCTCGTGGCGCACCAAGTCCAGCTGCAGCTCGCCGACGCGCAGGCTCGTCTCCGCCGTTCGCGCTCGGCGATGGCGGCGGATCAGCACCTCCAGGCGCGCCATCAGCTCGTCAGGTGCGAAGGGTTTGATCATGTAGTCATCGCCGCCGCCGCGCAGGCCCGCCACCCGGTCGTCCACGTCGCCGAGCGCGCTCACCATCAGGATAGGCGTCTCGGAGCCTGCCTCGCGCAGCGCGCGTACGATCTGCATCCCGTCCAGGCCGGGCAGCATGCGATCCAGCGTGATGGCGTCGTAGCCGCCAGCGAGCGCCAGGGCTAGCGCCGCCGCTCCGTCGCCCGAGCGCTCCGGCGCATAGCCGTTGGCGGCCAGGCAGCCGGCGATCTCTTCGGCGGTGGCGGCGTCGTCTTCAACGACCAGGATGCGGGCGGTGGGCTCAGGCGGCGGGGTCAAGCTGGCGAACCGTCGATTGGGGCTGATACGTTCGAGGGGCGGTGAGATCGCCGTGTCACATTCGGCGAGAGTGTCGATCGATAAAAGGCGCTTTGCAGGCCGCCAACGTGGAAGCTTCCTCCCGGTGCTCGCAGCGAGCAAACACACGCGGGACGGCTGGAGCCAGTGAAAGAACTTTTATGTGCGCTTCGTTCGCTGCGCGAGCTGTCGACCGGCGCACACAGGCTTTCGGACGCCAAGGTATGAGCCACAGGTTCATAAAACCTATTTCACTCGTCTAACGCCGGATTTTCCTGGAGACAGCGGCGACTTTAGCGGGGTCCCTCCAGGCGGACCCGCGCCAGCCGGAACATCCATGCTTGCACTTGTCCGGATCGCGCTCGCGCGGCCCCTGGCCTTCATCGTCATGGCCATCCTGATCGTCTTGATCGGGCCGCTGGCGGCGATGAAGACTCCGGTCGACATCCTGCCCGACATCAACATCCCCGTGATCGCGGTGGTCTGGCAGTACAACGGGCTGCCCGCGCCCGACATGGCCGGGCGGGTGATCTACTATTACGAACGCACCATGACCTCGACGGTCAACAACATCGAGCACATCGAGAGCCAGTCGCTGACCGGTGTCGGCGTGGTGAAGATCTACTTCCAGCCGGGCACCGACATCAGGACCGCCACCGCCCAGGTCACCTCGATCTCTCAGACCGTGCTGAAGCAGATGCCGCCGGGCATCACGCCCCCCCAAATCCTGAACTACAGCGCCGCCACCGTGCCGATCCTGCAGCTGGCCTTCTCCAGCCCGACGCTTGGCGAACAGAAGATCTACGACACCGCGCAGAACTTTACCCGTCCGGCCCTGGCCACCGTGCCGGGGGCCGCGACCCCCTCGCCCTACGGCGGCAAGATCCGCCAGATCCAGATCGACCTCGACCCACAGGCGCTTCAGTCCAAGGGCCTGTCCGCCCAGGACGTGGGGGCCGCCCTCTCCAACCAGAACCTGATCATCCCGGCCGGGACCGCCAAGGTCGGCGACTTCGAGTACGACGTGCGGCTGAACGACAGCCCCGAGGCCTTCGAGGCGCTGGACGATCTGCCGATCAGGACGGTGAACGGCGCCACCATCTATGTGCGCGACGTGGCCCACGTGCGCGACGGCTCGCCGCCCCAGACCAACGTGGTGCGGGTGAACGGCTCGCGCTCGGTGCTGATGACGGTGCTGAAGAGCGGCTCCGCTTCCACGCTGAACATCGTCGAGGGCGTGAAGGCGATCCTGCCGCGGCTGGAGCAGACCCTGCCGCCCTCGTTCCGCGTGCTGCTGCTCGGCGACCAGTCGATCTTCGTGAAGGCCGCCGTCTCCGGCGTGATCCGCGAGGGCGTGATAGCCGCGGCCCTGACGTCGCTGATGATCCTGCTGTTCCTGGGGAGCTGGCGGTCGTCGCTGATCATCGCGGTGTCGATCCCGCTGGCGGTGCTGTGCTCGATCACCGCGCTGTCGATGATCGGCCAGACGCTGAACGTGATGACGCTGGGCGGCTTGTCGCTGGCGGTCGGCATTCTGGTGGACGACGCCACCGTCACCATCGAGAACATCAACTACCACCTGGAGCAGGGAAAGCCGGTCCAGACCGCCATCCTGGACGGCGGCCGCCAGATCGTGGGGCCGGCGTTTGTCTCCCTGCTCTGCATCTGCATCGTCTTCGTGCCGATGTTCCTGCTGCCGGGCGTCGCCGGCTTCCTGTTCGTGCCGCTGGCCGAGGCGGTGGTCTTCGCCATGATCGCAAGCTTCATCCTCTCGCGTACGCTGGTGCCGACACTCGCCAACTACCTTTTGCGCTCGCATGACGGGCCCCACGAGCGCGAGGTGATGGAGCACCATGACGCGGAGGCGGGCCAGAGCCGCTCGCGCAACCCGCTGGTGCGCTTCCAGCATGGCTTCGAGCAAGGATTCGAGCGCATCCGCGGCGGCTACCGCGGCCTGCTGGAGCTGGCGCTGGGCGCGCGCATCCCCTTCATCGTCGGCTTCATGACGGTGGTGGTGCTGTCCTTCGGCCTCGTCCCGTTCCTGGGGCGCAACTTCTTCCCCGCCATCGACGCCGGCCAGATCAACCTGCATGTCCGCGCCCCCACCGGGACGAGGATCGAGCAGACGGCGGCGGAGTTCGACCACGTCGAGCAGGCCATCCGCCAGATCGTGCCACCTGACCAGGTCGGCGCCATCGTCGACAACATCGGCCTGCCTTTCAGCGGGCTGAACCTCGCCTACTCCAACACCGGTACGATCGGGCCGCAGGACGGCGACATCCTGGTCAGCCTGAAGGCTGGCCATGCGCCCACAGCCGACTTCGTGCGCAAGCTGCGCGTGGCCCTGCCTCAGGCTTTTCCCGGCACGACCTTCAGCTTCCTGCCGGCCGACATCATCAGCCAGATCCTGAACTTCGGTGCGCCGGCCCCCATCGACGTGCAGATCACCGGCCCGAACGGCCAAGCGAACCTAGCCTACATCAACCGCGTCATGGACCAGGTGCGTCGCGTCACCGGCATCGCCGACGTGCGCCTGCAGCAGGCCAGCAATTATCCGGAGCTGAAGGTGGACGTGGACCGCACCCGCGCCGACCGGCTTGGCGTCACCGAGCACGACGTCGTCGACAGCCTGGGGACCAGCCTGGCCGGCAGCGCTCAGACCGCGCCGGCCTTCTGGCTGGACCCCAGGAACGGCGTCTCCTACCCCATCGTAATCCAGACGCCGCAGTACCGCGCCGACACCCTGTCGGACCTCAGCAACATCCCGATCACCTCCACGACCGGCGGCAGCCAGATACTGGGCGCCATCGCCAGCATCGGCCGCGACGACACCGAAGCCGTGATCAGCCACTACGCCATAGCCCCCGCCTACGACATCTACGCCGCCACCCAGGATCGCGACCTCGGCGCCGTGGCGGGAGACATCGACCAGATCCTCAAGGCGACCCGCAAGGACCTGCCCAAGGGCGCGGTGGTCACGCTGCGCGGACAAGTGACGACGATGAACAGCGCCTTTTCCGGCCTGATCTTCGGCCTGCTGGCCGCGGTGGTGCTGATCTACCTGATCGTGGTGGTGAACTTCCAGTCCTGGCTCGACCCGTTCGTGATCATCACCGCCCTGCCGGCCGCGCTTGCTGGGATCGTGTGGATGCTGTTCGCGACCGGTACGACCCTGTCGGTTCCTGCGCTTACCGGCGCGATCATGTGCATGGGGGTGGCGACGGCCAACTCCATCCTAGTGGTCAGCTTCTGCCGCGAGCAGCTGGAGATCACTGGCGACCCGATCCAGGCGGCGCTGGAGGCCGGGTACACCCGCTTCCGGCCCGTGCTGATGACGGCGCTGGCCATGATCATCGGCATGGGCCCCATGGCGCTGGCGCTCGGCGAGGGGGGCGAGCAGAACGCGCCGCTCGGCCGGGCGGTGATCGGCGGGCTGGTCTGCGCCACCGCAGCCACCCTGCTGTTCGTGCCGGTGGTGTTCAGCCTAGTGCACGGCGCCAGCCGCACCGCCGCTCAGCCCTCCAAGACGCCCGCGCCAGCCCCGGAGGCCGCCTATGCTCACTGACACGCCCGCGGCCCACGACCAGCCGCACGCCCTCCGCCCCGCGCCGTCGCCGGCCCCGAGCCGCCGGCGCCTGCTGATAGCCGGCGGCGCCCCCCGGACC
>CALMGB010000252.1 GCA_937863535.1 uncultured Caulobacteraceae bacterium
GGGCTGGGGCCAGGTGCCCTACGACGGCGCGCTGGCCAGCCTGCACAAGGACGAGATGGTGCTGCCCTCGGCGCTGGCCTCGCCCCTGCGGTCCGCGCTCGGCTCGGCGGGCGATAGCGCGAGCTTCGCAGGGGCCGGAGCGGGCGCTGGCGGCGCCACCCACCACCACTGGAACATCCAGGCGGTGGACGCCCAGAGCTTCGCCCGCATGGCGAGGTCAAATCCCGACGCCATCACCGGCGCGCTCACCTCCGCGGCCCAGCGGCTGAGCCTGACGCCCGATCGCCTGGGCGGCGGCAAGATGGCCGGGGGCCGCGCGCGATGAGCAGCAGCTATCCCTACCTGCCCATGCGCTGGCTGGTGACCACGCCTGACCTCGCCGAGGATCCGGACGTCTTCCCGCGCCTGCCGGGACAGGGCTTCGTGTCGGAGAAGACCCCGGTCTGGTCCACCACCGTCCGCACCACCGCCAGCGGCCGCCAGGTGCGCGCCAGCCAGTGCTCCTCGCCCACGTGGCGCTTCAAGGTGGGCTACGAGTTCATCCGCGACCGCATCACCCAGGCTGAACTGGCCAGGCTCTACGGCTTCTTCAACACGCGCCAGGGCCAGCTCGGCTCCTTCTACTACTACGATCCGAACGACAACCTGGTAAGCGGCCAGCAGGTGGCCATAGCCGACGGGATCACCACCACCTACCAGCTGACCCGCACCGTCTCGGCCGGCACGCCCTTCGCCTTCGCGGAGCCGGTCTATGTGCTGAACGGGACGCCGACGGTCACCGTGGGCGGCGCGCCGGCGTCCGGTTTCGCCGTGGGCGAGTACGCCCAGCTGGTGTTCACGACGCCCCCGGCGGAGGGTGCGGCGATCGCCTGGTCCGGGTCCTTCCTGTTCTGGTGCCGCTTCTCACAGGACACCGTCTCCCCCGCCCAGATGGTCCAGAGCCTGTGGAGCCTGGACGGTCTTCAATTCGAGAGCGTCAAGCCATGATGACCGCCTCGCTGACGCTCGGAGGCCGGCCATGAAGACGGCCTCCACCGCCCTGAAGGATTTCCTGCTGACCAACAGCGCCTGCGTGCACGCGGACCTCTACACCTTCACCCTGGCCAATGGCGCGGGCGTGCTGCGCTACGCAAGCACCGACACGCCGGTCACGGCGAACGGGGTCAGGTTCGGCCTCGGCCCGCTCTGCCAGGACGGCGGGGTGGACTCGCAGCGCGGCGTGCACGTCTCCACCGTCGACATCACCCTGTACGCCGACGAGCGTCACACGGTGGGCGGCAAGCCGTTCCTGGACTTCGTGGAGGACTACGGCCTGGACGGCGCGGCGGTGACCATCGAGCGCGCCTTCGCCTCGAGCTTCGCCGACATGGCCTCGCCCGGGCCGTTGGGGAGCTACATCCGCTTCGGCGGCAGGGTGGCGGAGGCCCAAACCCTGGGCGCCACCCAGGTGGTGGTGCAGGCGGCTTCCTGGCTCGACCAGCTGTCCGCCAACCTGCCGGCCGACACCTACCAGACGTCGTGTCTGAACACGCTCGGCGACGCCCGCTGCGGAGTGGCGCTGGCGGGCTATGCGGTGGCGGGCCAGGTCGTAGCTGGGATCAACGCCACGACCTTTTCGAGCGCCCTGACCCAGCCGGCGGGCTGGTTCTCGCTGGGCAAGGTCGCCTTCACCGGCGGCGCCAACGCCGGCGCCACGGTGACGGTGAAGGCCTACGACAGCGCGGCTGACTTCCAGCTGGTCGCGCCCCTGCAGGCGACGCCGCAGGTGGGTGACGCCTTCCTCGCCTATCCCGGCTGCGCGCTGTCGATGGCCGACTGCACGTCCAAGTTCGCCAACCTGGCGCGCTTCCGCGGCCAGCCCTTCATCCCTGCGCCCTCCACCGGCCTGCCGACGTGAATGCGGCTGTGCGCCAGGCCGTGGTGGCGGAAGCGCTGGGCTGGCTCGGCACCCCCTACGCGCACCGCCAGCGGCTGAAGGGCGTCGGCGTGGACTGCGCCCAGCTGCCGCTGGCGGTCTACGCCGCGGCGGGCGTGATCGGCAAAGCGGACGTCGGGGCCTCCGCCCGCACGATCTCGCGGC
>CALMGB010000253.1 GCA_937863535.1 uncultured Caulobacteraceae bacterium
CGGCGCGCCCCTGACCCACCGCGGCGTGGCCCAGGCGGTGACCTTCGTCACGGGCCACGCGTCTCTTGGCGAGGATGGCGTAGCTGGGGAGCCGGACCTGGATTGGGCGGCGCTTGCCCGGCCGAATCAGACGGTGGTGGTCTATATGGGCCTGTCCACGGCGCCTGCGATCGCCGGCCGTCTTATGGCGGCGGGACGTTCGGGCGGGACGCCGGTGTTATTCGTTGAGAACGCCAGCCGGCCTCTTGAAAGGCGAGCGCTCTGCACGTTGGCGAGCCTGCCCGAGGTGGCGCGATCCTTCGTCGGGCCGGTCGTGATGGTGATCGGCGAAGCCGTAGCCTTGGCCCAGGTCGAGCCGCGCGTCGACGCCGGTCTGGCGACCAGCCATGTTTTGGACGTGCGAGGGTTCGCGTGAGCCTCGCCGCCCTCACGGCCAGCAATCTCCGCGACGGCGAGGTCGTGTTCTGGGCGCTGGGGCGCTGGGCCCCGCGCTTCGCCGACGCCGAGCTGTTCGACGACCCCGAACTCGGCCAGGCGGCGCTCATCCTCGCCAAGGCCCAGTCGACGGTGGTGGTCGATCCCTACCTGATCGATCTGGAGCTGGAAGACGGCATCGCCGTGCCCACAAGCTATCGCGAACGTGTCCGCGCGCTCGGACCCACCATCCACCCTGAGATGGGCAAGCAGGCCGAGGGCGGCGTCGTTATTCAGGCGCTCCGCGTCCATTCCGGCGGCGCTCGATCGTCCGGCCGGCTCGGCCTGATCCGGTTGAAGAAGTAGGGCGCGCGTGTACCGCTACGACGCCATCGACAAGTCGGTCATCGAGGATCGCGCCGCCGAGTTCCGCGACCAGGTGGCCCGCCGCCTTTCCGGCGCTCTGACCGAGGACCAGTTCAAGCCGCTGCGGCTGATGAACGGGCTCTATCTGCAGCTGCACGGCTACATGCTGCGGGTGGCAATTCCTTACGGTTCGCTATCGGCGAATCAGCTGCGCGGCCTGGCCCGGATCGGTCGAACCCACGACAAGGGCTACGGCCACTTCACCACGCGCCAGAACGTGCAGTTCAACTGGATCAAGCTGAGCGAGGCGCCCGACGTCCTGGACGCCCTGGCCGAGGTGGACCTGCACGCTATCCAGACCAGCGGCAACTGCATCCGCAACACCACTTCCGACCCCTGTGCCGGGGCGACAGCGGAGGAGGTGGACGATCCCCGCGTCTGGTGCGAGGCGATCCGCCAGTGGTCGACCCTGCACCCCGAGTTCGGCTACCTGCCGCGCAAGTTCAAGATCGCGGTGACAGCTAGCGCCCAGGACCGGACGGCCGCCAAGGTCCACGACATCGGCCTCGTGCTGAGGCGCAACCGCGAGGGCCAGCTCGGCTTCGAGGTGATGGTCGGCGGCGGCATGGGCCGGACGCCCTATCTCGGGACCACCATCCGCCAGCACCTGCCGGTGAACCACCTGCTCAGCTATCTTTCGGCGGTGTTGCGCGTCTACAACCGGCACGGCCGGCGGGACAACATCTACAAGGCGCGGATCAAGATCCTGGTGGCGGCGCTGGGCGCCGAAGACTTCGCCCGCCAGGTCGACGCCGAATGGACCGCCATGGACCGCCAGGCGGTCGACCTGCCCGACATCGAACTGGCCCGCATCCGTGGCGCCTTCGGCTACGTGCCGTTTGCTGACTTGCCGCCGGTCTCAGGCGTTTTCGAGGCCGCACGCAAGGCCGATCCCGCCTTGGCCCGCTTCGCCCGCAACAACGTCAAGGCGCACAAGGTGGCGGGCTACGCCATCGTCAACGTCTCGCTGAAGGCGCCGGGCGAGGTCCCCGGCTACGGCCACAGCGAGGTCCGAGTGACTCACGAGCAGAACTTGGTCCTACCGCACGTGAAGCTCGACGACCTCGCCGCCGTCCACGCCGGGCTGACGGCGGCGGGCTTGGCGGCGTCCAACATCAACCTGGCTAGCGACATCATCGCCTGCCCGGGGCTGGACTACTGCGCCCTCGCCAATACCCGCGCCATCCCCGTCGCCCAGTCGATCGCCAGGCGGTTCGCCGAGCCGGACGTGGCGGAGAGCATCGGCGAACTGAAGATCAAGATCAGCGGCTGCATTAACGCCTGCGGCCACCACCATGTCGGCCACATCGGCATCCTGGGTGTCGACAAGAAGGGCGAGGAATTCTTCCAGTTGACGCTTGGCGGCTCGGGCGCGGAGGACGCCAGCCTCGGCGACGTGCTCGGGCCCGCCGTCGCCTACGACCAGGTCACCCCCGCCGTCGACGCCCTGGTGGAAGCCTATCTGCGCGAGCGCCGCGGCGCCGAACGGTTCCTCGACACCTACCGCCGAGTAGGCCTCGCCCCTTTCAAGGCAGCCGTCTATGCCGATGCTCATTGAGCGCGAAGGCGTGACGGCCTTTACCGAGGCGGTGGACACCTTCGTACGCCTTGCGGAGGACGAGGCGCCCGAGGCTGACCATACCGACCTGCTCGTGTCCTTCGCCCGCTTCCAGGCCGAGGGCGAAGGCTGGCTGGCGGAGGGCCGTCGCATGGGCGTGTGGCTGAGCGCGGTCGAGCCGGTGGAAGGTTTGGCTTACGACCTGCCGCGCATCTCCCTGGTGGCGCTGGAGTTCGCGAAGTTTCGCGACGGCCGCGCGTTCAGCGCCGCCACCCTGCTGCGCCAGCGATACGGCTACGCTGGCCAGATCCGTGCCGTCGGCGAGGTGCTGCGCGATCTGGCGAAGGACATGGTTCGGTGCGGCTTCGACTCGTTCGAGCCGGCGGACGACTCCACGCCCGAGCAGTGGGCCGCCTCGGCCTTCCGCTTCCGCCACGTCTACCAGAGCGCCGCCGACCGGCGCGCACCCGCCTTCCGCGAGCGAATGGGAGAAGGCTGAACCATGGCTTATGAAACCGAGTTCGTGTCCGGCGCGCTTGCTCCTCCTTCCTTGGGAGAGGGGAATCCTGCGCAGCAGGGTGGAGGGGGCTCTAAGGACGCCGCCCCCTCCGGCGGGGCCCCTTCACTAGGCTTTGCCTGGTTCCCGCCCCGCGATGGGGGAGGAAGTGACGTCGCCGCCCTCAACGCTCGCCTGCGCGACGCCTCGCCCGAGGCGATCTTGGAAGCGGCGCTGGAGCCTTTCCCCGGCCGCATCGCCATGGTCTCCTCCTTCGGGTCGGAGTCCGCGGTGCTGCTGCATATGCTGAGCCGGATCGCGCCCGCGACACCAGTACTGTTCCTCGACACCGGCCATCTGTTCGGCCAGACCCTGGACTACCGCAAGCGCCTGGCCGCGGAGCTGGGCCTGACCGACGTGCGCGACCTGCGGCCCGCATACGCGGACCTCGCGACCCAGGATCCCAAGGCCGACCTCTACAAGAGTTCCACCGATTCCTGCTGCGCCATTCGTAAGGTGACGCCGCTTGACGTCGGCCTGCGCGGCTTCGAGGCCTGGATCACCGGTCGCAAGCGCTTCCATGGCGGCGCCCGCCTGCACCTGCCCGTCGTGGAGCAGGCCGAGGACAAGCTGAAGTTCAACCCGCTCGCCAGCTTCGACAAGACGGCGTTGGACGCCTACGCCGCCCTTTACGCCCTGCCGCCGCATCCGTTGGTGGAGGCGGGTTATGCGTCCGTCGGCTGCTGGCCGTGCACCAAACCCGCACAGAACGGGGCCGATATTCGCTCCGGCGGGTGGGCGGGTTCCTAAAAGCCCGAGGGCGGCATACATCCCGGCCGAAGCTCACCGTCCGTCGTCACCGGGGACGACGTGGGCGGCGGCATCTGACGGGCAGGCTGATGGACGACATGAGCACCGACGTGCTGGCCCGCACCGAGCCCGCACCGACCCGCGGCAAACCTGCGGTCACCAGCGCCACCCACCATGTGGAGACAGTGCTGTGGGTGCGGCACTGGACCGACCAGTACTTCAGCTTCGCCATCACTCGCCCAGCCAGCTTCCGCTTCCGCTCCGGCGAGTTCGTGATGATCGGCCTGCCGGGGGAAGACGGTGGCAAGCCGGTGCTGCGCGCCTATTCCATCGCCAGCCCTTCCTACGCCGACACGCTGGAGTTCTTCTCCATCAAGGTGGCGGATGGCCCGCTCACCTCGCGCTTGCAGAAGATCGAGCCGGGCGATCAGATCCTGATGGCCAAGAAGCCCGTCGGCACCTTGGTGCTGGACGCCTTGCAGCCCGGCCGCCGCCTGTTCCTGCTCGGCACGGGCACGGGCTTGGCGCCTTGGCTGTCGGTTGCCCGCGATCCGGATGTGTACGACGCCTTCGAGCAGGTGGTCGTGGCCCATTGCGTGCGCGAGGTGCGCGACCTCGCCTACCGCGACCTGTTCCAAGAGGAGTTGCCCGCCGACGAGGTGTTCGGCGAACTGGCTGTAAACCAGCTCACCTACCTGCCCACCGTGACGCGCCAGCCCTTCGAGCGGGAGGGTCGCATCACCGACCTGATTACTTCGGGCCGCCTGTTCCAGGACGCGGGTCTGAACCAGAGCGTGTTTGATCCGGAAAGCGATCGGGTGATGTTGTGCGGTTCCATGCACATGATCAAGGATGTCGCCGCCATCCTGGAGGCCCAGGGAATGGCGGAGGGGTCCAACTCCGAGCCGGGCGATTTCGTGCTGGAGCGCGCGTTCGTCGGCTAGCACCCGGTAATCCGAGGCATGGACGCTGGTGGTTGCGTCATCCTGAGGCCGAGGGTGGCCACGGCGCTTTGGCCACTCTCTTCACCCAATCGCCTGGGCGACCGCAAGTGTCCGCTGAGCCTGCGCGAGGTGCAGCAGCTCCGTCATCTGGCCCTGGACCCGCAGCACGCCCCGACCCGTGTTAGCGGGATCGGCAAACGCGTCCACCACGCCTTGCGCCCAGGCCAGCTGTTCGGCGGAGGGGCTGAACACCCGGTTGGCTGCGTCGATCTGGCTGGGATGGATCAGGGTCTTGCCGTCGAAGCCGAAGGCGCGACCCTGACGACATTCCGTTTCCAGGCCGCTGGCGTCCTCAAGGGCGTTAAACACCGCATCCAGCACCGCCAGCCCATGCGCGCGCGCGGCGGCCACAATCAGCGTCAAGGCGGCCTGAATCGGCGCCCGGTCGGGTCCCAACTCAGCCCGCATCTCCTTGGCCAAGTCGTTGGCGCCCAGCACGAAGGCGGCCAGCCGCGTTCCGGCCGCCAGGCCCGCGATGGCGTCCAGGTGGAAGAGGCAGCGGCAGGTCTCGATCATCGCCCATAGCCGGGTGGGCGCCGGTGCGTCCGCAAGCCGCTGGTCGTAGCGGGCGAGGTCGCCCGCGTCGGTGATCTTGGGAACGAGCACCGCATCCGGCGCCACGCGCGCCAGCGCTTCCAGATCCGCTTCGCCCCAAGGCGTGCTTAGCGCGTTCACCCGCACCACCACCTCCCGTCGCCCAAAGCCGCCTGCCGTCAGCGCCGCGACGACCATGTCCCGCGCGCTCTCCTTCGCATCGGGCGCTACGCTGTCCTCCAGGTCCAGCACGACGGCGTCACAGGGCAGGGTGCGCGCCTTGTCCAGGGCGCGGGCGTTGGAGCCGGGCAGGTAGAGGACGCTGCGGCGGGGGCGCAGGTCTAAGGCGACGACAGTCATGCAGCGGCCCTTAGCTCAACGGATAGGTGCGTTCGAGCTCATAGCGGGAGCCCTCGCGCGACAGCCAACTGGAATACAGGCCGAAGGTCCGCACGCGCCAGGGTGGCGAATGCAGCAGGTTGTGCCCCTGCACCCAGGCCGCCGCCCGAGGCTCTATGGACCGCTTCATGTAGGCTAGGGTGACGTGCGGGCGATAGGCGCGCGCCTCCGGCTTCAAGCCGCAACGCTTGGCGGCCGTCTCGCACTTTCCGGCCAGCCGGCGCAGCGGCTCGCTTTCCGCCACCCCGGCCCAGACCGCGCGGACGCGTTCCGCGTTGCCGAAGGCGCCGGCGCCCTGGAGCGCCGCCTCGAAGCTCTGCAGGGTGACGGTGGCAAGCTGGGCGTCTAGGTTGGCGGCCACCGCTTCGCTGACTTCACCGAAGAAGCGCAGGGTGACGTGCAGGTTCTCCGCAGGCGTCCAGCGGGCGCCGGGCAGACCCTGCTGGCGGTGCGCCAGGCCCTCGGCGATATCGAACGGCACGGGGACAGCGGCGAAAAGACGGATCATGCCGCAAATCTAGGCCTGCAGGCCTTCGTGCGCATCGGGGGCGGCCCTTGCGCGCGAGGCCAAGCTCAACGATATCTGCATCCAACGCCTAGGGCGTAATCAAAGGGTTTGTTCGCTATGAGCGACTTCAATCGCGGTTATGCGCGTCCCTTCGGGGCGCCGCAGGCCGACATGGCCGTCGATGCGGGGCTCCGGTCCTTCATGCTCGGCGTCTATAACAAGGTGGCGCTAGGTTTGGCGCTGTCCGGCGTGCTGGCCTGGATCACTTCGCACAATCCGGTGGCTAGCTACCTTTTCCCGCTGGTCCAAACGCCAGAAGGTATGGCGCGCACCGTTTCAGGACTTGGCCTGGCGCTGATGTTCGCGCCACTAGTGGTTATCCTTGGCTCGCGGTTTGTGATGCGGACGGCGACGCCGCAGAATTCCGGCATTCTATACTGGACCATCGTCAGCCTGCTCGGCGCGTCCATGGGCGTGCTACTGCTGCGTTACACGGGCGTGTCGGTCGCGACTACGTTTTTCGTCACCGCGGCGGCCTTCGGGGGCCTTAGCCTGTTCGGCTACACCACGAAGAAGGACCTGACGGGCATCGGCAGCTTCCTGATCGTGGGACTGTGGGGCATCGTGCTGGCCAGCATCGTCAACATGTTCTTGCACTCGTCGGTGGTGGCCTTCACCGTCAGCGTGCTCGGTGTGTTGATCTTCTCGGGATTGATCGCCTGGAATACCCAGCGGTTGAAGCAGACCTACTATCAGCTCGGCGGTGATCAGACGGGCATGGCCGTGGCTACAAACTATGGCGCACTCAGCCTGTATCTGGATTTCGTCAACCTATTCCAGTTTCTGCTGATGTTCACTGGCGGTCGTCGATAAGCAGTCCGCTCATGTTTGATGTGAGACGCCCCGGCTTAAAGCCGGGGCGTTTTTCGTTAGAGTCTCTCGACCACCCGAAAGCGACGTGAATCGAAGACGCGCAGCACCTCCGTCAACTCATGGCCGCGCCGCAGCACCATCCCGCCCCGGCCGATCACCGCCCACGCGCCTTGCCGCCGCGCAAGTGCAGGTCGCTTCTCGATCCTGTAGAGCGGCTGCTCCGCCGCCCTCTCGAACACCGAGAACACCGCTGCCTCTGCCAGTCCATCAATGGCGTAGTCCCGCCACTCGCCGGCAGAGACCATCCGGCCATAAAGCCCCGTAAGGGTGTTTAATTCCCACCGTTCGAAGAAGACTACCGGCGTCGAGGGCGGATGCGAAACGTCGAGACTCATGACGGCTCCGGAGTGCAACACCAGTATCTAGGTGTTTCGACGCGCCCGCAAACCCCGGTCCGTACGCGGCAGACTACCTGTCAAGGCTGAGAAGAAGGAACATGAAATGGCCCCATTGCGGACGCTGCCGCGCCGCAGCCGCCTACGATACAGGCACTGTCGGTCGGCCGAGAACATCTGACGGTCCGGATCCTGAACAGCCCCCCCCAGCCCCCCGGGCCGGCAGGTGCGGTCGACCGACACCCTCCTAGAGTCGGATTAATGGTGTGCTGCTAAGAGGTAGTGACAGCCGCCTTTGCGGTTCTATCGCCCAAGATAGCGGCCTGTACCTTCAGGGCCTGAACCGTCTCGCGCACATCATGCACGCGCACCATCGCCACTCCGGCCCGCGCTCCGTGCAGGGCGATGGCCAGGGAACCGCCCAGCCGATCAAGAGGGTCTGCGGCGGTAGGATCGATGTGCTGCACCGTGCGCTTGCGACTCGCACCCAGCAATATGGGGAAGCCGAGCGCCACCAGACGGTCTAGGTGGCGAAGCAGAGCTAGATTGTGCTCCAGCCGTTTTCCGAATCCGATCCCAGGATCAAGCCAGATCGCCTCCCGCCGCACCCCGGCCGCCATCGCCACACGCGCTCGCGCATCCAACCAGGCGCAGACCTCGGCTGCGGCGTCTTTATAGCGGGGCGCGTCCTGCATGGTGGCGGGCTCGCCCTGCATGTGCATCAGCACCACGGGACCGCCGATCTCGACGGCCATCTTCAGGCTATCGGGAGCGCTGGTGAGGGCGGTGACGTCGTTCCACATCGATGCGCCCGCAGCCATGGCGGCGCGAGCGACGGCGGGCTTGCGAGTGTCGATGGACATGGGCATGCCCAGCTCGCCCTGTAGAGCGTAAATCACCGGAAGAACGCGCGCCAGCTCCACCTCCTCCGCTACAGGCTGTGCGCTAGGCCGCGTGGACTCTCCACCCACATCCAGCCAGTTTGCACCGGCGGCCACCAGGGCTCGCGCATGCACTAACGCCGCCTCCACACTGGCGAAGCGACCTCCGTCGGAAAAGGAGTCGGGGGTGACGTTCAGCACCCCCATGACCATGGGTTCGCTCAGCGGCATTTTTGACTGCCGACGGCTGGCGTCTTAGGCCGGCTGAGGCTCCGGCTCCACATGGGTCAGCGGCACGGAAACGGTGGAGGTCGCAGGCGGCGGCCCTTCGACTTCCTCACGCTTGGGAGGGATGCCCTTGAGCACGTCGGTGATCTCCACGCCCGTCAGAGTCTCATATTCCAGCATGGCCTTAGCAAGGATATGCAAGTCCTCGATCCGGGTGGTGATAATCCGGCGAGCTTCGTCGAAGCCCGCCTGGGTCAGCCGCTTGACCTCCGCATCGATGGTCTTGGCTGTCTCTTCCGAGATGTTCTGGCGATTGCCCATGGACATGCCCAGGAACACCTCCTCCTGGTTGTCGCCGTACTCCACTACGCCAAGTTCCTCGGAATAGCCCCACTTCGTGACCATTGCGCGAGCCAGCTTGGTAGCCTGGCTGATGTCGGACGAAGCGCCGGAGGTCACCTTCTCGCGGCCGAAGATGATTTCCTCCGCCACCCGGCCCCCGAACAGGATGGCCAGACGCGAGGTCATCTGCTCGTACGACATCGACAGCTTGTCCCGCTCAGGCAATTGCATGACCATGCCCAAGGCCCGGCCACGCGGGATGATGGTCGCCTTGTGGACGGGATCGGTGGAGGGCACGTTCAGGGCCACGATAGCATGGCCGCCCTCGTGATAGGCGGTCATGCGCTTCTCGTCTTCGGTCATGACCATGGATTTGCGCTCGGCACCCATCATCACCTTGTCTTTCGCGTCCTCGAAATCGCGTTGGGTGACCATGCGGCGGTTCTTGCGGGCCGCCATGAGTGCGGCCTCGTTCACCAAATTCATCAGGTCGGCGCCGGAGAAGCCGGGAGTGCCGCGGGCGATGGTCTTCACCTCCACGTCAGCAGCGAGCGGCACATTCCTCATGTGCACCCTCAGGATGCGTTCGCGCCCATTGATGTCAGGGTTCGGCACCACGACCTGACGGTCGAAGCGGCCGGGGCGGAGGAGGGCGGGATCGAGCACGTCAGGCCGGTTGGTCGCGGCGATCAGAATGATGCCTTCGTTGGTCTCGAAGCCATCCATCTCGACAAGCAGCTGGTTCAGGGTCTGTTCGCGTTCGTCGTTGCCGCCGCCAAGCCCCGCGCCACGGTGGCGGCCCACGGCGTCGATCTCGTCGATGAAGATGATGCAGGGTGCGTTCTTCTTGGCCTGTTCGAACATGTCGCGCACGCGGCTAGCGCCCACGCCCACGAACATCTCCACAAAGTCGGAGCCTGAAATGGAAAAGAAGGGCACGCCCGCCTCGCCCGCCACGGCGCGGGCCAGCAGGGTCTTACCCGTACCCGGAGGACCGACCAGAAGGGCCCCCTTGGGGATCTTGCCGCCCAGGCGCTGGAAGCGGCCGGGGTCCTTCAGGAAGTCGACGATCTCGTTCAGCTCGTCTTTGGCCTCTTCAACGCCGGCGACGTCCTCGAAGGTTACCTTGGTCTTGTTTTCGGTAAGCAACTTGGCTTTGGACTTGCCGAAGCCCATCGCTCCGCGCGCCCCGCCCTGCATCTGGCGCATGAAGAAGACCCAGACGCCCACCAGCAGCAGGATCGGCAGGAGGCTGCCTAGTAGCTGCATCCAGCCCGACGGTTGGGAGGACTGAACGCGGATGTTGGCGCCGTGGGCCTCCAGCCGCTTCAGCAGATCGTCCTGCGAGCCCGGCGTGGTGACCAGGAACTTGCGACCGGCGGCGTCCTGCGCCTGCACCATCTCGCCGCGGACCACTACGTCCTTCACCTGGTCACTGTCGACCTTCTGCAGCAGCTGAGAATAGCTGATCTCGTTTGCGGCGTTAGCGCCGTGGGTATTGGGGTTCAGCACGCTGTAAAGCGCGATGATGACCACCACGATCACGCCCCAAATGGCGAGGTTGCGCAAATTCATATCCGCACCTTAACGGACCCGCCGCGGGTCCAGAGCCGCCGACGGCCCCGCCGCCAGACCTGATCATCTCACACTGGAGTTCAAGATAGGATGAGCGCGCGCTGGGCGCCACGGGGTTGACGGCTCTGCAGCGTCTGTTCCAGCCCCCTTTCGGACGTCACGACGCCCAGGGCCCCCGCAAGCCGCTCGCCGATCAAGGACCGAGCCCGCGCTGGAGCCGACCCGAAGGGCTCCGGCAAGCGCACCTCGTCGTCTGGGCCGAGCAGGACCGGCAGGCTTGGACGGGCCTCCGCAGGCAGGCTGTGCAGCGTCTCGCGCTCAGCCTTGGGCAAGGCGCTCGCATGCCCGGCGAGGGGAGCGACGCGCCAGTCGGCGGCCCGGGCTGTCAGCTCGAACCGGCCGTCGAACACCTGGCCGACGCCCTGAGCCAGGATGAAGGCTGGCGGCGGATGGCGACCGAGTTCCCGCGTTAGGCGAACGCGGCCGCCTTCGGCCTGCATCTTGGCGCCGGACAGGGTGGCCGTAACGGGGGCGTCCAGCGCCAGCTGCGTCAGCAGGCGCTGCAGGGCGAGACTAGGCGGCGGCCGGCAGCCGCCGGAGACGCACAGAAGCATCTTAGCCAGCACCTCCATCGGGCGCTCAGCCGTCAGGAGGACGGCGGATGAGACGTCCTGGAAGCCCGCCGTCAGGACACGCCTGTCCCAGCCTGGCGAGCGACGTCCGACCACCCCATTGAGCCTCTCTTCGCATAGGACGTCCGCAATGCGCCCGTGTTCGACCAGGACCCCCTGTCCGCCGGATGGACGCGATGACGAAGAGGGTGAAGCGGGGAGCCTGGAGGAGCTGGCCTCGCGCAAAGCGACCCGTGCACGGGTGCGGCCGAAACGGAGATCGGCGTTGGAGGGGTCGTCCAGCCATCTGACGCCCTGGACTTCCAACCACGCCTGCAGGTCCGTACGTCGCAGCGACAGTAGGGGGCGCAGGATGAAGACGCCGCGCCCTTCAGGCCACGCGGGTGAAGGCGCCCACTCCGCCAAGCGGCCATGGGTCGGCGTCTGCCTTCGGATGAGCTCGGACTCCGCAACGTCATCGGCGGTGTGGCCGACCAGCAGCACGCGGCCGCCAAATTCCCGAACCGTGTTCGCCAGCAGGGCATGCCGCGCGCGCCGGGCGGCGGCGTGCAGGCCGCTCGAGGGCTTGAGCCCTGACCAGACGAGAGGGCGCCAGGCGACGCCAAGCTGAGAAGCCGCCTCTCCCGCCGCGGCGGTCCAGACCGTGCTGTCGGTATGAAGACCATGATCGACCGTCAACGCTTGTAGAGGCCGGCGCACGGCCTGCGCCCAGACCTTGGCGATCCTCAGTAGGGCGAGGGAGTCACTGCCGCCCGACAGGGCGACCGCCAGGGGTGCGGGGCTCGCGTGGTCTAGCCGGCGGTCCAGGACGTCCAGGGCCGCGGTGAGGACGGCCGGGACCATGTCAGGCGGTTGGCCGGCGCATCAGCCGCCGCACTTCGCGCGACTCCGCACCACGTCCGCACGGGCCTTTACGGTCGTGGAGGCGCTGGCGTGATAGCGGTGGTCGAACTCGGCCAGAGCGGCACACGCCTCGGGAGGCCGATTGGTCTCAGCCAGGGCGCGGGCCAGCTTCACCGTGGCGTCGGGGGACCAGGCAAGCTTGGGCCAGCCCTTCAGGGCGCGGGCGTAGGCCGGCGTGGCGTCCTGATAGTCCTCCCGCGCATAGTCGCTTTCGCCCAGCCAGTAGTAGGCCTCCGGCGTATTCTTGGCATTGGGGTAACGCGTCAGGTAGTCCTGGAAGGCGTTCGCCGCGCCTGCATAGTCGCCGGCCGTGAGCAGCGCGCGAGCCGCGCGGTCGACGGTGCCGTTCTCGATGGTCTCGTCGGTCA
>CALMGB010000254.1 GCA_937863535.1 uncultured Caulobacteraceae bacterium
TCCGATTGCATCAGAGACTACCACAACAACCGCGTTTTTACACAGCCTGCACCCTTTCCGGACATGAGCGTACCTCCGACTTCAAGACTTTCAGACGCCTAGACGAGCCCCATGTCGACGCCGGCCTGCGGCGAGTCGAGGAGTGTGGTCAATCGCTGCAGGGCCGTCTCGACTTGGTCGCGCGAGGAAGGCGCGCCGACGCAGAGCCGCACTCCCCCGATCGAGGTGGGATCGACGATCGGCGCCTCGGCCGGCGTGAGCTGTACGCCGGCGCGCAAAGCCCGCGCCACCAGCCGCTCAGCTTCCAGCTCGGCCATTGGTAGCCAGAGGTGCGGGCATCGGGGCTCCACCACACGGGGCAGGCGCGTGCCGAGCCGCGCTTGGGCCAAGGCCGTGCGCGCCGCGACCTCCGCCCCGATCTCGGCCGCAATCGCCTCGGCCTCCCCATCCTCGATCCAGTGGGTGGCGACCAGAGCTCCAAGCGTTGGAGGCGCATAGCTCTGCGCCCGGATGCTGGCCGACAGCCGCTCGAACAGGGCTTCATCCGGCGCCAGCAGAAAGCCAGTGCGCAGACCCGGCGCCACCGTCTTAGACAGGCCGGTCAGGTAAAGCGTGCGTTCGGGCGCGAAGCTGACAAGCGGGGGCGGCGCGTCGCCGCCTGCGAAGGCGCCATAGACGTCGTCCTCGACGATCCACAGCTCGCAACGCCGGGTAACGGCGGCGATCTCACGCCGCCGGAGTTCCGACATGATCCGGCCGGACGGGTTTTGCAGCGTGGGTATGGTGTAAAGCACCCGCGCGCCGCCCGATGCTGCACGCTCCAGCGCATCAGGGCGGAGGCCCTCCTCGTCCATAGCCACACCCTCTAGCCGATAGCCCGCGTGCTGAGCCAGGGTCCTTACGCCGAAGAAGGTGGCGGCCTCGGTCAGCACGGTGTCGCCCGGCGCGCACAGGGCCTGGAGGGCGAGCGCCATGGCCTGCTGTGCGCCCGCAGTGACGAGCAGGCGGTCAGCGTCGACGCGGTCGAAACGATGGCGGCGCTTTAGCCAGTCCGCCCCAGCCCGGCGATGTGCCAGGAGGCCTGGCGGCGGGGCATAGTCCAGCACATCCAGCAGATCCGAACGTCGCTGCAGGCGCCCCAGAGCAGCTACGAAGCGGCGCTCCGAGGGCCCAAGCGGGGGCAGGTTGTGCGACAGCCTGATGATCGCTTCTTCGGATCCGGGCGCCGCGCCTGCGACGAAGCTCCCGCTGCCAACCCGGGCCTTGATCAGCCCGCGTTTCGCCGCCAATGCGTAGGCTGAGGTGACCGTGCCGACGCTCACTCCCATGCGCTGCGCGAGTTCGCGATGGGTCGGCAGTCGGCTCCCGGGTTCGAGCCGCCCCAAGGCGACGTCACGCGCCAGGGCATCTACCAGCCGCGCTGTCAGGCTCGACGCTTCTCCCGCTAGCTCAGGTTCCCACACGTCGCCCCCAGCACATTGTCATGAAGACAATAAAGGCTTTGACTTGGGTTCACCAGCCCGATCAATCTTCAGGCGTCACAGCTCGAGCCTAGCCGATGAACGTTTCCCTCCTGATTGCACTGGCCTCCTTCTGCCTGGCGGCGAGCATCACGCCCGGGCCGAACAACATGATGCTGCTCTCCTCGGGCGCGACCTTCGGGCTCCGGCGCACCTTGCCCCACATGGTTGGCATTTCCGCGGGCTGCGCCGTCATGGTGCTGATGCTGGGCTGGAGCGTCGGCGGTCTGGCGGAGCACCTGCCCGGGCTCTACCCGGCCCTGCACATCGTCTCGACGGCCTACCTGCTATGGCTGGCCTGGCGGATCGCAACATCGAGCGGGCTGCACGAAGCCGCAAGGCGCGGCGGCCCGCTGCGGGTGGTAGACGCCGCGGCCTTCCAGTGGGTCAACCCGAAAGCATGGGCCATGGTGCTGGGGGCGGTTGGGACCTTCGCGCGGCCGGGACACATGTCGACCGACGTGCCGCTCATCGCGCTGGTGCTCATGGGTGTGGGTTTCCCCTGCATCGCGCTCTGGGCCGGCTCCGGCTCGGCGCTGAAGCGATGGCTGCGCCATCCCAAGGCGCTTCGGTCCTTTAATGTCTCGGCGGCGATGCTGCTGGTCCTGTCCATCGCACCTGGACTGTGGCGGGATGCACAGGGATTGCTGGATCGCCAGCCGGCGCCCCGCAGCCCGATGACGCGCTAGCCTCAAAGCCGCCCCGGCCAAGTGATCACGACTGCTCCGCCGAAGCGCTGCGCGACCAGAGCCATCGCGGAGGCGGTGGTCCGGTTCCGGCACCTCGGTGCCTATTCCGTTGAAAAAGTCGTTAGGCCGTTCATGTGGGCTGAAAACGAGCAAGTTCATTGCGGCCGAGCGTCTCCTTGATCATTGAGGCCCGCCAAGGCTCTAATCACACAATAACTGGCCCTTCCGCTTCGGACTTAGCGCGTTTTCAACAGAATATCCCCTAAGCGGACCCGAGCCTTCGTCCAGCTTTGTGACATTTCGCGCGGTTTGGAATAGGATCAGGTCACCCGGCAGTGACCGTCGGCTTCGAAGTGAAGCCAGCATGGCCGCTTAGCTACAAAGCGGACTGCAATTATCAGGTTCGCGACAGTATCGCCGACGGTCCGCTGGCGCCCACCCACCCATCCGATACACAGAGCCCATGAGCACTCCCGATGGCCTGCCTACCCGTGAGCGCTACTGGGCGATTACCGCGCTGTGGCTCGCCCTGACCATGGCGGTGCTGGATGCCTCCATCGCCAACGTGGCGCTGCCCACGATCGCGCGCGACCTGCACGCGGCCCCGTCGGCCTCGGTATGGGTTATCAACGCCTACCAGTTAGCCATATTGGTCACGCTGCTGCCGCTGGCCGCCTTGGGCGAGATCATCGAGTACCGACGGGTCTTCGTGGGCGGAATGGCGGTGTTCGCATTCGCCTCGCTGGGCTGCGCGTTGGCCAGCAACCTGCCGGAGCTGACCGCCGCGCGTTGCCTGCAGGGCTTCGGCGCAGCGGGGATCATGAGCGTCAACGGAGCTCTGGTCCGCCACATCTTTCCGTCGCGCCTGCTCGGCCAGGGCGTGGGGCTGGATGCCATGGTGGTCTCTGTGGTCTCGGTCATCGCGCCCACGGTGGCGTCCATGATTCTCGCGGTCGCCACCTGGCCTTGGCTGTTTGCGGTGAACATTCCGATCGGGTTGGCCGCAGTCCTGCTCGGCCGGGTGACCTTGCCCGAGAGCCTCCGCTCAGAGCGCCCGCTGGACTGGATCGCGGCGGGCTTGAACGTAATCGCCTTCGGCGGGGTGATCGTGGGCGTTGACCTGCTGACGCGCGGCCGGGGATTTGCTGCGCCAGGCGCGGCGATTCTCGCGGTCGGAGCGCTGGCCTGGGTACTTCTCATCCGCCGCTCCCTCGCGCAGCCTCGTCCGCTCGCGCCTGTCGATCTGCTCAAGGATCGCCTATTCAGCCTATCTGTCGTGACGTCGGTGAGTTCCTTTGCGGCACAGATGTCGGCCTTCGTCGCCCTGCCGTTCTTCCTCCAGGCGAGCTTGCACCGCAGTCAGGTGCAAACCGGGCTGCTCATCACGCCCTGGCCGGTGGCCGTGGCGATCGCCGCGCCGGTCGCCGGACGGCTGGCCGACCGTTATCCAGCCGCGATACTGGGCGGCTTCGGCCTCTCCACCATGGCCGCAGGCCTCGCCCTGCTCGCCTTCCTCCCGACTACCGCGGGGCCGTTGGACATCGGCTGGCGCATGGCCCTGTGCGGCCTTGGCTTTGGCTTCTTCCAGGCGCCGAACAACCGGATCCTGCTCTCGTCCGCACCCAAGGCGAGGAGCGGCGCCGCTGGCGGTATGCTCGCAACCTCCCGCCTTACGGGACAGACCATCGGTGCAACCCTGGTCGGCATCCTTTTGCACGCCAGCTCGCAGGGAGCCACGCTGGCGCTTCTGACGGCGGCGGCATTCGCCGCCGGCGGCGCGGCGATAAGCCTGACCCGTTTGGAGAAGCGGCCGGCGCAGCTCCCCAAGACCGCGCTGTGACCAGGCAGTGTGGGCCCGGAGCCACCGTGCGGTTTGCTCCAACTTTGCGACATTCAGCGGGTCTGGTCGGCGGCCCTGATGACGACCGAGATGACCAGAGTTGGGGGTGAAGGGGACATCAACGATCCGCTCCAGAGCGGACTTTCACCCGTGACGGCCTGCAAGTTCGACAGTTCCCTGATCGTCTTCTTTCCTCGCGACAGTCACGGTTCAATTGTGCAGCAGGTCCATGCCCCAGACGCGGCTGGCGACGTAGGTGGTGCCATCTCGCGTCTCGATCAGCTCGCGAACGACCGCCGCGAGCGCGCGTGTTCCTTGGTCCGGCCGCATCAGGGCCACCTGCGCGCGCGACCAGTCGAGCACCGCTGCGCCCGCCGGTCTGCGCTCGCCCTCGTAGGTGTCCAGGAGGTCGGCAGGCGAATCGCCCCGGACTGTCGCCGCAAGCTTCCAGCCGAGATCCTCAGCATCGCCAAGCCCGAGATTAAGGCCCTGGCCACCGAGCGGCGAATGGATGTGCGCGGCGTCGCCGGCGAGCAGCACGCGGCCGCGGCGATAGGCGGTGGCCTGGAAGGCCCGGTCGGTCCAGGTTGTCGCCTGGGATAGCGCCGTCACAGTCACTTCGACGCCGGAGACGCGGTGCAACACCGCCTCGACGTCTCCCGTGGTGATCGGTTCGCCGCGATGGTGCGCCCCGCCGTCGAACTCCACCATCGCGATCACCCCAGGCGGCGCGAAGGTGTACATGCCCGCGGGCCCGTGATGGCGGCCGGGGCGCAGCCCGGCGGGGTCCGCCAGCTCGACCTGGACCGAGTAGCCGGTGAACTCAGGCTCGCTGCCAGTGAACGCGAAGCCTACGGCACGGCGCACGACGCTGCGGCCGCCGTCGCAGCCGACCAGCCAGGCGGCCGCGTGACGCGCGCCGCCCGCGAGCACGCTGACGCCGTCTTCCGCCTGCTCGACGTCTTCAACGCCGACGCCGCGTATGATCTCCGCGCCTAGCGCCTCCGCACGCTCGGCGAGTACATGCTCCACCCGCTCCAGCTCGACCGCAAGCGGCGGATTCGGCGAGCCTGGCGAGGGCTTTGGCCACGCCGAGCGGTCGACCTGGTCGAGGTGGAACTGGATGCCCGCGAAATGGCCGCCTGGCCGGCGCGACTGGTTCGCCCAATGCGCAGCGGCTTGGGCTCCTGTAGTGGGCGCCGCGATGGCGTCCAGCAGCCCGTGCCGGCGGAAGGCCTCGATGCTAAGCATCGTCAGGCCGCGCAGACCGAAGGGGGGCCGCTTCAGCGGAGAGCGGGAGTCGCCCGCCTTCTCCAGCACCAGCACCGAAGCGCCCGCTAGGCGCAGCTCGCAGGCGAGAAACAGGCCGACCGGTCCAGCGCCTGCGATCAGGACGTCGTGCGTCGCCCTCACGCTGCATCTCTTGTAAACGGCGGATGCGCCGAAGCCATCCCATTCGTGCCGCGGGTGAAGAACCCCAGCAGGCCCGCAGGCGCGCAATCATCAAGGCACAGCATCAGGCCGCGGTGCGCGTCGGCGGCGGCCGCCTCCGCGCGCGGGAACATCGCCGCCTCGTAGCTCGCGAGCGCAGCCTCGGCGTCGCCGGGGTGCGCGACGATCTCGGCTGCCAGCTCCGCCCCGTCCTGAAGCGCGAGGTTCGCGCCCTCGCCGGCGGGTGGCGCGAGGTGTGCGGCGTCGCCGATCAGGGTCACGCCGGGCGTGCGCGGCCAGGTGAGGCCCTCCGGCAGCGAATGCAGCGGGCGAAGCACCGGCGGCGGTTCACCCTCGGTGATCAGAGCGGTGAGCGCCGGAGCCCAGCCGTCGAACTCGGCCGCGACCTGGCACAGACGGCGGCGGTGTCGGCGAAGTCGATCGCGGCGAACCAGTCAAGCGGCCGGGTCAACGCGACATAGGCGTGGAGCACGCCGCCCGCCTCGCGGTGCGCGAAGATGCCCCGCCCCGGCGCAAGCGCGAACAGCGCGCCGCCGCCGGCCGCCGCTGCAGTCGCGGGATGGCGCGCGTCGACGTCATGGAGCCACGCTTCTAGGAATGTGACGCCCACGTAGGC
>CALMGB010000255.1 GCA_937863535.1 uncultured Caulobacteraceae bacterium
GTCCTGGGAGGTCGCCGCCCCCTCCCCGCCGCCGGACGCCGTGAGCTTCGACCACGACCCCCGGGCCGAGGCCTTCGACGCCTATGTCGATGCGAACTTCTCAGGGGCCTGGGCCGACGTGCGCAAGGCCCACCCAATCGGCGCGCGCATCCCGCAAGAGTGCGGCATGATCCTGGAGACCGCCTTCCAGAGCCTGAACCCTCTGATGCTGTTCCGGCTGCCGGCCTATTATCCCTGGTACCAGGCCGCCGACACGCGCTTCGGCTATCAGGTGCACCGCATGTGGCTGCAGCACCTGGCCTGGCGCAATCCGCGCAAGCGCTGGGTGCTCAAGGTGCAGGAGCACATGTACCACCTGCCCGAACTGCTGTCGGTCTATCCCGGCACCCTGTTCGTGCAGCCGCACCGCGATCCGGTGACGGTGATGGCCTCGATCTCGCGCCTGATCGAGGTGATCCGCAGCGTCAGCTTCGAGCACCAGGACCGCGGAGCACTGGGCGAGGAGCTGCTGCACCTGTGGCACGACGGTCAGGTTCGCATGATGGCCTATCGCAAGGCCCACCCCGGCCTGCCGATCCACGACATGCGCTACAAGGACCTCGCCGCCGATCCCGTGGAGGCCGCCCAAGGCGTCTACCGCTTCGCCGGCATGGACTTCGACGCGCGCGCCGAGGCGGCTATGCGGGGCTGGCTGGCCGCCAACCCGTCCGACAAGCACGGCCGCCACAGCTACCAGTTGTCGGACTACGGCCTGACCGAGGCGCGGGTGCGCGAGGTCTATGCCGATTACATCGAGACCTACCGGGCCTTCATCTGATGGCCGATCCGCTGCCGGAATGGCGCGACTACCTGGCGCGACTGGGGGGCGCCGAGGCGCTGCTGGAGCTGTTGCCGGACGACGGGGCTGATCCCGCCCTGCGGCAGGAGGCCTATCGCCTCTTCTTCCTCAGCCTGTCGGCAGGCTTCCTGACCACCTTCGCCGATCCGGACCTGCCGGACTTCGTGCCCGGGGTGAACACGGCGATGAATGCCAGCTCGGCGAACCCGGACTTCGTCTACAGCCAGGCGACGGTGGACGGGCGCGGCGCCTACCGCATCTCCGGCCGACGTGGGGACGCGCTGTTCGTGCTGATCGACATCGCGGCCGGCGGCCTGGGCGTCATGGACGAGCTGGGGCCCTCGCTCGGGACCATCGACATCGACACCCTGACGCTGGGCCCGTGCGGCGAGTTCGACCTGCTGCTCAGCACCGAGCAGCCGGACGTCGTCGCCGGCGACTGGGGCCCGCTGGACCCCTCCGCCCGCACGATCGTGGTACGCCAGGCGGCCTACGACTGGGGCGCCGGCGAGGAGGCGCGGCTGGCCATCGAGCGGGTGGACCGGCCCATAGCGCCGCGGCGCTTCTCCGCCGAACAGACCGCCGCGCGCCTGCAACGGCTGGCGGGCCACCCGCAGCGCTACGCCGCCCTTTGGCTCCGCCACATGCAGGGCCAGCGCCAGAAGGGCCTGGTCAACCGCTTCGAGCACGACGACTGGGCGGGCCGCGGCGGCGTGTCGGGGCAGCACTACTTCCAGGGACTGTTCAGGCTGGAGCCCGGCCACGTCCTGCTGCTGGAGACCGAGCTGCCGGGCCAGGTGCGCTACTGGAACGTCCAGCTGTCCGATCCCTTGTGGAACTCCGTGGACTGGCTGAACCGGCAGGGCAGCCTGAACGGCGGCCAGGCGCGCCTCGATGGCGACGGGCGCTTCCGCGCCGTGATCGCGCTGGAGGACCCCGGCGTCCCCAATTGGCTGGACCCCGGCGGCTGGACGAATGGCGCGATCAAGCTGCGCTGGACCGAGGCGGACTCCGCGCCTGTCCCCACGCTCACACCGATCCCGCTGAAGGCGCTGCGCGCCCACCTCCCCGCCGACACGCCGCACGTCAGCCCGGCCAGGCGCGACGATGCCCTGCGGGCCCGCCGCCGGGGCGTCCAGTTTCGCCGCCGTTGGTAGGAGAGCCGCTTGAAGCCACTCAGAGTCGGTGTGATCGGCGCCAACCTGCAAGGGAGCTGGGGCGCCGCCGCCCACCTGCCGGCGCTTAAGGCTCTGGACGGGCTGGAGGCGGCGGCGGTCGCCACCTCCCACCAGGCCTCCGCTGACGCCACCGCGGCCCACTTCGGCATCCCGCATGCCTTTGACGATCCCCGCCGCCTGGTGGAACACCCGGACGTGGACGCCGTGGCGGTCTGCGTGCGCGTGCCCGCCCACCGCGAACTGGTGATGCTGGCGCTCGACGCCGGCAAGCACGTCTATTGCGAGTGGCCGCTCGGCCGCGACACGGCGGAGGCCGAGGCGCTGCACGCCGCCGCACAGGCGCGCGGCGTCGTCCACATGGTCGGCCTGCAGTCGCGCCACTCCCCCGCCCTGCTCCACGCGCGCAACCTGATCGCGGAAGGCGCGATCGGGACGGTGCGCAGCGCCGCCCTGACCCACTCGGTGGACTGGATCTCCCAGCCCTTCCCCTCGATCACCTACCTGCAGGACCGCGCCAGCGGTGCGCACTTCCTTAGCATTCCCGGCGGCCACTCCCTCGACGCGCTCTGCTGGCTGCTGGGCGAATACACCGAGCTGTCCGCCACCGTGCGGACCTCGCTCGTCGATCTGGAGGTGTTCGGCACGGGCGAGACGCTCAAGCGCACCTCCGCCGACCAGGTCCTGGTAGGCGGCGTGCTCACCAGCGGCGTGGTCGCCTCCGTGCGGCTGTCCGGCGCCTCCTCGCCCGGCACGGGCGTGCGCCTGGAAATCAGCGGCGATCGCGGCGACCTGGTCATCAGCGCGCCACCCGGCGCGCGGGGCATCCAGATGAGCGAGCTGCGCTTGCAGAAGACGGCGGGCCTGGCCGAACTGCAGGACGTGGCGATCCCGGAGAGCCTGTTCCACGTCCCCGCCGCTGTGCGCCAGGGGCCGCCGCTGAACGTGGCGGAGAGCTATCTGGACTTCGCCGCCGCGGTCCGGACCGGGGCCGTATCGCCGGACTTCGGGGATGCCGTGAGCCGCCATAGAACGCTCGACGAGGTGGAGGCCGCCGCCGCCGCATGACGGACAATTCCGCGCCGAAGACGGCTCCCATGCAGGGCGCGGGCGCCTACAACCGCAGCTCCGCGCTTCAGGCGGCCAACCTGTCCTCGGCCTTGCCGCTTCTCGAAAGCGCCGCGCGGTCCGTGCCGATCGACGGTAACGCTCCGCTCGTCCTGGTCGATTACGGAGCGTCGCAGGGCCTCAACTCCATGCAGCCGATGGGCGCGGCGCTGGACATCCTGCGCGTCAGGGCCGGTCCGCAAAGGCCGCTAGAGGTGGTGCATACGGACCTGCCCGCCAACGATTTCGCCGCGCTGTTCAAGATCCTGGCGGACGACAAGAGGAGCTATCTGAGCGGCCGCCGAGACGTGTTTCCGTCGGCGATCGGCCGGTCCTATTTCGAGCCGATGCTGCCGCCCGGACGGGTGGTGCTGGGCTGGAGCTCCAACGCGCTGCACTGGCTGAGCCGCAACCCCGTGCACGCGCCCGACCACGGCTGGGCGGTGTTCAGCCAAGACGCCGCAGTCCGCGCGGCCGTCGACCGTCAGCTGGACCAAGACTGGCGAGCCTTCCTTCAGGCGCGGGCGTCGGAACTCTGCCGCGGCGGGCAGCTGGTCTGCCAATTCATGGGGCGCGGTCCGGATCACCATGGCTTCGAGTGGATGGCCGATGCGTTCTGGGCGAGCCTGTCCAGCATGGGCGCTGACGGTCTGCTGTCGGACGACGAGCTGCTGCGCATGACCTGTCCGTCCGCAGGCCGGTCGGTCGAGCAGATCGAGGCGCCGTTCAACGGCGGCGGGTATCACGGGCTCAGGCTAAACCACGTCTCCGTCGTCGAAGGGCCAGACCCCTTCTGGGAGGCCTATCGGCAGAGTGGCGACGCCGGTCAGCTCGGCCGGTCCTGGGCCAAGGCGATGCTGGCTGCGAACGGTCCGAACTTCACCACCGCGCTCAACCCGGACCGCGACGTCAATGTGTTCCTCCACACGCTGGGCGAACGGCTAAGCGCGAGAGTCGCCGCGGGTCCGCGGCGTAGCCAGACATATTTGCTGCTGGTTGTGCTGGAGAAGCTCTTAGAAACTTCGATATAGCTGACCGGTCTAAGCTTTCGTCTCAAGCCGCAAGGACGACAGGAGCAGGTTAATAGCGTAATCTCGCCAGCGTGTTTGCCCCTCGCCGCCAGCGATATCTATCGCCAAGTATCTGGACGTGACATTGCCGGTCAGGAAACAGGATGTGACCAGCGCAAGCGCCGCGGCGAAAAACATGTCTACGTTGTCAACAGGACGGAAGTCACCTCTGGTCACGCCCTTCGCGAGAATGTCTTCCAAAAAGCTAAGAAGTTCGACTACACTTCCTCGAAGCTGTTCGGACTTTACTACGTGGGCTCCGCCATGGATGTTCTCATCCAGCATGAACAGCGCCCATTCGGGGAACTGCCTGTACTGCTCGAAGATACGTTCCAGAAGCTTGCGGAGGGCCTCGGGAGGGGAGGCGATCACCTGCGCCTCGTCAAGCAGTTCATCTAGGGCCTGGCTGAAGTTGTCCCGCACCACGTCGCCGTAGAGTTCTTCCTTAGAGGCGTAGTAGTAATAGATGAGCTGCTTGGTCTTGCCGCAGCGCCGGGCGATGTCTTCGATGCGCGTGCCTTCGAGACCCTTCAGGCCGAACTCGGTGCGTGCGGCGGTGAGGATCTGCTGGATGGTCTGACGCGTGTCGCGTTTGCACAAGGCTGGCGCTTTGGACATGCGTCCAAGCTCCGGTCAGCCCAATGCGTTTGGCTCCCGTCTCGCGATAGGTAGAACGCGCGTCGGGCAGCGACCTACCGTCGCAGACGCGCCTGGGCAAAGGCGGTGATGTCGCGATCGGTCAGGTCCCGATCGGAGCATTCAGGAAGTCTGCGTAGGCGGCGTTGTGGGAGGTGATGCCGCCGTCCGCGGCCACGACCGCGCCGGTCACGAAGCGCGCGGCGTCGGAGGCGAGGAAGGCCACCACCTCGGCGATATCGGCGGGCGTCCCGATCTCGGGCGTCAGGTGATGTCGGCGCAGCAACGCGATCATGTCGGGCGACAGAGTCTTCTCCACCGCGGGCGTCATCACCATGCCGACCACCACGCTGTTGGCGCGCACGCCCTGCTTGCCGAACTGGGCGGCGACGTTGAGGGCGAGGTTGATCAGGCCGGCCTTGCTGGCCCCGTAGGCGGGCAGGCCGAGGTCGCCCTGCACGCCCCGGCCCGAGCTGACCATGACCACCGAGCCGCCGCCACCCTTGACCATGACCGGCAGGGCGTGTTTGCAGAACAGCGCCGGCCCGAGCAGGTTGACGTCGAGCGTGCGCCGCCAGACCTGCGCATCCATGAGATCTACGGACAGGTCGCCGCTCATGAAGGCCGGATCGGTCAGGGCCGCGTTGTTCACCAGGATGTCGAGGCGGCCGTAGGTGTCCACGGCCGCCCTGGTCACGCCTTCGGCGGTCGCCTCGTCCGCGGCGTCGCCGAACCAGGCCACAGCCTCGCCGCCGCCTGCGCGGATGGCGTCGACCACCGGCTCGGCGCTCTCCCGGCGGCTGGTGGCCACCACGACCTTGGCGCCGCGCGCCGCCGTCAGCCGGGCGCACTGCTCCCCGATGCCAGAGCCCGCGCCGGTGACGATCGCCACCTTGTCCTCCAAGCCGGCCATGGCTGATCCCCCGCTTAGCCCCGTGGCCATCACTCAGTTGTAGAAGGTCGCCATCAGGGCGCTGGTCGCTTCGGTATGCTGGCGACGCGCAGCCCCAAGCGCCCCACTGCTGCCGCCCTCGCTGAACACGAAGGTGGGGCCGTCGTGGAGGTGGGTCAGCGCCTGATCGGCGATGTCCTGCGGCTGGGCCAGCGCCAGCGTGTCCGGATCGACGCCCTTCTGGCTGACGAGGTGGCGAAGGGTGGGCGTGTCGGTGGCCCCGATGATGATGGACAGCACGTCTACGCCCCGGGGCTTCAGTTCCGCCCACAGGGACTCGCCGAGGTTCAGGCCGAACGCCTTGGTGGCGGAATAGACCGACACGCGGTCCGCGCCGCCCAGCGCCGCCTCCGAGCAGACCAGAACAATAGCGCCCCGGCCCGCGCCAGCCATGCGGGTGGCGAAAGCGTGGGTGAGCGAGGTCAGGGAGGAAATGTTGCGCGCGATCAGCGACGCCCAATCCGCCATCGGCGTATCGACGAACCGCGCGGCCGCCGTATCCGACCCGGCGTTGTAGACCAGCGCGCCGAGGTCGCGTTCCCCGAGGGCGGCCATCACCGCTGCAGTCGATCCGAGGGTGGAGAGATCCACCGCCAGGGTCTCCACCGCCACGGGATAAGCGGCGCGGAGCTCGGCAGCCACGACCTTCAGCCCCTCCTCCCGCCGCGCCAGCAACATCACGTCCATGCCGGCGGCGGCCAGCGATCGGGCGAAGGCGCGTCCCACACCTTCGGTCGCGCCGGCGATCACCGCCCAGGCGCCGTAGCGGCTCCGGAGCGCCGGGGTCTCCTGCGCGCTCATGCCTGCATCCCCGCCATGAAGTCGGCCAGGTCGGCATAGTGCGGCTGGTGCGCCATGCTGCCCCCGTCGATGGAGATGGTCTGGCCTGTGATGTAGGCGGACTCGTCCGACGCCAGGAAGGCGGCCAGCGCCGCGATGTCCTCCGGCGTGCCGAACCGGGGCGTCAGGATGTGGCGCTTGATGATGTCCGCCAGGCCCGGAACGGTGCGCGAGAGCGCCTCGGTCAGCACGACGCCCGGGGCTATGGCGTTGCAGCGGACGCCCTGCTTGCCGTGCTGGGTGGCGATGTATCGGGTCAGGGCGATGATCGCGCCCTTGGACGACCCGTAGGCGACGCGCGCTAGGTCCCCAGCCATGCCGGAGCCTGAGGCGGTGTTGATGATGGAGCCGCCGCCGCCGGCGATCATGTGCGGCAGGGCGTATTTGCAGCCGAGCAGATAGCCCGTGACGTTGATCGTCATCGTGGCGTTCCAGATCTCCAGCGGAATGTCGATGGCGGTGGTGTCCTGCTGCTGGCGCTCCGGGTCGGTGAGGGCGGCGTTGTTGTGCAGGATGTCGAGCCGGCCGAACCGCTTCACCGTCGCCTCGACCATGGCGGCGACCGAGGCCGCGTCGGCCGCGTCGAAGCCGATAGCCATGGCGTCCTCGCCCAGCGGCTCCGCGGCGCGCTTGGCGGAATCCTCGAAGAGATCGGCGATGGCGACGCGGCCGCCTTCGGCCACGATCCGCCGCGCCACGGCCGATCCGATGCCGCCGCCGCCGCCGGTGACGATGGCCACCTTGCCCTCGAGACGCCGCATGAGCCTGTCCTCCCGTCACGAACTCTGCGGTCCGTCAATTTGGGACCTTGACATGAATTCACAGCCGCCGTGACGCGCCTTTGTTTGACCAAGGGTCAAGCGGGCGCCTCTTGACGAAGACGCGGCCTAGGCGGAGGCGGCGCGTAGACCCGTGCCATTCTACACGGCTTCAGCCGAGGCGAGCCCGATGTCGACCCGAGACAACAAGGAGGTGGTGCAGCGCTATCTGCAGGCCGTCAGAGACGGAGACCTCGCCACCCTGGAAGCGCTGCAGCATCCCGATGTGAAATGGTGGGTGCTGGGGGTCGGAGAGTTCGGCCGCGAGGCCTTCCTGGAGTCGGTGCGCGCGAACCTGCTCGCGGCCGAGCGGCGCTCCATCACCGTCCTGAGCATGACGGCGGAAGAGGATCGGGTGAGCTTCGAGGCGGAAGGCGAGATGGTCTTCGCCGACCGGACCTATTGCAACGCCTACCACAACCTGCTGACCCTCCGGGACGGCCTGATCGTCGCCGGCCGGGAGTACATGGACACCCGCACCCTGACGGCCTGACGTCCGGCGGGTCAGCGCCGTTTGCGGCGGGACCCGCGCTTCAGCGCACGCGCCACGCGCTTAGCGGCGATCTGCCCCGGGATACCGGAGACGCCGCCGCCGGGGTGGGCGCCGGCGCCCCCGAAGAACAAGCCGGGCACCGCCTCCTTGGAACCGCCGAAGCCTGTGGCCGGGCGGTTAGCGCCGGTGCGCATGGCCGCGAAATCGATGTGGGTCACGCAGCCGTTGACGACGTGCAGCCGCACCTCCCGCTCCCGCGGCGTCTCGACGAAGCGGCCCACCTCGTCGTCGAAGCCCTCGTAGAACTCGGAGACCTGGCTAAGGACCGAGCGCATGGTCGTGTCCTTCAGCTCGGGCGACCAGCCTTCGCGCGCATCGACGGCGATGGCCGGCACATAGACGTAGGCGACCGACTGCCCCTCCGGCGCCTGGCTCGGGTCCCAATTGGTGAGCGGCGACACGGAGACCGCGTGACGCTTCGGGATGTCGCCGCGGCGGGCGGCGGCGAAGCTCATGCGGACCTCCTCGGGGGTGCCGATCAGGCCGACCGCGCGGTCGATGTCGGCGTCGTCGTGGCGCAGGTCGCGGTGGCGCTTCAGCCGCAGCGGCTTGGACATGGCGATATTGGCGAGCAGGGGCGCGACGTTGGCGCGCGAAGCAGGCGCGTGCTCCATCCGCACCATCAGCCGCCGCTCCACACCGCCGGGGGTGGTCAGCTTCATGGCCGTCCGCGGGTCGCAGGTGGCCACCACCGCGCCCGCCCGGATCACCCGTCCGTCCTGCAGCCGAACGCCCCGGGCGTGCCCGTCGGAGACGAGGATCTCCGTCACCTCGGCGTTCTTGAGCACCGTGGCGCCGGACGCCTCTGCGCTGGCGCAGAGCGCATTGGACAGGCTCTGCAGGCTGCCGATCGGCTTGCCGACGCCCAGCCGGTGCAGCAGGCCGAACAGCATGTAGGCGGCGGCGTTGCCGTCGTCGTCGATAGGCCCGGCGCCTGCGGCGATGCCGGTCAGCAGGGCGATGGCGGCGGGGTGCTGGAAGCGCTCGCAGGCGATCTGATCTGCGGTGCCGTTGGTCAGACCGACCAGCTCGTTCTTCAGCCGCGCGTTGCGGACCAGGGCGGTGATCATCTTGGCCAGATCGCCGCCTTCGGGACGCCCTGGTTCCGACATCATGATGGGCAGGCCGATGTCCATCAGCGCATCGATCAGCTTCATGAACTCGAGATAGGCCTTGCCGTCGTCGCGATTCAGGCGGGCCATGTCCTCGGCGGTGCGCTTGGGATCGCGGAACAGCGCGATCGAGGTCCCGTCGGGATGCAGGTAAACGTAGGACGGATCGGTATCGAGGGTCCTGAACCCGTGGTTGGCGAGTTCCAGGTCTTCGATGACGCGTGAGCGCTTCAGGAAGATCACCTCCACGGCGCAGGGCGTGACGAGGTGCCGCGGCGCTTCCGGGATCATGTAACCGGCGCTGGTCATGCCGCCGACCTTGTCCAGACGTTCCACCACCGTGACGCGCCGGCCGGCGCGGCTCAGATAACCTGCAGCGGTAAGGCCGTTGTGGCCTGCACCGATGATTACAACGTCCACATCCTCGCTCACGAGCGTCTCCATTTTCGCCGCGTGACTCCACTCCTCCGACGGCGAACCGGAGGCTTGAAAAGGTCTTTACGCCCCTCGTTCGAAAGCGCCTCGCAGGCTTTTTGACCAATGGTCAAACTGATTGGCTTCCGACCCGATTTTTGCCGTCTATCCTAAATCCACAAAGCAGGAGGGCGCGGCCGACTGGCTGGCACCTTCGTAGGGGATGGGGAGGACGGCATGCGGCGATCAGCATGGCTTTACCATGGTTGCCTCGCGGCAATGGCGGCCGGGATGGCGTCGCCCGCCTTGTCCCAGACCGTGACGCCGCCCGACTCACCCGGCGCAACCGTTCAGCCCGTTCCGCAGAGCGGCGCGGCCGCCGTCGCCACGCCGGATCAGAACGCGTCCGCCAGCCCAGGCTCCCCAACCCAAGTAGATACCGTGGTGGTGACGGCCCGCCGGGTCTCCGAGAACATCCAGTCCACGCCGGTATCTATCACCGCATTTACCAATACGATGCTTCAGCAGGCGGACATCACCAAGACCGCCGACCTGATGCTGCAGACGCCGGGCGTGTTCCTGAGCGGTTCGGGCGGCCGGGAGAACTCGGTCTTCCAGATCCGTGGCCAGTCCAAGGCGCTGAGCGGCTTCAACTCTCCCGCCGTGGTCAGCTACTTCGCCGACGTTCCGCAGCCCACCTTCGGCAGCAGCGTCGACCTCTATGACATGGCTTCGGTGCAGGTGCTGAAGGGGCCGCAGGGCACCCTGTTCGGCCGCAACACCACCGGCGGCGCGGTGCTCTACTATCCCGCCACACCCGGTTACGATCATGCTGGCTACGTGGAGGCGGGGTGGGGCCGCTTCAACGACCGCCAGTTCGAGGGCGCCGTCGATCTCCCGCTCGTCGAAGACAAGGCGGCCCTGCGGATCGCGGCGCAGTACGACAAGCGCGACGGCTACACCGACAACATCGGCGTCGGCGGCAAGCTCGACGGGGACGACCACCGCGCCTTCCGCGCCTCCCTGCGGCTCGATCCGGTCTCCTACGTCAAGAACGTCACTATTTTTGACTACTACGATAATTTTTATGCCGGAGACAGCGTCAACATCGTAGGCCTGGACAACAATCCGAGCCTTCTGGACGAACTCGGCCTGCGTCAGGCTGCGGCGCAGGAGCTCGCCTTGCAACAAGGGCGCGGCCCGTTCGTCGTGAACAGCGACACCAACCCTGCGAAGGAGCAGGTGCGCAAGTACGGCGTCACCAACCGGACCGACGTGAAGCTGCCCGACGGCCTGACCTTCACAAACATCTTCGGCTATCGGCGCACCTTCGTCGCCTACAACATCAACACCGATGGCGTCCCGGCCTTGGCCTCCACCGGCAACCCCGAGATCGGCATCCCTCCAGGACTGCCCCTCACCCTCCTGAACGCCGGCGCCAACACCCATACCGAACAGTTCACCGACGAGGTCCAGCTCAAGGGCAAGGCGCTGGGCGGCAAGGCCGACTTCCTGCTCGGCTTCTTCGAACTGCACAGCCAGCCCTACGGCACGACCGGGACAGGCGATTCGATCGGGCAGTTCGGCGGCTCACCTACCGCCACCTTCGACTACAACTTCTATACAGAGAACAGCCAGGCGGTCTTCGCCAACGTCAACTTCGACCTCGGACAGTTCCTGCATGGACTGCGGTTCGACGCCGGCATCCGCTACACCTGGGATCACGAGTCCGCCTGCACGGCCACAGACAACGTCACCACCGGCACGATCGGGCCTGACGGCTGCGCCGCCGGCGTCGCCCCGCTGATCAACGCCACCACCAACACGGCCAAGTCCAGCGCACCCACCGCCACGGTGGGCTTCGACTGGCAAATCAGTCCCAACATCTTCACCTACGTCGCCTCGCGCCGCGGCTACCGCTCTGGCGGCATCAATTCGCCGACGTTGGGCGGCACGCTGGCCAGCCTGCAGTCCTTCGGGCCTGAATACGTCACCGACGTGGAAGTGGGCGCCCGCACCGACTTCGAGCTGTACGGAGTACGCTTCCGCCTGAACGCCTCGGGCTTCGTCGGCTTCTATGACAATGTGCAGATCGTGCTGAGCGGCCTGCTGACCCAGCCGGGGTGCAAGGTCGGCGATCCCGCGTTCGGCAAGCCGCCTTTCTCGCCGGACGGCGACTGCAACCCCAACAACGACCCCCAGTCCGGCACCCTGCTGGTCAACGCCGGACAGTCCCGCATTTCCGGCCTGGACTTCGACGGCTTCGTCAAGCCGATCGACCACTTCACCATCACCTTCGGCGGCAACGTGCTCGACCCGCAGACCGAAAGCTTCAACGCTCCCAGCCAAGTGGCGAGCTATGTCGCCAGCAGCAAGATCCCGTTCAACCTGACGGCGCGGGCGACCTTCAGCGCCGGCGCCCATTACGACATACCCGTGCCCCGGAACGGCGACATCGTCCTGTCGGCGGAAGCCTATCACTCCAGCCGGCTGGCCTTCACCGACACCAGCCTGCCCTCCTACAACCTGGTGAACTTCAGCGCCGACTGGAACGGCATCGCCGGCCGCCCCGTCGACCTAGACCTCTACATGAGCAACGCGTTTGACGCCTACTACCAGGCCACAGGCGCCGTCTCCGGACTGGCGCTCGGCTTCAATTCGGCCATCTACGGGCCGCCCCGCCAGTACGGCTTCAGAGTGCGCTACCATTTCGGAGGATAGGGGGTGCCCGCGCCGCCAGCCCCTCTATGTCTCATCCAGTGAACAGTTTCAGGGGCCGACACATGGGCAAGCGCCAGGAAGACTTCATCGTGGAGTTTTGTAAGGCCTGGGGCGACGGCTCGTCGCAGACCAAGCCGGATGTGGAGAAGATCATCTCCATGATGTCGGAGGACGCGGAGTGGCAGCTATGGGTGCCTGGCGGTCCGGTCGTGCGCGGCCGCCAAGCGCTCCGCGAGGAGATCGAGCGCCAAGTTCGCATCGCCAGCAACAACAAGTGCAACATCGTGCACATGCTCTCCAACGACTGCATGGTCATGACCGAGCGTTCAGACCAGGCCGTCATCTTCGGTCACGATTGCCCGCACCAGATGGTGGCAGTCTACGAACTCGATGAGGACGGACTGATCCTCCGCTGGCGCGAATACCTGGATATGGCCGACCTCACCAAGAAAATGGGCGTGGACCAGCAGGTCGCAGGCCACGGCGGCTGACTGGCGCCGAACCCGCGCCAACCTGGAATATTCGGAGAGACAGCCATGCTTGCAGCACTTCTGGCGGCCGCGGTCGCCGCCTCGATCGGGACCGGAACCGGACCCAAGACGGAGCGGGACGCGATCTTCAAGCAGGAGGAGAAGGTCGCCTATGCGACCACCATCGCCGAAGGCCTGTCCTGCTTCGATCCGAGCGTAGTGCAGGACGACTTTTTTCCACCCCAGCGCCGGGGACTGGATCAGGTGAAGCAGGATTTTGGCGTGTATATGAGCGACTATTCCACGTTTAAGGCGCACATCGACGATATCGTCATCGACGTCCAGGGCGACCTCGCCGTGGCTTACAGCCACCAGCACTTCACCGCGCCAGGCAAGGACGGCGTGCCGAGCCTCGACGCCATGATCCGCCAGACCGACGTGCTGCGGAAGGAGAACGGCCAGTGGCTGATCACCTACCAGCACCTGTCCGTCCCCATCGATCTGCGCACGGGCAAGGCGGTCTTTAGATAGGCTGACCCGCCTGAAGTTGGTCCAGTCCCGGAGGCGGCCATGTCCACCCAGTCACCCGTTCAGACCGTCCCCTCCCATGTCCCCCACGACATGGTCCGAGACTATCCCCTCAGCCGCCGGGCGACCACGACCGAGAACCCCCACTCGGTGATGATCCCTCGGGTGCACGAGGGTCCTGAGATTTTCTACGCACTGGACATCTATCCCAACGGGTCGGCCGCCTGGGTCTTCCGGCGCGCTGAGGACATGCGGGCGGTCTATCTGAACAACGACAACTTCACCAAGCGCGGCCACAGCGGCGTGGCGGCCCTGATCGGGGAGGACTGGGACATCATCCCGTCGGACCTCGATCCGCCCCGCCACTCCGCCTTCCGCGTCCTGCTGAACCCGCTGTTCACCCCTAAGAAGATGGAGCTGCTGAACGACAAGGTGCGCAGCCGCGCCCGCGCCTTCGTCGCCGTGTTCAAGGACATGGGCGAATGCGATGCAGCGGCCGAGTTCGCCGTACCCTATCCCGTCTCGATCTTCCTGGACCTGCTCGGCCTGCCCCAAGAGCGGATGGCCGAGTTCCTGCGCTGGGAGAACCAGATGCTGCACAACCCGGACCTGCGCGAGCGGGCGGCCGGAGTCTGGGCGGTCAAGCAGTACCTGCTGGAGGCGATCGAGGACCGCCGCAAGCATCCCACCGACGACCTGATCAGCAATGCCCTGCGGCTTGAGGTGGACGGCCGCCCGTTCACGCCCGACGAGGTGTTCGGTCACTGCTTCAACCTCTATCTCGGCGGGCTGGACACGGTGTCCTCCAACATCAGCCTGCACCTGCGCCATTTGGCCGATGACTTGGAGCAGCAGCGCCGGCTGCGGGCGGACCCGTCGCTGATCCCGATTGCGCTGGACGAACTGCTCCGCGCCTATGCGGCGGTGACCACCTTCCGCATCTGCAATAACGGGTTCGACTACAAGGGTGTGCGGATCGAGCCGGGCGATAAGGTGGCGCTGGCCACCCCGCTAGCGGGGCGAGACCCGGCCGAATACGCCGAGCCGAACGACATCCGGCTGGACCGCCGCCCGGTGCACCTGACCTTCGGCTACGGCATCCACCGCTGCCTGGGCGCCCACCTGGCCCGGCGGGAGCTGAACATCGCGCTGGAGGAATTCCTGGCTGGCGTGCCGGAGTTCCGGGTGCGCCAGGGCAAGCCCGTCGAATTTTACACCGGCTCCATCCTGCACGTCCCCTACCTGCCCCTGGTCTGGAGTGCCGCATGACGACACCCGGCCTGGACGTCGTATCCGCGACAGGCGCTGCGCCCCGGCGCGGCTACTGGTCCAGGACCGAGCCGCTGCCGCGGGCGTTCGAGAAGGTCGACGCCGCCTGGCTCACCCGCACGTTGCAGAACCGCTACCCGGATCTGGTCGTGGAGGCCATGGCCGTGGAGCAGTTCGTCGGCAGCCACACCACCAAGGTCCGCATCAAGGTCGAGCTGAACGCCGCGGGCAAGGCGGCGGGACTGCCCGACCACCTCTGCCTGAAATCGAACTGGTCCGGCGCGTTCGAGACTGTCGACATCTGCGGGATCGAGGCGCGCTTCTACCATAACTTGCGCGACCAGATGCTCTGCCCGACCCCGCTATGCTACTATGCCGACTGGGACAGCGAGGGAGTTGAGCAGGGCCTAATCGTCCTGGAGGACCTGACCCAGCGCGGCGGGTCCTTCGGCAACAGCCTGCAGCATACTGGCGTAGCCGGCGTCGAACGGGCGCTGAAAGGCTTGGCCCAGCTCCACGCCACTTTCTGGGGCGACCCGCTGCTGGAGCGGCAGGCGTGGCTGCAGACCTCGATGGCCACGCCCGTGGACAACGACCAGATCCGCATGATGTGGAGCTGGATCCAGATCAACCTCGCCAAGCCGGACTTCCGCGCCGCCCTGCCCCAGGCCTTCCTGGACGATCCCGGCCGGCTGCAGCGCGCCTTCGACGGGCTGATCGCCTGGGAGGCCGCCCAGACCTCTCCCCGCTGCCTGATCCTGGGCGACTGCCACGTCGGCAACACCTATCTGAAGCCCGACGGCGAGCGAATCTGGCTGGACTGGCAGCTGGTGCGCCGCGGCCGGCCCTGGCGGGACCTGACCTACTTCATGATCGGCTCGCTGAGCGTGGAGGAGCGCCGCACCTCCGAACGCGACCTGATCAAGGTCTACCGCGAGGGCCTGCTTGCGGCGGGCGTGGCCGAGGTTCCGAGCCTCGACGACATCTTCGAGCAGTATCGGCGCTGGGCCGTCTACGGCATGCAGGCATGGATCGCCAACATGGACGAGTGGGGCCAGCCCGGCCTGCCCATGGTCCAGCGCTTCTATACGGCGGGCGAGGACATCGGGACCTGGTCCGCACTCGGCCTGGACTGAACTTCACCCAGCTAGAGGAGCGGGACCGTGTCCCGGAGCGTCATGGATCGGCTGAAGGACAAGGTCTGCATCATCACCGGCGCGGGCAGCGGCATCGGCCGGGCCAGCGCCCTGATGTTCGCCAGCGAGGGCGGGACCGTCGTGGTGACCGATATCAACGCCCAGACGGCCGAGACCGTCGCCCACGACATCACCACGGCCGGCGGCCAGGCGATCGCGCTGGCGGTGGACGTGGGCGATGCGGGCCGCCTTGAAGACATGGTCCAGACCACGGTCAAGCAGTTCGGCCGGATCGACGTGCTCTACAACAACGCCCTGCTGGTCAACGCCGACTACGTCATGCGCGACCTGGACCTGCTGAAGCTCGACCCTGAGGTGCTCTACGCCCACGTTCGGGTGAACGTGCTGGGCGGGGTGCTGGCCAGCAAGCTCGCCCTCCCGCACATGCTGGAGCAGGGGGGCGGATCGATCATCTTCACCTCGTCGGGCAGTTCGCTCGGGGGCGACGTGACCGCCTTCAGCTACGGCGCCTCCAAGGCGATGCTGAACTGGTACGTGCAGGCGATCGCCGCCAGCTTCGGCAAGCAGGGGGTGCGCAGCAACGCCATCCTGCCCGGCCCGATCCAAACCCCTTCCATGAAGGCCTGGGCGACGCCCGAAATGGACGCCGCCTTCATGGAGGTGCTGAACGCGCCGCGCTTGGGCGAGCCCGACGACATCGCGGCCCTCGCCGTCTTCCTGGCCTCCGACGAGTCGCGCTACGTCAACGGCGTGCTCTACCGGGTGGACGGCGGGATGAGCTGCACGGTTCCCTTCATCAACGTCACCCGCAAGGCCCTGGCGAGCTTCACCGCGCCGCCCGAGACGACCTGAAGAGCAGCCTCAGGTCGCGCGGGGCGGCAGGGCGTGGCGCCCCAGCAGGACGGTGCGCACGTCGCCCCGCGCCTGCACGAACACGATCAGCACGTAGGCCAGGGTGAACAGGCTGCCCAAGGCTATGGCCAGCGCCGCCCAGAGCAGCCCCAACGCCCAGGACCGGGCGCGGTAGACCAGCCAGCTCGCCGCCAGCAGGGCGTGCATCATGAGATCGACGCTGAACTGCGCGGACCAGGGCCGGGTGAACTCGCCCATGAAGGCGGAGCCGGCGTCGCTCCCGCCCAGGGCGTAGGCCCGCACTGTCACCGCCGCGATGGCCAGCCAGGCGAGGCCGAGGATCAGCTGGCAGATCACCGTTCCACGGCGCATGCGCGTCTCTCCAGGGTGGACATGGGCGCCAGGGCTGGCGGCGTGACGTCTGCGCCTTCTGGATGGGTCGGCGGCGGCGCATGGACGTCGAAGTGCGTAGATTGAAGATTACCCGGCGGCGCGCCCAAGCACCTATCGGGAGATATGATCCAGCCGTGTCCGGCTGGTGTTCCTGAAGCAGGGTTGGCGTCTGCAAGTCCGAGCCCGGCGTGGAATCGATCGTTCCGATGCAGACCCGGCTCCGGGGCGGCCGTCGTCTACAGCGCTAAGGGATCGGTCATGGACTTCGATGTGGTTGTCGTCGGATCGGGCGCCTCGGGCATGACCGCGGCGCTGCGGGCCGCGAAGTCCGGCCTGACCGTCGCGGTTCTGGAAAAGGCCGACCACTTCGGCGGGACTACGGCGGTGTCCGGCGGCGGCATCTGGGTCCCCGCCAGCCCCCAGGCGCGCGCCGCCGGGGTGGACGACAGCACCGACCTCGCCCGGCGCTACGTCCTGAGCGTCATCGGCGACACCGCCGACGCCACGCTGGTGGACGCCTACCTCGCCAACGGGCCCGAGATGGTGGAGTGGCTGGAGCAGAACACCGAGGTCGAGTTCCTCCTCGCCCCCGCCATGAGCGACTGGTACCCGGAAGCGCCCGGCTTCAAGTCCAGCGGCCGCCTGCTCAGCCCCAGGGAGTACGACGGCAAGAAGCTCGGCCGCCGCTTCGCCGAACTGGCGCCTGCGCGGGAGGAGTTCAACGCGCCGGGCGGCTTCATGATCGACCTGTTCGACCTGCCCTACCTGGCGCAGATGCCCTCGGCCAAGTCGGTCCTGCACATGGGCCAGCTGGGGGTCGGCTTCGGACTCGACAAGCTCCGCGGCTATCCGCGCGGCGCCCGGCTGACCATGGGCAATGCGCTCGCCGCCCGCATGCTTCGATCCGCCCTGGACGAGGGCGTGACCCTGCGCACCGGCGCCTCGGTCGAGGCCCTGATCACCGAGGGCCGCCATGTCACCGGCGTCAGGCTCGCCGGCGGTGAGCACCTTGGCGCCCGTCACGGCGTGGTGCTGGCCTCAGGCGGCTTCTCGGCCAACGAACAGCTCCGGCAGGCCTACATGCCGCACGCCGAACACCACGTCTCCATCCTGCCCTACCACAACACCGGCGACGGCATGAACATGGCGCTGGACGCCGGCGCCGCGCTGGACGGCGAGAACCTGGTGAACGGGGTGTGGGCCGTGGTCTCCAAGCTCGCCCGCCCCGACGGCTACGTGGCCCGCTACGCCCACCTGATCGACATGTCCAAGCCCGGTTGCATCGCGGTGGACGCCAAGGGCGAGCGCTTCGGCGACGAGGCCTCGGTGCATTTCGTCGAGGCCATGCACGCCAGCGGCGCGGTGCCGGCCCACCTCGTCGCCGACGCCGCCTTCGTCAAGAAGTACGGGCTGGGCATGGTCTTCCCTGGCGGCGGCGGCCTGCGCAAGCTGGTGGTTGCAGGCTACCTGTTCGAGGCGCCGACGCTCCGCGACCTCGCCGACGCCATAGGGGTCGACCCGGATGGCCTGGAGCGGACGGCCGCCAAAATGAACCAATATGCCGAGACCGGGACCGACCCGGACTTCGGCAAGGGCGCCAGCGAGATCGACCGCGAGATGGGCGACTTGCAGCACAGGCCCAATCCGTGCCTCGGCCCGATCCGCAAAGGCCCCTTCTACGCGGTCAGGATCTACCCCGGCGACGGCTCCACCACCGTCGGCCTGAAGATCGACGACCGGTGCCGCGTGCTCGATGACCAGGGAAAACCCCTGCAGGGCCTCTACGCCGCAGGCCTGGACGCCAACTCCATCTGGCGGGGCAAGTCGCCGGCCCACGGCTGCAATGTCGGCCCGGCCATGGTGCTCGGCTACATCGCCGGGAAGACCTTGGCGGCCCAGGCCGGGGCGCAGGCATGACCGCCTGGCCCCGGGCCTCGGCCCGACACCTGCCGCTGGCGGCCTGCATGGTCCTGCCCGCGGTCAGCAACGGCGTCTTCATCAGCTGCTTCCCGCTGTGGGTGGTGCCCTGGATCGCGGAGTTCCACGTCCCGCGCAGCCTGGTCATGAGCGGCTTCGGCATCGGCAACATTGTGATGGGCCTGGCGTCGCCCCTGGTCGGCTACGTTCTGGAACGCACCTCGCCCCGCCTCAGCGTCGCCCTGGGCGGCGCAGCGCTTGGCCTGGGCCTGCTGGCGGGATCGGTCCTGCCCTCGATCTGGCAGGTCATCGTGATCTACGCCACGCTCATGGCCCTGGGCGCCGCCTTAACCGGCCTGCTGTCGGCGCAGACGGCGGCGGTCGACCTGTACCCCGATCGCGCCGGCACGATCGGGGGATTCATCACCTTAGGGATTTCCGGCGGCGGCATCGTCATGCCGGCGCTGCTGGCGGGGCCGGTGGTCTGGTACGGCTGGCGGGCGGCCTTCGCGATCGCCGGCGTCATCGTGCTCGCCACTATGCTTCCGGCCAGCCTCTTCCTGCGGGGCGGCCATGGCGGCGGGACGGCTGGCCTGCACGAGGCCGGCCACGCATCTCCCGGGTCTGCGCGCCTGACCACCCGGGCGGTGCTGGCGAGCCCGGCCTTCTGGCTCCCCCTGTTCGGCATCGTGCCGGTGATGTTCGTCGTAGGAACCGTGCTGACCAATTCGGTGGTGATCGCGGCGGACGACCACGTGAACCTGCGCCTGGCGGGCTACCTCGTCTCGGTCATCGCCCTCGGCGGCGCGATCGGAAGCGTCAGCCTCGGCTGGCTCACCGACCGCGCCGATTACCGGATCGTGTTCGGCGCCACCGCGATCGTGATGGCGCTGTCGCTGCTCATCCTTAACGCCCACCCCGGCTTCGCGGCCCTAGCCTTCATCTTCGCGGCGGTGGGGTTCGGCGGCGGCGGCGCAATCCCGTTATTTTCAGCCATCGTGGTGCGCCGGTTTGGCCCCCAAGCGTTCCCGCGCGTCATGGGGCTTATCCTACCCTCGGTGATCCTGTCGCTGGCGCTCGCACCCATATTGGCTGGAAGTGTGCGCGACCGAACAGGCAGCTACGCGATCGACTTCGGCGTTTCTGTAATCCTGTTGTCGAGCAGCGCTTTGCTCGTGTGGTTTAC
>CALMGB010000256.1 GCA_937863535.1 uncultured Caulobacteraceae bacterium
TCGCAACATCATCTATCTGACGCCCGCATTGACCATCGACGAGGACGATCTCGCCCGCCTGCTGGCCGACTTCGACCTCGGCCGGGCCACCTCCTGCAAGGGCATCGCGGAGGGGGTGGAGAACTCCAACTTCCTGCTGGAGACCGAGGGCGGGCGGTTCATCCTGACCCTCTACGAACGGCGGGTGCGCGAGGCCGACCTGCCCTACTTCCTGGATCTGATGCACTGGCTGGCGGATCACGGCTTCCCCTGTCCCACGCCCATGGCCGACCGGCGGGGCGCGATGCTGAAGACCGTGCGCGGGCGCCCCGCCGCCCTGGTCAGCTTCCTCTCAGGCGTCGCGGTGCAGCACCCCATCCCCGCGCACTGCCGGGAGGCCGGCGCCGGCCTGGCGAGGCTCCCCCTGGCGGCCGAGGGCTTTCCGGGCGGGCGCGAGAACACCCTGGGCCATGGCGCCTGGGCGCCCCTGTTCGAGGGCCTGGAGCCCGCGGCCGACAGCCTGCGCCCCGGCTTGGCGGCCGACATCTGCGCCGATCTGGCGGCGCTCGCGGCTGGCTGGCCCGCAGGCCTGCCGCAGGGGGCGATCCACGCCGACCTCTTCCCCGACAACGTCTTCTTCTTAGGGGAGCGGTTCTCGGCGGCCATCGACTTCTATTTCGCCTGCACCGACGCCCTGGCCTACGACCTGGCGGTCTGCCTGAACGCCTGGGCCTTCGCGGCGGACGGCCGCTTCAAGCCGGACCGCGCAGCCGCGCTGATCGCCGGCTACCACGCGTTGCGCCCGCTGGCGCCTCTAGAGCGCGCGGCCCTGCCGGTGCTCGCCCGCGGCGCGGCGATGCGCTTCTTCCTGACCCGGCTCGCCGACTGGGGTGCGGCGCGACCCGGCGCCCTGGTGCGCCCCAAGGACCCGATGGAGTACGAGGCGCGGCTGGCCTTCTTCCGCGGCCGTCAGGATGACCCCTTCGCCCCATGAACGACGACGTCATCATCTTCACCGACGGCGCCTGCAGCGGCAATCCGGGCCCCGGCGGCTGGGGCGCCATCCTCACCGCCCGGGGTAAGGAGCGCGAGATCTGCGGCGGCGAGCCCCACACCACCAACAACCGCATGGAGATGACGGCCGCCATCCGGGCGCTGGAGGCGCTCAAGCGCCCCTGCAAGGTGGAACTGCACACCGACAGCCAGTACCTGCGGCAGGGGATCACCGAATGGCTGGCCGGCTGGAAGGCGCGCGGCTGGAAGACGGCCGACAAGAAGCCGGTGAAGAACGAGGACCTGTGGCGCGAGCTCGACCTCGCCCGCCAGCGGCACGAGGTGAGCTGGCGCTGGGTCAAGGGCCATGCCGGCCACCCGATGAACGAGCGGGCCGACGCGCTGGCCCGCCGCGGGCTGCAGGAAGCCCGCGCGCGGGAACGGGAAATCCTGTAGGCTCGATTACCGATGGCGGTGCTCGACTGGATGTCAGCCGATTGCGGGTTCACGGTGGAGGCCGAGCGCGTCCGCCTGCGAGCCCCGCGCGTGGGCGACTTCCAGGCCTGGTCCTCGCTTCGCCATGGCAGCCAGGGGTTTCTTCAGCCCTGGGAGCCGACCTGGCCATCGGACGACCTGACCCGCGCCGCCTTCCGCCGCCGGCTGGCCCTGTACCAGCGCGATCAGGATCTGGGCCAGGGCCACGCCTTCTTCGTCTTCCGCACCGCCGACAACGTGCTGGTGGGTGGCATGACGCTGCGCAACATCCTGCGCGGCGTCGCCCAGACCGGCACGCTTGGCTACTGGATCGGCGAGCCGCACGCGCGGCGGGGCTATACGCTGGAGGCGGTCACGGCCGTGACCCGCTTCGCCTTCGGCCGTCTTGGCCTGCACCGGCTGGAGGCCGCCTGCTGTCCTGACAACGACGCCTCCCGCCGCCTGCTGCTAAAGGCGGGGTTCGAGCTTGAGGGGCGAGCGAAGGGGTATCTGAAGATCGACGGGCGCTGGCGTGACCACCTGCTGTTCGGGAAGGTGCGGGAAGAAGGGTAGCTGGCCTTAGGGCCGACTCCAAGCCCATCTGGTTAGGCCGCTCCGCTCACATTCGCCTCAGGATTAGGTTGAATGAAGCGGTTGCGGCTGGCTCCGATGGCGCATGCTCACGCGCTCCCCGCCTGGGCGGACAGATGGTCCGCGCGCACGCCGATCTTGGCCAGCGCCCTTGTCCACTTGGTCTCGTGGTTCTCGTCGAAGACGATGCTCTCGTCGGCTTCGCAGGCGAGCCAGACGTTCTCGCGAATCTCCTGCTCCAGCTGACCGGCGCCCCAGGTGGCGCAGCCGAGCGCCAGGATGGACTGGCGCGGCCGCCGGTCGGCGTCGGCCATGGCCTCCAGCACTTCCCGGGTAGGGGTGAGCGCCAGGTCCTCGTTCACCGCCACCGTGCTGTCGTCGGTCGAGTAGTCGGCGGTGTGGATGACGAAGCCGCGTTCCCGGTCCACGGGACCCCCGGCCAGCACCGCCTGCTGCATGCGGATCGCCTTCTGCTCCACGCCCAGCCGCTCCAGCAGCTCGCCGAGCGACAAGCCGTCCAGGGGGTGGTTGACGGTGACGCCCATGGCGTTGTCGGCGGAGTGGGCGCACATCAGGATCACCGCGCGCTCGAAGCGCGGGTCGCCGATGCCCGGCATGGCGATCAGCATGCGCCCGGCCAGGAAGTCGCCGTCGGGATCAGGTCCGCTCATGCGCTTATCATGGGCGAGCGGGCGCGCGATGCAAGGCGGCGAGCCGCTTGCGGGGGCTCGCGCTGCGCCGTATTGCCCGCGCACTCACTCCAAGAGGTCCACGATGACGATCAAGGTTGGCGACAAGCTCCCCGAGGCCACCTTCATGACCATGGGCGCCTCCGGCCCCGAGCCCAAGACCACCTCCGACGTGTTCGGCGGGAAGACCGTGGCGCTGTTCGCGGTGCCGGGCGCCTTCACCCCCACCTGCTCGGCCAAGCACCTGCCGGGCTTCCTGGACAAGGGCTCACAGCTGAAGGCCAAGGGCGTGGACGCCATCGCCTGCACCTCGGTCAACGACGTCTTCGTCATGGGCGCCTGGGCCAAGTCGCAGGATGTGGGCGATCAGGTGATCATGCTGGCCGATGGCAACGGCGCCTTCGCCAAGGCCCTGGGGCTGGAGCTGGACGGGTCCAAGTTCGGCATGGGACCGCGCTCGCAGCGCTATTCCATGGTGGTCAAGGACGGCGTGGTGGACAAGCTGAACGTGGAGGAGGGCGGCGCCTTCGAGGTGTCCTCGGCCGACTACATGCTGGCGCAGGTCTGAGGGCGCCATCAAAGCGCCGCGGTTGGTGGACCTGTGCTGTAGGCGTTGAAGGTGCGGCGACATCCTCGCCGTGCACCGCCGAGGCCTCGATGACGTCCACCTTCCGCGCCGCCGCTCTGGCGCTCGTGCTCGCCGCCGCGCCGGCCGCTCTACAGCCGGTGGCGGCCCAGGCCATCTCCACCGACTACGCCGCCGCGCCTGCGGGCGCCTACGTGCTCGATCCGGCGCATACCAGCGTGACCCTGAAGGTGTCGCACCTGGGGCTGTCGTCCTACACCTTCCGCATGAGCGGGGTGCGGGGCGGCTTCAGCTTCGACCCCGCCCGGCCGGAAGCCTCCAAGCTGCAGGTGGAGATCGACGCCGCTTCGGTGGACACGGGCGATCCGGCCATCAACCGCCAGATCGCCGAGGACGTGCTGGAGGCCTCCAAGTACCCCATCATCAGCTTCGTCTCCAACGCTGTGAAACCGGAGCGCGAGGGACGTGGGGAGGTGGTGGGCGACCTCACCCTGCACGGCCAGACCCATCCGGTCACGCTGGACGTGGTGTTCAACGGCTTCGCGCCGTCGCCGCCGGAGAAGGCGGTGCGGATGGGCTTCTCCGCCGACGCCACGGTGCGCCGCTCCGACTTCGGCGCGGGCAAGTACGCGCCCATGGTCGGCGACGAGGTCAGCGTGGCTATCGAGACGGAATTCAAGACTCCGGCGCGTTGACGGGGTGAATCTATCACGTTGGCAATCTGGCCGCCGCATGTTCGGATGACACTGGCGGCGTGGAGCGAAGGGAGGCGGCCAAGTTGAGGAAGGGGCTGCTGGCCGGTTTGCTCGCCGTGGGATTGGTGCTCGTGGCGGCGGCGGCCTTGCTGTTCCGCGTCCCGGTCAAGTCCACCGCCCCGGCTTCGCCGGCGGCCGGAGCCGGTGCGGCTAAGCCCGCCGCCGTCACACCGCCTGTGCAGACGAGCGCCGTCGCCGCCGCGCCGGTGAAGCACAGCGCGCGCACCACCGCCCCCGCCAAGGCCGCGCCGGTCTGGACCGTGGACAAGGCGGCCTCGCGCCTCACCTTCCGGGCGGTGATGAACGGCCAGCCCTTCGACGGGGTGTTCCGCAGCTGGGACGCCCAGGTGGCGTTCGATCCGCACAACCTGGCGACCTCGCGCGCCACCCTGACCGTGGACACCACCTCCGCCCTCACCGGCCAGCCGATCAAGGATGCGGCCCTGCCCAATTCCGAGTGGCTTTCGAGCACAGCCTTTCCCCAGGCGACGATGGTCACACGCACCATCACCCAGACGGGCCCCGGCCGCTACCAGGCGAGCGCCGACATCCGCATCCGCGGGATGGCTTGGCGCACGACGGCGCCCTTCACCGTGTCGATCAGCCATGACGAGGGGCGCATGCAGTCGACCCTTACCCTGGACCGGCGCACGTTCGGCATCGGCGAGGGGCCGTTCCGCTCGCCCGCGCCGGTCGATCCGCTGGTGCAGGTGTCGTTGCGATTGATCGCCACGAAGGCCAAGTGACCGGCGACATCGTTGCGGCGGCGGCGGCGCTCGCCCGCGGCGGGTTGGTGATCATGCCTACCGAAACCGTCTATGGCCTGGCGGCGGACGCGGGCGACCCGGCCGCCGTGGCGCGGGTGTTCGAGGCCAAGGGGCGCCCGCGCTTCAACCCGCTCATCGCCCACGGGGCCGACCTGCCGGCGGCGCTCGGCCTTGCCGAGCTCCCGCCGCTGGGCGTGCAG
>CALMGB010000257.1:0-3918 GCA_937863535.1 uncultured Caulobacteraceae bacterium
GCTGCCGCCGGGCTACGCCGTCTCGGGCCGGGTGGACCGCATGGTGATCATGCCGAACCGCATACTGGTGGCCGACTTCAAGACCAACCGCCCCTCGCCCCCCCGGATCGAGGCGGCCGACCCGGCCTACATCACCCAGATCGCCATCTACACCGCGGTCCTCCGCGCGGTGTTCCCCGGGCGGGCGGTGGAGGCGGCCCTGGTCTGGACCGACGGTCCGAAGCTGATGGCCGTACCAGAAAACATGATGCGCGAGGCGCTGGGGGCGCTGGCCGCCCCGCGCGCGTGAGGCTTGATCCGGCGCGGCGGGGGTCTAAATGGGATCACCTACGGCGCGCCGGCCTCTCCGGCCCCGACACTGGAGCATGTCCCGATGAGCACGGTGAAGGTCACCGACACCGATTTCGACACCGCGGTCCTGGCGGCCGACCAGCCCGTGCTGGTGGACTTCTGGGCGGAATGGTGCGGCCCCTGCAAGCAGATCGCACCCGCGCTCGATCAGATCTCCGAGGAGCTGGCCGGCAAGGTGACCATCGCCAAGGTGAACATCGACGACAGCCCCACCACCCCGTCGCGCTACGGCGTACGCGGCGTGCCGACCCTGATGCTGTTCAAGGGCGGCCAGATGGCGTCGATGAAGGTTGGCGCCATGCCTAAGTCCAAGATCCTGGAATGGCTTGGCGAGGCTGGCGTCTCCGCCGATCCTGCCGGCGCGGTTTCGGCGCGGTCCTAAGGGGGCGGCCCTGGCGCCTCGCGCGACGCGATCTTCGTCCTTTGAGACACCTCCTCGGGGCTCTTCAGGATGCTTCGCAGTGCTCTCCCTCTGGGGGAGCTGTTCGCGAAACGGACTGAGGGGGCTACACTCGTAATCCGCAGTGCAGCCCCCTCTACCAGCTTCGCTGGTCACCCTTTCCAAGAGGGGAGGATCAGCGGCGCTGCCTTCCATATGCAGGGGCTTGTTAAGCTTGATCGCCGATTTATCACGTCCGGGGTCAGGGGGACGCAATGCCGGACGCGCAACATTGCTTGGCGATGGCGGACGAGGCGGAGCGCTTGGCGTCGATCGTCTCCTACGGGCGCGACAAGCTTCGCTTGAAGGAACAGGCTCAGAACTGGCGCGAGCAGGCTGAGGCGATGGCGAACGCGCCGAACCTCTCCAACGAAGGGCGCAGGCCCGGTGGCGTGATCGGATGGCTACGCCGCCGCCAGGCCTCAAATCCGACGCCGAGCTAGACCGGCCCCGGCCCGCGCTTCAGGCTGGAGAAGTAGCGGTGTACCTGATCTCCCCAGCCGTAGTTGGTGCTGGTCAGCTGGTCGCGATCGTAGGCCGGCGCGGCGCGGATATCATCCTTGCCGACCGCCACCACATATCCCTCCGGCGTGGGATTGTATGTGAGCAGGCCCCAGGGCAGGGGATGGAACTTCTCGCCGACACCGAGGAAGCCGCCGGTCGCGCCCAGCACGAACTCGATCTGGCCGGTCAGCTTGTTGACGAACAGCTCCTTGATGACGCCGAGCTTGTCGCCGCCGCGGTCGAACAGCGTCAGCCCCGCCAGGGTGTTGGCGGACATCAGATGAGCGTCGTCGATCGTGTAGGAAGCGGTGGTCATGGCGGGCTCCGGCTCGAAGCCGCACCGAAGACAGGCGACCTCCGCCGGTAAAACGCTCCCGCCACGGTGTGGTTCAGCCATCGCCGGGAAGGGAGGCAGGCTTAACTTCGCTTAACCAGCAACTCACGCGCGCCATCGGCCTTTTGCGTCGAAGGAACTGCAGGCCCTGTGGACCGTCGTCTTCGGCGAGCCGCCCTTCATCCGTGCCGAGGCGGACTTGCTGGCCCAGGTGCTGGTCGATGCCCTTCCTGCCGCGCCGCCCTATGAGCCTGAGGGGAACCGCCCCGTCCAAACCAGGATGATAAGCCGGCGTTTACCTCCGGGCTGAGCGACGGTATGGGGCGGCCATGCGTTTCCTGATCCCGTTCGCCGCCCTGCTGCTCGCACCCGCCGCTCAAGCCGCCCAGCTTCCGCCGGCCTCCACGGCCGTCGCGCCTGCAGACCCGGCCGTATACATGGCGACGGTGGCCAAGCAGGCGGGTGTCGTCGTCACGGGGTCTGGGCTCGCCTACAAGATCACCCGGTCCGGACCCGCCGCCGGGCTCCATCCGCGCCTCGGCGACCAGGTCCGGGTGTCCTACGAGGGGCGGCTGACCGACGGGACGGTGTTCGACTCCTCGGCCGCCAACGGAGGCCCGCTGGTGATGACGGTGGGCCAGCTGGTGCCCGGCTGGAACGAGGCCCTGCAACTGATGCGCGCCGGAGACGACTGGACGCTCTACCTGCCGCCCGGCCTGGGCTATGGCGACCAGCCGTCCGGTCCCATCCCCGCAAACAGCGTGCTGGTGTTCCGCCTCCAGCTCCTGGCCGTGGTCCCGCCGGCTTCTGAGCCGTGACGCGCGCGCAAGGCTGAGGCGAGCGCGCCCCTTCGGCACGGTTCTTGAGCGGCGGGGCGCATGAGCGCCGCCGCCGTCGCACTCCAGGACATCCCCGTCGGCCGCCCTGACGCAGCCGGCGTGACCAAGGCCTGGGTCCGCGCGCTCGAGCTCACGCACCGGCTCACGGCCGATCCGGCGAGAACGCTGGCGGCGGTGCTCGACGATCTGGGCGGCCGCCACGGAGAGGCGCCGGCCCTGCTGTCAGCGGACTGCGCCTACAGCTTCGCTGGACTCGCAGCGCGTGCACGGCGCTACACCCGTTGGGCGCGGGCGCAGGGTTATGGGAGCGGCGACGTCGTCGCCCTGCTGGCGCCCAACCATCCGGACTATTTCGCCGCCTGGGTGGGGATCAGCCGCAGCGGAGCGACCGTCTGCCTGCTGAACACGAACCTGGAAGATCGCGCGCTCGCCCACTGCCTGCACGTCTCGGACGCAAGAGCCTTGCTGGTCGCACCTTCCCTGCAAGACGCTTACGCCAGTGCGGCGGCGCACCTTGAGAGAGCGCCGGACCTCTGGCGTCTGGAGACGGGCGGTCTCGACCTCGCAGCCTATGCCGAAGGGCCGCTCCCGCCCGAAGAGGCGAGCGGCGCCAGGCTCCCGGACCGGGCCCTGCTGATCTTCACCTCAGGGACCACGGGCCTCCCGAAGGCCGCCAACGTCAGCCACGCCCGGGTGCTGACCTGGTGCGGCTGGTTCGCCGGCATGATGGACGCGAGCCCGCAGGACCGGCTCTACAACTGCCTGCCCATGTACCACAGCGTGGGGGGCGTGGTGGCGGTGGGGGGCGTGCTGCTGCAGGGCGGCTCGGTCTTCGTGCGCGACCGCTTTTCGGCGCGGGCGTTCTGGGATGAGGTGGTCGCCTACGACTGCACCCTGTTCCAGTACATCGGCGAGCTGTGCCGCTTCCTGCTGAACAGCGACCCGCATCCGATGGAGCGGGCGCATCGCATGCGCCTGGCCTGCGGCAACGGCTTGCGCGAGGAGGTCTGGACCGCCTTCCAGGCGCGCTTCGCCATCCCCCGCGTGCTGGAGTTCTACGCCGCCACCGAAGGCAGCTTCTCCCTCTACAACGTGGAGGGCAGGCCCGGCGCCATCGGCCGCGTGCCGCCCTTCCTCGCCCACCGCTTCCCCGCCGCCATCGTCCGCTATGACGCCCAGACCGGCGCGCCCGCCCGGGATGCCGCGGGCCGTTGCGTCCGCTGCGCGCCCGACGAGCCCGGCGAAGCCATCGGCCGGATCGCGACCGCGGAGCAGGGTGGCCCCAACCGCTTCGAGGGCTACACCAGCGGCGCGGAGAGCGAGCGCAAGGTGCTCCGCAACGTCTTCGCACCGGGAGACGCGTGGTTCCGCACCGGCGACCTGATGCGCCGCGACACCGCCGGCTTCTTCTATTTCGTCGATCGTGTGGGCGACACCTTCCGCTGGAAGGG
>CALMGB010000257.1:3928-5724 GCA_937863535.1 uncultured Caulobacteraceae bacterium
AACGTCTCCACCGCCGAGGTTGCGGACGTGCTGTCCGCCTGCCCCGGCGTGACGGCCGCCGCGGTCTATGGCGTGGAGCTGGCGGGTTGCGACGGCCGCGCGGGGATGGCCGCGCTGGCGACCGGGAAGGGCTTCGATCTGGCGGAACTGGGCCGGCGCGTCGCCGCGGGCCTGCCGTCCTACGCGCGCCCGGTGCTGTTGCGCCTGTGCAGCGAGGACCTGCAGGCCACCGAGACCTTCAAGCTGAAGAAGGCGGAGTTGGTGGGGGAGGGGTTCGATCCCGAACGGGTCGGTGATCCGCTATTCTGGCTGGAGGGAGGGACCTACGCGCCGCTGAATCAGGTCACCTGCGACCGCCTCCGAGATGGCTTGTTGCGGGTCTGAAGAGCGGCCCCTCCCGGCCTTCGGCCATACTCCCCCATCTGCGGATGGGGGGAAGTGGTTTGCGGGGCTTCAAGCCGCCTTGAACCGCCCCCTCAGGGCGAGTTCGTCCAGGGCCGCCGTCTCCAGCTTCGCCACCTTGCGCGCGGCGGTCAGGCGGGCGGTCTCGGCCAGCATCTCATACTTCTTCTGCTCCTCGAACGCGCGGCTCAACGCGTCGCGGGCGCCGGCCTCTTCCATGGTGCAGACCTTCAGGTCGGCTTCGGCCTTGGCCCGCCTCGCCTTCAGGCCCTCGCGGAAGCCCACCAGATACCAGCCGGCCGAAGCATCCGTCGTGGCGCGGGCGGTCTCCTCGCGACCTTCCATGGCCAGGCTGTCCAGCACAAGTTCGATGGCGACGCGGCGGTCGGCGATGTCGCGCAGGCGCTTCTGGAGCTGTTCGACCTCGAGATCGGCCAGCTTGATCAGCGAGGCCATCCAGTTGCTCATAGGCGTTCACTCATTGCAGGCGACCCAGTACGGGCGCGGTGTCCAAGATGTCGCGGAGCGCCTCGAAGGCCTCTTCAAGCGTGCTGGCCTCGTCCTTGTCCTGGGACAGGAAGGCCTCCAACGCTGGGTTCAGCTTGATCGCGCGGTCGATGGTGGGGTCGGAGCCCGCGCGATAGGCGCCGATGCGGATCAACTCCTCCATGTTGGCGTAGGCCGACAGCGCCTCGCGCGCTTGGCGCACCACCGCTCGCTCGGGCATCGTCTGGCAGCCGGGCATGGTGCGGCTGATGGACTTCAGCACGTTGACGGCGGGGAAGCGGCCGCGCTCGGCGATCGCCCGCTCCATGACGATGTGGCCGTCCAGGATGCCCCGGACCGCATCGGCGATGGGCTCGTTGTGGTCGTCGCCGTCCACCAGCACGGTGAAGATGCCGGTGATCGGCCCGGCCGTCGTCCCGTCAGGGCGGATCGGGCCGGGGCCGGCGCGCTCCAGGAGCTTGGGAAGTTCGGTGAAGACGGTGGGGGTGTAGCCCTTGGTGGTCGGCGGCTCGCCGGCGGCGAGGCCGATCTCGCGCTGGGCCATGGCGAAGCGGGTGACGCTGTCCATCATGCACAGCACCTCCAGGTCCTGGTCGCGCAGGAACTCCGCGATGGCGAGCGTCAGGTAGGCGGCCTGGCGGCGCTTCAGGGCCGGCTCGTCGGAGGTGGCGACCACCACGATGGCGCGCCGGAGCCCCGCTTCGCCGAGCGTCTCCTCGATGAACTCGCGCACCTCGCGGCCGCGCTCGCCGATCAGGCCGACGACCACGGCGTCGCAGGTGGCCTCCCGCGCCAGCATGGACAGCAGCACCGACTTGCCGACGCCGGAGCCCGCGAACACGCCCAGGCGCTGGCCGCGGCAGCAGGTGGTGAACACGTCCATGGCG
>CALMGB010000258.1 GCA_937863535.1 uncultured Caulobacteraceae bacterium
AAGCGGCGGTCTCGCCGGATGCGCGGACGCGACCCGCGTTTGGCCCACAGGCGTGTCAGCGTCCGGCGTGTCAGCCTCCCATGCTGGCCGACTCGGGCTTCGTCCTGGAACCACACCTCGACGGGGCGTCCGGCGAGGTCCTGCGGGAGGGCGTCTCGCGCCAGCGTCGCGAAGTCTTTTTAAGACCTCCTGGGCCTGAAGATCGCTCTGCGGATGCAAAGGGCGTGCTGACATGGTGCTGTAACCCAGCGTCTTCAGGAGCCTGCCCACGGCGCGTCCCTGCAGGTCGATGTCGAACACCACCTTGATCCGCTTGACCAGGTCGGCGCAGCGCCAGCGGACCACGCCGTCTCGCGCCAGGTCAGGACCTTCGTCCACCCATTGCGCCACCTGCTTCTGCCGGGACGCATCCAACCTCGGCCGACGACCAGGACGCGGCCGGCCCACCAGGCCCTCCACGCCCTCGGCGTTGTAGCGATGCGCCCAGTCTCGCAAGGTCTGGCGGTCCATCCCGCCAGCCTGAGCCGCCAACGTGCGGTCGTGTCCGTCCAGAACCTCGCGATCGCAAGCATCCGACGCGCCGGCTTCGCAGACGCCGTCTTCGCCGCCGCTGAGCGCCGCTCCGAGGCGCTCAACTCCCTGCGCGTAATCTCGACCGCCGCCATCGCGCATCTCGAATCCGTCAAGCCTCATCGACTCACGTTCGGCGCACCATGGGTCCCCGCCGGGAGTCAGGTCCTCAGACGGCTGGTATCAGTCACCTCACCGTGGACGGCTGCGTGAGCGGCCCGCTCTATCTTGGGCCGGATCGCGTCGATCCGGGCTTCAGGACTAAAGAGTCGAATGGTGGCGTCTACGTGCTCCAAAGCGGTCAAGAGGTCCCGCAGCTCGGCTCGACAGCGCTCAAGGCGCCCGGCATAGTCGGCGCGTTGTCGAACGAGCCCGTGCAACACCGCCGCATGCCCCACGCCTACCGGGATCACCTCACTAGCCCTGTGAGAAGCCTATACGAACCCCGCAAACCCTTCACCCGCCTCATGGTGTGTTTGCTCACCATAGCCGAAGGCTTAGGCGCCAGCATGGGAAGGGTGAGGGGTCGCGCCGCCGTCTGCAGCTTACAGCTTAGCGCGGCCCCTCACCCTCCCGGGCCGCTTCGCAACGCGTACCCCTCCCTCTCCCGCAGGGGGAGAAGGGCATGAACGCCGTCGAAGCCAACCTCGACGGCCTGGTCGGCCCCACCCACAATTACGCCGGCCTGTCCCCCGGCAACCTGGCCAGCCAGTCGAACTTCGGCGCCGCCTCCAACCCCCGCGCCGCCGCCCTGCAGGGCCTGGCCAAGATGAAGCGGTTGGCCGACATGGGACTGCCCCAGTTCGTCCTGCCGCCCCAGCGCCGCCCCGACCTCGGCTTCCTGCGCAGCCTCGGCTTCACCGGGTCGGACGCCAGGGTGAACGAAGCCGCCTGGAAGGCCGCGCCCATCCTGGCCGGCTCCGCCTGGTCGGCGTCGAGCATGTGGGCCGCCAACGCCGCCACCGTCACGCCCTCGGCCGACAGCGGAGACGGGCGGCTGCACTTCACCCCCGCCAACCTGCTCACCAACCTGCACCGCAGCCTGGAACATCCCCACACGACGGCCGCGCTGAGGCGCATCTTCCCCGATCCCGACCGCTTCGTCGTCCACGACGCGCTGCCGTTCCAACCCCATTTCGCAGACGAGGGCGCCGCCAACCACGTCCGCCTGTGCATTGATCATGGCGCGCCCGGAGTAAATCTGTTCGTACACGGACGAGGCGCCTACGAAGCCTGGACCGGCCGGTTCCCCGCTCGCCAGACCCGCGAAGCGTTCGAGGCCGTCGGCCGCCGTCACGGCGCCCACCGCCCGGTCCGCCTGCGCCAGAACCCGCAAGCCATAGAAGCGGGCGTCTTCCACAACGACGTGGTCTGCGTCGGCGCCCTGAAATGCCTGCTCTACCACCAGGCGGCCTTCGAAGACCCGGCGGCCATGCAGGCCGAGGTGCGCGAGGCCGCCGCCGGCCTGTTCGAGCCGCAGTTCATCGAGATCACTGAGGCGGAGCTGCCGCTGGCCGACGCCATCTCCAGCTATCTGTTCAACTCGATGCTGGTGCAGGCGCCGGGCGAGGGCCGCCTGACCCTGGTGGCGCCCATCGATGTCGCCGAGCACCCCTGCGCCCGCGCCGTGGCCGAACGCTTGGCCGCCTCCAACGGGCCGATCGGGCGAGTGGACTATGTGGACGTGCGCGAGAGCATGCGGAACGGCGGTGGCCCCGCCTGCCTGCGCCTGCGGGTGGTGATGACCCCGGCCGAACTCGCCGCCGCCAACTCCGCCTATCGCCTGGACGACAACCTGCACGCCCGCCTGACCGACTGGATCGGCCGCCGCTACCGCGACCACCTCACCCCTGCCGACCTCGCCGACGCCGCCATGATCGAGGAAGCCCAAGCGGCCCTCGAAGAGCTGGATGTGATCCTCGCCTAGCGGCTTTCTGGTGAAGGAGTGAGACTCCGCTTGACTCCAAGTCGGTGAGTCGGAATCCATATCCGGAACAAAACACGAACAATTGTGCGTTCTAGAAGCCATGTCCGTCGCTCCTACTTTAGCCGCGCTCCGCGCCCGCATCGAGTCCATCGAGCGCCATGCGCCCGAAGGCGGCCTGCGGCCCTCCGCACACGCCCAGCGCCGGCGAGCTGCGGAAGTGGGCGCAGGCCCAGGATGGGACCGTGCCTTCAGCTTCGGACTGGAAGCGCTGGACGCAAGCTTCAGCCCTGGCGGCCCCCCCTTCGGCGCGCACGAGGTCTGCGGCCCGGCCGGGGAGCCCACGGCCGCCCTGCTGTTCATGGTGCTGATGCTCGCCCGCCTGTTCCGGTCCGACCCGCACGCCCAGGCCCTGGTGGTGCAGGAACCCGGCGCGCTCAGCGAGGGCGGCGGCCTGTACGGCCCGGGTCTGTGGGCGCTGGGCCTCGATCCCGGCCGCCTGGTGCTGGTGAGCGCACGCGAGGGGGGCGAGGCGCTGCGCATCGTGGACGAGGCGGTGCGCTCGGGGGCGGTGGCGGCGGTGTTGGCCGAGGCGCCGCGGGCCGCCCGCAAGCTGGACCTAGCCGCCACCCAGCGACTGAACCTCTACGGCCGCCAGACCTCCACCCTCGCCTTGCTGGCCACCGGAGATTTGAACGCCACCAGCGCCGCCATGACCCGCTGGCGCGTCCGCGCGCGCCCGAGCCAAGCGCCGCGGGCCTATCTCGGGCCCCCGGCGCTGGAGCTGGAGCTG
>CALMGB010000259.1 GCA_937863535.1 uncultured Caulobacteraceae bacterium
GTTTTCAAGGGTCTGAGGCTTACTGGGAACGACGTTACCGTGACGGCGGGAACTCAGGAGCTGGCTCTTACAATCGACTAGCCGGATTCAAGGCTGAGTTCTTGAATGGGTTTGTAAGCACCAATGCCATTCAAGACGTAATCGAGTTTGGTAGTGGAGATGGCGCCCAACTAAGTCTAGCGATATACCCAGTCTACGTTGGACTAGACGTTTCCGTTACGGCAGTAAATCGGATAAGAACGCAGTTTCAGGAAGACAGGTCAAAATCGTTCTTTTGCACTTCCGAGTACGAGGCCAAACCGTCAGAACTCGCTTTGTCTCTCGATGTAATTTATCATCTAGTTGAAGAGGAGGTTTACGTTACCTACATGAAGCGCTTGTTTGCAGCTGCAACGCGCTTTGTAGTGATATACTCTTCAGATGAAAACAGACAATGGCCTGACCCGCACGTCCGCCACCGCAAATTTACTGACTGGGTCAGGGTGCATGAGCCTAATTGGCGGCTTATAAGCCACACGAAAAATCCTTTCGCTTTCGACGCTGGCGATCAGCTAAATACCTCGTTTGCAGACTTCTTCGTCTTTCAGAAGATACACTAAGCTAGTCTCGTCTTTTCGCTCCAAGATGCTATGAGTTGCGTTGAGCTTTTTCAAATTACTACTCGAAGTAACTCAAAGTGCAGTTTCGAAAAGCCCGTTTAGTGATAGCTTTCAAAGCGAGTAGTGAGTCGTCGCCACCGCATAGCCACCCGCAGCCACTCCAAGGTCGACGGCATGGGCGGCACTTAACCCTTGGCTCGACTCCCAAACTTGTACGTCGTGAGACGTATTGTTTTCCCACAGAATGTCGGCTTTTCCATCTCCGTCGAAATCACCGACACCGATGACTGTCCAGCCCTTCACAACACCAAGATCGGTGCTTGTCTGAGCGTACCCTTTTGAGGACTCCCAAATTTGCACGTCTCCTGTGTTGGAGTTTTGCCAAAGAATGTCAGACTTGCCATCCCCATCAAAGTCAGCAACGCCCTGAACACTCCAACCAGCTGACATACTGCCGAGATCAGTCTTAGTGGCTGTATATCCTTTAGAAGACTCCCACACCTGCACATCTCTGGTCATGCTGTTCATCCACAGGATATCAGCCTTGCCGTCCCCATCGAAGTCGCCCACACCCTGGATACTCCAGCCTGCAGAGACGTTGCCCAGATCGACAGAATGAGCAGCATTCAAGCCGCCGGAACTCTCCCAAACTTGTACGTCATGGCTTCCAGCATTCCACCAGAGGATGTCGGACTTGCCGTCACCATCGAAATCACCGACGCCGGCCACGGTCAGTGCGGCAGGCGCAGCACCTAGGTCGGTCGAGGTTGTCGTATAACCTTTTGATGATTCCCAGATCTGAACGTCATGACTGGCACTGTTCTCCCAAAGCACGTCCGATTTACCATCACCATCGAAATCGCCTATACCGGCCACGGACCAATTCGCCGATCCAACTGAACCTAAGCTCACCGCCTTTGAACCACCGAGTCCAGAACTTGATTCCCATGCCTGAAGATTATGGGTTGTTGCATTATACCAAAGGATGTCAGAGCGACCATCGCCATCAAAATCCATTCCGTGAGCGGCTTTAATTTGTTGGGCTGGAGTAGAACTTGTAGGATTGATGACCGGACTCGCGGCGGTTGATGAGCCGAACGCGGCCACATAAGCCGCCTCGACCGCTGGCATGCTGCTGAGCTGCCCGTTGAACCCGCCGGAGTTGGCGTCCCAGTAGGAGGCGTAGGCGACGTTGTGCGTCTTAATCCAGGATGCCATCAGGGTGACGAAGGCGGCGTCGCTGTTGCTGTTCACGCCCCATTCTGGAATTGCAATTTGCTTGCCGTGCTGAGCGGCAAAGCTCGACAGCCAGTTCAGCCCATAGGTGTCGTTCAACTTGGTGTTAAACGCAGCCGTCGGATTGTTACCGTCGTAGGTGTTGTTGTCGTACACGTCCAAGCCGATCACGTCGACATAGGCGTCGCCCGGGTAAGCCGTAGCGGGGTTCATGCCGCCGCCGCTCTCCGCGGGGCACCAGGTGAAAACGAAGCGATTGGACACGGTGCGGAAGGCGGTCACGAACTGCTGATAGGCCTTGATGTAGTCCGCCGGATCGGTCCCGGCGCTCCACGTCTCCCAGCCGCCGTTGAACTCCCACCCGGTGCGGACGTAGATGGACCCCGAGGACTGGTTTGAGAGCAGGGTCTTCGCCACCTGAACAAAATAGGAGTTGTCCGCCCCCGAAGCGGCCTCCGTGAGCGACGAACTGTTCGCGAAGAGCGGAATGGACCATAACTTTTGAGCGTTGATCGTTCCACTGTCCGCATAGGCCACGGAGCCCACGTAGTCGGCCCAAGAGTCCTGCCCGGTAAAGAGCGTCGTGGCGACCGCACCGCCGCCCATCATCTTCTGGTAAAGTGGGACGTTGTCCCAGGGATCGCTGCCCTCGTAACTGCCGATGATTGCTGTCATTTGCCTACCGCGTGCAGGAGCTACGTCGAGGCTGCAGGATCGCGCGGTCGTCTGAATTCAAAGTGAAGGGGCTTGGCTAAACGATCTTAAGGGTGTTTCGAGAGGCAACTTAGATTAAGCTGTCGTCCGCGTTTAAGACAAAGCATTCGGTAAGCGAGGTGGCTGTGACACACGCGTTGGTCGGCCTTGTGATTGCGGCCCTCGGACTGGGGCTGATCTGGTGGGCCACACACTTTCGGACGGCTCAGGCGCCCTGGTGGCTACGGCTTGCGTTGGTGATCGTCTCGGCAATCGGTGTAATGGCGGCTCTGGTCGGCGCCCGCTTGGCCTTCGCCGCCTAGACGTCCAGCCCCGCAAGGCTTTCGCGCCTTCTCCGACGGCGCAAACTCAGCCCCAAAACCCCGAGCCCAAGACTCATCAGCAACCAATCCGCCGGCTCAGGTGCCGCGGCGACTGCGTTCACGTTCGCCAGCACCCTTCGTCCCGCTCCCGTGATGGGCGAAAGGTTTGCAAACGGCGCTGGACCTGTTCCAGGAGCCGACGACCGCGAGGTTGAAGCGATCGGCAATCCAGGAAGAGCATTGATAGGCTCAGGCGCGAAGTCGATGAGCGTTGCTGCAGGGGGCATGTCGTCCGCCAAGGCTGACGTCATCAGGGGCACTCGCCTCTCCACCTCACACCTTGTGGGTGGAGGGGATTGAAGGACGTGCTGGAGGCTACGATGAACCGGGGTGTAGAGATGAAGTGGCGTTGTCTGAGGTCGTCGCTGAAGCGGCCGGCGCCCTTGAGAATGGACGCGGTGGACCTTGGGCCGGCAGGCGACCACGTCGATGAACCGCAAGCTGCTCAGGCTCGGTTGGACAATCTGGGGAGCCGACAGCGGCGGCGGTTCGGCCGGCTTGAGTTGCGCTGAGACGGAGGCGCCAGTGGCGATAAGGAGCCCTGCCGCCGCAGTGGCCGCAAGCGTTGCAGCCCGGATCGCCCCCGTCTTCAGCACTCCCCTTCTCCCCAGGTTGGTCTTCAGTCAATCGCCGTCTCCCATCGACCGAGGCGATCCCCTATGCACGCCGATTCATCCGCATGGCGAAATCCGCAAGCTCCGGCTCGGCGGAAGACGACAGGGCGAGGGACCAGCGTCCCTGGTGATGGCTTAGCGCAAAGCTGCGCGAATCCCAAGCCGCTCCCTATGTCGCACGCCCTCTCGCTCTGCTGAACGGATGAGCGCGTCGAGCCCTCGCAGCATCAAGCGCTCAAGGACGGACCAGACTCGTAAGCTGACGAAGCGCTCCGGCTGTGTCTGCATCGGCAGGGCGCATTGTACGCCGTTCACCCGGCGGCGACTTCAAGCGGAAGCGCCGCCGACGAGAGCTTAAGCGGCCCTTAACCCAGTCGTCTCCGTTCCCTCGTCTTTACCTGATCTGAACTCTTCAGAGGCCACACCTGTGTGGAGGAGGACAAGACATGTCGATCATGACGAGCTTGGTCGGCTTGGCGCTGATGATCGGTCCCGCACCCCGGCCCGCCGTCTGGCAAGGCGCCGTCATCGGTCAGAGCTTCGCCGACCTGTCTGTCGCCTATCCTGAGGCTAGGGCGGAGGGGCGTCCGAGAGCTCGCAAGCTTCAGATTGAGAACGTCGACTACTCCGGCGTGCGGTGGCGCCACGTGGTCCTCGCCTTCGATCTGGCCGGACGGCTCGATCACGTGACCTTTTCCGCCCGCGGCGTCAGCTTCGACGCCTTGAAGGCCCGCCTCGACGCCCACCTGGATGCCGAGCCCTTGGCGCGCGATGGCGTTCAGACCGCCTCCGCCTCGGTCGCCGACACGGAGATGCGCATCTGCCAGGTGGATGACGACGACGTGGACGTCACCTTCGAGCGGGTGCGTTACGCGCTTTAAGCTTCATGGTCGGCCATCCTCACCGTTCAGATAGGCTGATGAGCTGGAGAGCGGAGCTGTAGGTAACGGAAAACTGCACGCCTCTGGCCAGAACCCGCCGCGATCCGTCTGTCGGGTCAAGACGCACCGCCGACCGGGGTTGCGACAGACGCACCTGGGCGCTCCGGCCATCGTGACCGCCCCAGATGAGCAGGATGGGGTCGCCTCCGACGCCCTCTGCGAGGACCGAGACGACACCGGGTCCGTTCACGGTGGCGGTCAGCGGACCGTGGTACAGGCGGGCGCCGGTGAGGAGAACGGGGACGCGAGCCGTGCCGAAAGCCTGCTGGAACGCGATCTCGGCGGCCGGCGCACGCCCTCCGGAAACTTCCGACTCGACCTGACCACCATTGAAGTCCCACCATCCCTGGAAGGCTGTCGGGTTGCGCGCCATTACCTGCGCCATGTGGCTGATGAAGTAGGCGTCTTCATCCGGCGACTTCCCGCTCTTGTCCGCGGGCGTGCCCCATTCGGGATAGGCGAGCGGCTTGTGGTGCGCCGCGGCGAACTTGACGAAACGCGCCACGCCCCAGTCCGAGAAAGGTCCGTAGGTCTGCGCCCAGTTGGCCGCGGGCGCGGGCGCGGGGAAGCGTGGAGCGTTGTAGGCGTCGACGCCCACTACGTCGACCACGTCGTCGCCAGGATAGGCCTGGTCAGGCGCGATCTTCTGGCGGTACAGAGCCGGGTTCCAGACGATCCGGCAACGAGGACAGGTGGAGCGGACGGCTAAAGCATCTCGCCGGAAGGCGGCGATCCAGGCGGCGGGGCGGTGGGGGTCAGGCGCGCCATAGCTGGGTGACGCGCTCCAGCGATACCAGTCGCCGTTGAACTCCCACCCAATCCGGACGTAGGCGGTGGAAAAGCCGCGCTGGACCAGGGACCGGCCGAAGCCTGCGAACTGCGCGGAATTGTCTTCGCCGAGGCCGCCGCCTGCGTCCACCACCATGGGAAGCGAGATGGCGATGTTCCTGACCCCGGCGCCGCGCCAGCAGCCCAGCCCGTAGTCCAAGGCGCCCTGGGCTCGTCGCCAGTCGCCGCGATAGTCGTCGAACTCCACCACGCCGTCCTCCTGACGCCCGAGGAAGCTTCGCAGCCGGGGCAAGACGGCGGCTCCGTCGCAGGCGGCTCCGACATAGACGTAGAGCGGCGTTGGTGAGGACGATGTCGGCTGTGGGGGTCGCGCCCGCGCGGGCGCACTGTGACCGATCGCCAACAGAGCGACGGCGAGGACGCACCCTCCCCGCCGAACGGACTGACCGCGTCTCGCCCGCGCGCACAGCGGGAGCGCACCACCGACAGGGTCGACCGCGTCTCGGCCGTCCCGGGTCGTCATCGGGTAGGCGCTTCGTCGTCAGCGAGCGGACAGTCCAGACGTGCGGCCAAGCTGACCGCCTGCGGCAGGCGGGAGACGTCGAAGCGCACCGGCCGCCGGGCGTCGTCCGCCCGGATCCAGACGAAGCGGGCGCCCGTCAGTAGGCCCGCAGGCAGGCCGACCTCCCCGCCAGAGGGGTTGTTTAGCGCCTCGTCCTGCGAAAGCTTCAAGGGATCGAGATGAGCGGTCCCGAGGTCTTGGGGCGGTCCGCCATCGATCCGGTAGACCACGTCCTGAGTGCGGGCGGCGCGGCCGAGATCAAACCAGACGAGAGGGCCTTGAAGGCGGATGCGGCGAGCTTCGACCTTGCAGCTTCGGGCGTCGATGAATGGATCGGAGCGGACCGTCACGGTCCATCCTGGGACATGGTAACGGGCAATGCGCGGCGGGGAGGTGGCGGCCAGCGCGAGGACGAGCAGAGGAAACGGCATGCGATGGCCTCAGGAGTCGAAGGCGGGATCGTCGGCGCGGCGGTAGGCCACGTAGAACAGCGGCGCCTGGCCATTCACGTCGACATAGAACTCGTGCATTACCACCTCGCCGTGAAGCCATTTGCAATCGAAGCGGGAAATGGCGGCGAACTGGTCATCGACGCAGTCATAGGGTCGGCCTTCCGCTTTCGTGAAGCTCTGGGCTACCCGCCGGGCGAAGGCGAGGTTGGATGCGCTTCGCCCGGCCGGCAATACCGGCACCCGCAGCTGAACACTGGACAGGCGTCCATCCCGAAGGAACAGGTGAGCCTCCCCCGCCGTCCCTTCCAGGGTCTGCCCGGGTACGGATAGACCCTCCACCTCGCCGGCGCTGAGAACGAGCGGATCCACTGGTGCTACGGCGCCTGGAAGCGTGCGCTCAAGTGTCGCCAGGTCCTGGCCGACGGCGGCCCCCCGCCACAGGGTCTGCGCTCCGGCGGCGCTGGGAAGCGCCAGGCACGCCACCAAGGCCCCCAGCAAGCGTCGGCGCTTTATCATATGATTAAGGTTTCCAAGACACTGCTGCCCTACGTCGCCAAGTTTGTTGACGTGGGCGTGGTTACGAATGTCTTTACATCGAGGCCACAATCGGATCACACCGGCGCTAGGGTGCCTCCTCGTCACGGTCTCTACAGCCTGGGCGCAGATCGGCAAGGCGGAAACCTTGGCCGACGCCATCGCCCTAGCCTACCAGTCGAACCCCTCGCTGCAAAGCCAACGCGCTCAGACCCGCGAATTGGACGAAGCCTATGTCCAGCAGGTAGCAGGCTGGCGTCCCCAGGTCGGCGTGCAGCTGACCGGCGCGTACAACGACACCCAGTCAGCCAACTTCCTCGGCGGCCACTCTACAACCTACCAGAACTCCGGGCAGGCCGAAGTCGCCCTCAGCCAGCCCCTTATCACCGGCGGTCGAGTCTCCACCGGCGTGAAGGCGGCCGGCTTCGATGTCCTCGCCAGCCGTGCGCAGCTCGAGGCCACCGAGCAGACAGTGCTGCAGGCTGTGATCCAGGCCTATGCGGACTGCCAACGCGACCAGGGAGTCCTGCAGGTCCGGGAGGCCGAGCTGGAAGTCCTCGAGAGCCAGCTGCGCGACGCTCGCGCCCGACGCCAGGGCGGCGAAGTCACAGAAACCGACGTGCTGCAGTCGCAAACCCAACTGCAGTCCGCCCAGGCCGACCTGACGACGGCGGAGGGCCAGCTTCAAGTCAGCCGGGCCGAATACGTCACCGCTGTGGGGCAGAACCCGGGACAGCTAGCCCCCCTACCC
>CALMGB010000260.1:0-771 GCA_937863535.1 uncultured Caulobacteraceae bacterium
GCGTCGCGAGCGGCTCCGCTACCGCCGAGCTACACCACGCGTTGGGACACGACCGCGCCCTGGGCGCAAGGTCTTTTCGATGCCTTGGCCTGGTGCTCCGGCGCGGCGCTCGGCGTCGCGGTCAGCCGGTGGCGACTGCGCGTAGCAACAGCCGAACTGGCGGAGACGACGGGACCTGGATATTTTTATAGCGCTGGCCCTGGGCGCTGCGCCTGGCGCTTGGCTGGCAGGGTCGCTGAACACGCTGAACGGGGCGCGGCCGGCGCTGTCGCACAGAATCATCGGCGCGCGCATCACGCGGCCGGGGTTGCTAGGGCATCGTCGAAACCCACCTTTACAACATGCACGCCTTCTTCATCCCTGCAGCTGAAAGCGCTGAGCAAGCCGAGAGGGTGTGGAGTTCGGTCCACCAGCACCTGAGCCAGGAGCTGGGCCCCATACGGGCGCGCCGCATCTTAAGCGTCAGCTTCAGCCACAACGGCAAGCCAATGAAGGCCGTCGCCGGAGAGACGTTCCCCGCGGTCGGCGAGCCGGTAATCGCGATCTTCAAGTCAGCCACGACGCCGCTCTATTTGGTCTGCACGCCCAACCGTGGCGTCCTTGGTGGGATGTCTTGGCATGTAGGGAAAGAGGGCGCTCACGCCGTCGACTTCCAACCAGCGGCACAGGAGTAAGTGTATGGCTACGCTAAGGGTCAGTTCGGAGCATAGGTCCGACTTCCAGCGGGCGTGGCAGGCCTACGTAGCAAGGCTGGAGCAGCGCGACGCACGG
>CALMGB010000260.1:794-6584 GCA_937863535.1 uncultured Caulobacteraceae bacterium
TTGTGGTGGCTCAGGCGGAGCCGCCCTTGAGCGGACCCGATGAACGCGCGGTGCTGACTTACGTCATGGTCCCAGATGAATTCATCCCATATCTGCGCGATGCGGGCGTGCCTTTCAGCGCCACCTGAGGCTGGCCGGCTGTGTTCTACACACCCCAGCTTCGGTCAATTGGCGAACGCTGGCCGGACTTCCCTTGAGCGCGCGGATGTCGTCTCCCGAATGAGTCGCGTGGTGGCTATGGGCGTGAGTCTCGGGGCGACCTTTCTCCCTATACCAGTCCGGCTCGCGGGCCAGCAGCGGACCCGCTGAGGGCGGCGCCTTCGTAGATCAGCCGCCATTCCTGGCCCACCAGGGCGAGCGACGCGCACTATCCGCTCACAGCCCCTTCCCCCAGCACGGCCGCGCGCCCATCTCCTCAATTGCTCATATGAGGCTCTGATCCATCGCAGCGGAGGCGCTTTGGCTAGGTCGGAACAAGAGGTCTTCTCGGACCTTCGACGTGTTTGCACCACATCCGGCTTCGCGCACGCGTTAGCCTTCTTATGCTTCCGAGACAACGCCATTTTGTATGGCGACGAGGTGACGGCCGAAGCCGTTCAAGAGCAGTTTTCTTACTCCAACCTGTGTCGCACGGAGATAAACACGCTCATCGGGCTTCTCACCAGCGCCCCCATAGACTTCACGTTGCCGGTGCCTGAAACGACGGAGAATATGATACAGGCAGCCGAAACGCTGCTCGAAGAACTACACACCTGCCTGGGTGCTCCGCTCTTCTCGTCCCTCACGCTTGAACGCCCCGACGAGCCGGGCTTCAACCCATGGGACTCAGGAAGCGCGATGCGCGAGCCGATTTTCTATGGCGGCGAGGCCGCCTATAACTTTCAATACCTGCATTTTTTGGAAGACAAATACGGCAAAGACGATGCATGGCTTATTACGAATAAAGGCTTCTCAAGCAGCCAAATGCGTCGGCTGGCAGAAATCCTCGTAATCGTGCAGAATAGAAATTTGCTCAATCACTTCAGATCACTTGGCAACACCGACACTTCCGCCTGGACCCTGCTAGATGGCTTCTCCTTTACGACGGCTGACATTATGGCGGAGACGGACTTACCAGATGGCGTAGTCGAGGCCATACTTAATGCCTTCACAATGAATGCAACCTCGCACAACCCTACGTTCTCTGGGTTAAGCGAATTTAACCAGGTCAGCGCGACGCCTATCATCCAATTTGGCGAACGTTATATCTTGTTCCAGAATTATACCCTTCTAGAAGCTGCTTACGAGTCGCCTTTCTTCTGGATGTTCCAGGACAAGGGATACGCGGCCAAAGCGAGCGCTCACAGAGGCAATTTCACGGAGAAATTCGGCCATCAATGTCTAAGCAAAGTGTTCGGTCCTGCCCGAGTCTGGTCAAACATCCACATCTCAGGCCCTAAAGGCAAAGACTTTGGCGAGATAGATGTCCTAGTAGTTTACGGGAACATGGCTATCGTGGCACAAGCAAAGTCTAAACGACTGACGATTGCTTCTCGGAAGGGCAATGATAAAAGTATCAGAAAGGACATTGCCGGAGCCGTTCAGGACGCATATGATCAGGGCCTCGATTGCAGTATTGCAATATTGGAGGGTGGATGCCGATTGATACTTCCTGATGGTAGCCCGCTGACTCTGCCTCATAAGGTAGAGCGGGTTTATCCTATCTGCATTCTCGCTGACCACTACCCCGCGTTGACCTTTCAATCACGTCAATTCCTGAAACCCAGGAAGGTGGATGGCGTGGCTCCTGCGCTAATCGCTAGATGCGATTACAGAGATGCTTTCTTCAGCGCTATACCTATTAGACTATATCGACCATCGGGCGCGCAACTCCGAGCGCTTTATGGTTCAACAAGAGCTTACCCTGCTGTCTCAGTATTTCGTGCGTTGTTTCGATATCGATCCCAATTACGATCTTGTCATGCTTCAAGAAGACATCGCATCGCACCTCGACGTCGCTATGCAAGCCAGGAGAATGGGGGTTGCTGGTAGACGCACCCCAGAGGGGTTCCTGACCAGATACGAAGGAACGATCATCGAGCTCCTGCTTAGACGGCTAGAGAAGGAGCCTGGACAAGTAACTACCGGGGCCGGGCTGCTGATCCTTCGTGCAAACGACGAGATGGCAACTTTTTTGCCGAAGGCGCTCGACCAGTTCATCGCGGCGGCAAGACGAGATGGGGAGCCCCATGATTTCAGTTTCATCTTTCAGGCGGAGCTTTCTGGCTTGACTATACATTGCAATTTCCGCGACCATGCGCACGCTGAGGCCCTATTGGCTGACCACTGTCAGCGACGGAAGTACAAGGAGCACGTAGACGCGTGGTACGGCCTCTCCTTAAATCCTTTAGATGGGTCCATCCGGTTTGGTGCTGCAGTTAAGGGGGCCTGGAGCAAAGACTCCGACATGGAAGCAAGAACTTCTCAGATGCGCGAAGGTGTACGTATCGGTCCGAAGGCCATGGTGAAGCCACACAAAAGCGGGCGTAATGCTCCGTGTGCATGTGGAAGCGGCAGAAAGTATAAGAAATGCTGCGGAGCATGAGCTGAGCTCCAGAACCTGCCGTTTGCGGCGGCTTAGATTGACGTCGGCGCGCGGTCCCGCACATCCGCGAGCGCCCCGACCGGTGCCCCCAGGCCGCCGCCACGTCGACGAAATAGGCGGTGGCCATCGAAGATGGAGGCTCACTCCCTCGCGTGAGTTCGCTCGGGGTCGTCGTGCGCTGGTCGCTCGGCTCCAGCAAGGCGCCATCCGACGATGTCCCCTATGCGGTTACCGAGCCGAGTCCGTTTGCCCCGCAGGTCCAGACGAAAAAGTCGAAGCCCTAGCGCCCTCTCGAGGCGCGTTGGATGTTGTCAACGGCGGAGCAAAACCAGGCCACTGGGGCGGAGTAAAAGTCGGCCAGTCGCGGTGTAGCTGACGTTCGAGCGGCGAGGCGCGGAGCCATTGCGTAGCGCAGCGCGTCGCCGCGGGGTGAGCCACTACGTTTCAGCTTCTCCCGGAGGGGGTTTGGGGAGGTTGAACAGATTGTGGATAGATCGCCGGCTCTATGAGCTGAGTATCTCTCCAGTCTGAGGATCAACTTTTTCATCCAGATCGCTGGTCTTGGGTTTTAGTGGAGAGCTTCCGTCGAGCAGTGGATTGGGCCAGCCGATAGCTGTCGCCGTTCATGGTCAGGATGTGGACGTGGTGGGTGAGGCGGTCGAGCAGCGCGCCTGTCAGTCGCTCCGATCCCATGACCGAGGTCCACTCCTCGAAGGGCAGGTTGGAGGTGACGATGGTGGAGCCGTGTTCGTAGCGCTGGCTAAACACCTCGAACAACAGCTCCGCGCTGGTCGGTGATGGGGGAACATAGCCCAGCTCATCTATGATCAGCAGCTTCACCGTCGACAGGTCCCGCTGGAGCTTGATCAGGCGCTTCTCGTCGCGAGCTTCCATCAACTGGTGGACCAAGGACGCCGCCGTGACGAAGCTGACGCTGAAGCCTTTCTGGCAGGCGGCTAAGCCGAGGCTGAGCGCGATGTGGGTCTTGCCCGTGCCGCTGTTACCAAGCGCGATGATGTTCTCGCGGCGCAGGATGTACTCGCAACGCGCCAGCTCCAGGATCAGCATCTTGTTTAGGCTGGGAATGGCGGTGAACACGAAGGTATCCAGGCTCTTGGTGATGGGGAAGCGGGCTTGGCGGATGCGACGCTCCACCAGGCGGCGTTCGCGGTCGATCAGCTCCAGCTCGATCAGCCGCAGCAGGTAGCGCGGGTGGTCGACGCCGTCGCGCGCGGCCTCACGCGCCACCTTGTCGTACTCCCGAAGCACCGTCGGCAGCTTGAGCTGCTTGAGATGGTGGGCCAGCAGCACCTGGGGTGCGCCCTGGGTGGTCCCAGACGGCATGGCGTCAGGGCTCGCAGCAGAGGTGGGGCTGCTCATGCCGCCTGGACCTCGGCCAGACCGGCATAGTCGGCGGCGCGGGTGGTGCGCACGTCGGTCACGGGCAGGAAGGGATAGGCCTCAAGGTTGAGCCGGGGTGGCCGCCGCTCGATCCTGGCGAGGAGTATCTGTTTGACGGCGTCGAAGCCGATGGCGCCGAGCTGGACCGCTTCGGTGGCTGCGGCCGCGACCGCCTCCTTGGGCATTAGCCGCAGAACCTGGATGAACTCGCGTTTGCCCTTGGAGCCCATGCGCGCCTCCATCAGGTGGCGCAGGTGCTGGAACACCGGCGGCAGGTCTCAGTCCTGCAGCGCCGCAGCCTGATCTAAGGCGCCCGGCTTGGTCTCGATCAGCGCCAGATAGTGCAGCGGGTCATAGACGAAGACACCCTGGCCGTAGGCGCGGACGTGGCGGGCGATCTGCGCCCCGTCGCACAGGATCACCACCTCGGCGACGAAGCCCTTCACCAGCACGGCCTGGAAGCCATAGGCTGTCGGGACCGAATAGTCGTTGCCCCGGTAGCGTACCAAAGCGGTGGACGACACGCGCGCGATGCGCTTCTCGCAGGGCTCGAAGGGCGCGGCCGGCAAGGTCCGCAGGCTCGCCAGGTCCGCCCTCAGCCGTTCTCCAATGGTCTCGACGTGGCGAGCGGCCCGTTCCTCTTGGCGCTTGAGACAGCACTCGAGCAGCTTGGCGTTCAGCGCGTCGAAGCTCGCCGCCACCGGGATCGGCACCATGAAGTTGGAGCGGGAGAACTTTACCAGTCCCTCCACCTTGCCCTTGTCGTTGCCCTTCCCGGGGCGACCAAAGCGGTCATAGAAAAGGTAGTGGCTGACCAGCTCGGTGAACGCCTGGGTGCGCTCGCGCTTGCCGTCGCCGCAGATCCTGGCCACCGCGATCTTGGTGTTGTCGTACAGGATCGACAGGGGCACGCCGTCGAAAAAGGCGAAGGCCGACACGTGCCCGTCCAGGAAGGCCTCGGTCGTCTCGCGCGGGTAAGCCTTCACAAAGCAGGCGTCGGACTGCGGCAGGTCCATGCACAGGAGTGGATCTTCTGGCGCACCCCGCCGATCACACCGATCGCCTCGCCGAAGTCTACCTGGGCATGGCCTGGCGGGTGGGATAGCGGCACGAAGGTCTCTCGTGAGCGCACCTTCTGGCGGCGCACATAGTCCTTCACGACCGTGTAGCCGCCCTTGTAACCGTGCTCGTCGCGCAGCCGCTCGAAGATGCGCTTGGCGGTGTGCTGCTGCTTGGCCGGACCGGTCTTGTCCGCCTCCAGGATCTTATCGATCACGGGCGTCAGAGCGCCGAGCTTGGGCTTCTCCGGCGGCCGGCTCCGAACATAGCCCGGCGGCGCCGAGTAGCGGCACATCTTGGACACCGTGTCCCGGCTCAACCCGAACACCCGCGCCGCCTCCCGGCGACTGTGCCCCTCCAGAAAAACAAACCGCCGGACCGCCGCGTACGTCTCCACGACAAACATCCCCAGGCCCGAACCCCCGATCTGATCAGGGGACCGCGCCTATCACTGGCCGGGTTTTACGCCGCCCGCGGCCGCATCACGCCGCCGCTTCAGTGGCCGACTTTGCCTCCGCCGCGTACAGGCAGTCATGATGCATCGTCCTTGCATGAGGGTTCGCCTGTCAACCGTTAGATATTTCGCATCTTGGTCTCCCTGGGTTGATGTGACGAAGGCTCAGGCCGGGGCGATTTGCTGTCGCAGCAGCGGCTGCGTCACCTTGCATGCGGTCAGGGAAATAGCCCTGCTCCCTAGGTCATGATCTCATAAGCGGGTAGCGGGTTTGCACGAACGCTGATTCAAC
>CALMGB010000261.1 GCA_937863535.1 uncultured Caulobacteraceae bacterium
TGACAGGCGCGATTAGGCTGCATGGGCCGCGGCAGCGCCAAGCAGACCGTGGACGTGCTGAGCGGTCCGGACGGCCTGCTCGCCGGCGCCCAGCCGGGGCTGAACGTCGTGCTGGTCAGCACCGTGTCGCTGGAAGACCTGAAGACTATCCGCGCCCTGACCGACAAGGCCGGGGTGGGCCTGGTGGACTGCGGCGTCACCGGCGGCCCAGCCGCCGCCTACAACGGGCTGGTCTGCCTGGCGGGCGGCGACGAGCCGGCGCTGGGCGAGGTCAGGGAGGTGCTCGACGCCTTCGCCAAGAAGGTGGTCTACATGGGCGGACCCGGCGCCGGCATGGCCGCCAAGATCGCCCGCAACGTCGTCGTCTATGAGGTCTGGATGGCGGGCTACGAAGGGGCGCGCCTGGCCAAGGCTGCCGGGCTCGATGTGCGCAAGCTCGCCGAGGCCATCGAGGCCAGTGCCGAGGCTGTCGCGGGGCCGAGTCTGTGGATGAACCGGGCCGCCGACCCTGGTTCCGATCCCGGCGAGAAGGCGCTGCGCCAGACCGTCGTCGGCCTGCTGGAAAAGGACCTCGACGCCGCCCTCGACCTGGCGCGGTCCTTGGACGTGCCGCTGCCGGTGGCCGAGGCGACGCGGCGCTCGGCCGAAGTGCTCCTCGGCCTCAAGAGCGAATAGGATCCTTGCGATGGACAAGCTTTCCGACGACGAACGCTACGCCCGCGGCCTGGACATCGTGGAGCAGGTCTATGGACCCGGCTCCTCCGCCCTGATGAAGGGCGGCGAGGCCTCTCCCTTCGTGTCTGAGACCGTGGCCCACCTGTTCGGGGAAATCTGGAGCCGGCCGGGGCTGAGCATCCGCGATCGCCGTCTGCTGGTGCTGGGCGCAACCGCCATGCTCGGTCGCTCCGAGCTGGTGGAGATCCAGGTAAAGGGCGCGATCCTGAACGGCGAACTCAGTGACGAGGAGCTGGAGGAGATCCCGCTCCACCTGCTGTTCTACGCCGGCGCTGGCAACGTCACGTCTCTCTACCGCGGCATCCAGGCCGCCAAGGCCAGCGTCAAGCAGGAGAAGTCGGGCTAGCTCCCGTTACCTCCCCACCGGATAGAAGATCGACTTCTCCTGGCTGAACTCGCGCAGCCAGTCGGGGCCGTACTCGCGCCCGACGCCGGAGCGCTTGTAGCCGCCGATGGGAGCGTAGCTCATCTTGCCAGTGCCGCCGTTGATGGCGACGCTGCCGGCGCGGATCTGGCGCGCCATCTCGTAGGCCTTGGCCGGATCGGCGCTCAGGATGCCGCCGTTTAGGCCGTAGCGGCTGTCGTTGGCGATGCGGATCGCCTCCTCGTCGGTGTCGAAGCCGATGATGGCGCCCACGGGACCGAAGATCTCGTCCTGGGCGATGGTCATGCCGTTGTCGACTTCGTCGAACAGGGTGATGTCGGTGAAGAAGCCCTTGGCCAGCCCCGCCGGCCGGCCGCCGCCGTGCACGAGCTTCGCGCCCTCCTCGCGGCCCTTCTGGATGTAGTGCTCCACCTTGGCGCGCTGGGACTCGCGGATCAGCGGCCCCATCATCACGGAGGGGTCGGCGGGGTCGCCGATCTTCCACTGGCTGGCCACGGCCACGGCGGTGGCGACGAATTCGGCGCGGACTGCATTGTGCACCAGCAGGCGGGTGAGGATGGCGCAGCCCTGGCCGGCGTTCACCGACAGGATGGCCACCGCCTGGATAGCGGCCTGGCGCACGTCGGCGTCCGCCCGCACGATCAGGGCCGACTTGCCGCCGAGCTCCAGGTGCACGCGCTTCAAGCTCGGCGCGGCCTGGGCCATGATGGCGGTGCCCACGGCCTCGGAGCCTGTGAAGGTGACCAGGTCCACCCGCTCGTCGGTGGTCAGCGGCAGGCCGACCTCCGGACCGCCGGTGATGATGTTCAGCACGCCCTTCGGCAGCCCGGCCGCCTCCGCCACCTCGCCGAACAGCAGCGCGGAATAGGGCGTGAACGGCGAGGGCTTCAGGATCAGCGTGTTGCCGGCGAGCAGCGCTGGGGTGATCTTGGCGAGGTTGAGCAGGAACGGAAAGTTGTAGCCGGTGATGCCCGACACCACCCCTACCGGCTCGCGCACGATCGCGGTCTGGCCGAGGATCTGCGGCCCCTCAGGGTTCATCGGGTTGGGAGTGGCCTCAATGGGCAGGTAGACAGTGGGATCACGGTCTGCATGCTCCAGGGCCGACCGGAGGTGGTTCAGCGGCGCGCCGACCTGCATGGCGTGGGTGATCGGCTGGGCGCAGCCGACCTCGGCCACGATCAGGGCCGCGATCCTGTCCCGCCGCGCCTCCAGCCCCGCCAGCATCCGCTTCATCACGGCGACTCGCTCGGACATCGCCATATTCGGCCAGGGTCCGCGATCGAAGGCCTCGCGCGAGGAGGCCAGGGCGGCCTCGGCCGCATCCGCGTCACCCACCGGCGCATGGCCGATCACAGCTTCGGTGGCGGGGTTCAGCACCGCCTGGGGCTCGCCACCGGCCGCCGTCCAGCCGCCGTCGATGTAGAGCTTGTCGATATCAGTATAGGGAA
>CALMGB010000262.1 GCA_937863535.1 uncultured Caulobacteraceae bacterium
AGGTGGTGGCGGTGGTGGTGGCTACGGCGGCGGCGGCGGCGGACGTGGCGGCGGCGGCCAAGGTCGCGGCTTCGGCGGCGGCCGGCTGCAGGTCGCGATCTACCCCACCCTCTACTTCGAGGACCGCCAGGTGATCCCACCGGGCGTGCCGGACCTCAACTTCCTGAGTGGCGCGCCGATCGGAAACACCGGCGGCCAGTACAGGAACGAGATCGAGGCCCAGGCGGGCTTCACCCTCTACGGCGTGGGCGCGCGGCTGTCGGCGGACTGGCGCAGCGCCACCACGGTCACCGGCGCCAGCGGCGTGCCGGGCGACACCCTGAACTTCTCCGACCTCGGCACCCTCAACTTCCGCGTCTTCGACTTCCTGGGCCAGCAGCCGCCGGTGGTGGCGCGCTTCCCCTGGCTGCGAGGCTCGCGGGTGACGCTGAACATCGTCAACCTGTTCGACCAGCGCATCCGGGTGCGAGATGCGGACGGCGTCACGCCGCTGATCTACCAATCCGCCTACCTCGACCCCGCAGGGCGGACGATCACGCTCAGCCTGCGCAAGCTGTTCTACTGAGCGGCGGATCGCGGCTCACGCCGGCCGGCGAAAAACGGGCGAAACCTGACGGAGAACCGACGCTTTCCTGCAGCAGACCTGGCGCTTTTCTGGGGAAGATGTGGGACGGGATACCCACTCCAGCGGGCTCTAAAGCCTTCGTTTCCGACGCTTTCTCGCGCCATTCAACAGCTCTACGAACAGCGAGAAGGCGATCGCGAAGTACAGGTAGCCGCGCGGGACGTGGAAGCCCGTCCCGTCCGCCACCAGCGCCATGCCGATCAGCAGGATGAAGGCCAGCCCCAGCATCTTGGCCGTCGGCCGCCGCTCGATGAACTCGCCCAGCGGCCTGGCCCCCAGCATCATCGCCAGGGTCGCCACCGTGACCGCCCCCACCATCACCGGGACCTGGCTCGACATGCCGACCGCCGTGATGACGCTGTCCAGCGAGAAGACGATGTTCAGCAGCCCGATCTGCACCACCACCGCGACCAACGAGGCATGGGCGCGAGGGGCTCCATCCGCCTCGTCCTCGCCCTCCAGATCATCGTGGATTTCTGTCGCACCCTTGTAGAGCAGGAACAGGCCGCCTGCGATCAGCACCGCATCCTTCACGGTAACCGGCCGGCCTAAAGCCCTGAACAAGATCACGTCTATCCGGGTCAGCCATACCAGCCCGAGCAGCATCCCCACCCGCAGCGCCAGGGCCAGCCACAGGCCGAGCTGGCGCCCGAGCCCTCGCCGCTCCGGCGGCAGACGCGCGGCGGCGACGGCCACGAACAGGATGTTGTCCACGCTCAGCACCAGCTCCAGGAAGGTGAGCGTGAGGAAGGACGCCAGCGCGTCCCAGGTCAGCAGATCGGTCAACGGGCGACTTTCCCCAGACATCTAGCCAGACGTCTAGGATGTCCTAACGCGCCGGGCGGCGGGGTTACCCATGTTTTTGCGCCCAGGTTGCGCCGGACCTGAGGGTGGCCCATCCTCCGTAAGGCAGGAAGCCGCCGGGGCTTCGGGAGCCCGCGTGAGCTTGCACGATCAGACTCTAGCGGCGCTGCGCGGGCGTCCGGCGAAGGCCGCAGCGCCCGGGACGGCTGCGCCGCGCCTGGACGCTGCGCGCCAGACCCGCGTAGGCTTGATGCTGGCCGTTGGGGTGATCGGCGGCTGGCTGGGGCTGCACCTGTTTGGAGTGTTCCTCTATCAGCCTTCCGGCAGGAGCTGGCTGCTCGCCCCCCTCCTGATCGCCGCGCAGAGCTGGCTGGGCGTCGGCCTGTTCATCGTCGCCCATGACGCCATCCACGCCAGCCTGGCGGTGGGCCGGCCCAAGGTGAACGCGGCCGTGGGCCGGCTTGCGGTGACGCTCTACAATCCCGGCCTCAGCTATGGCGTCCTGGAACGGAGCCACCACGCTCACCATCGTGCGCCCGGCACGGCGGACGACCCGGACTTCCACCCGGGCAGGCCGCGCGCACTCCTCGCTTGGTTCATGCGCTTCTTCACCACCTACTTCGGCTGGCCAGAGTTTGCGCGATTGACCGCGGTGCTGCTGACCTACCTACTGGTGTTCCGGGTTCACCCGCTGAACATGGCGCTGTTCTGGGGCCTGCCGGCGATCGCCTCGGCGCTGCAGCTGTTCTACTTCGGCACTTGGCTGCCGCATCGGCATATGGACGGTGCATTCGCCGATCGGCACCGTGCCCGCAGCCTGGAGTTCGGCTGGCTGGCGTCCCTGCTGGCCTGCTACCATTTCGGCTACCACCTGGAGCACCACCAGGCTCCGGGAACGCCTTGGTGGGCCCTTCCGGGCTATCGCCGCCGGCATAGGCCCCCGCAAGGTCCGGCTCGGGCCGGCTGGCGTAAGCGCGTCGCTGTCGGCTAGAGGCCGCCTATGAATTCGCGTCCGTTCGCCATGTCCGCCGCCGCCGCGAAACCCGAGCGCTACCGTCAGGCGCTGGAGCAGATCACGGCCGTCCTCTGCGGCGAGCCGGATCGCACCGCGCGGATGGCCACCGTCGCGGCCATGCTGGCCGAAACCCTGCCGCAGGCCTTCTGGATCGGCTTCTACATCGTCGACCCCGCTCGGTCCGAGGAGCTGGTGGTCGGTCCATACCAGGGTGCGCTCGGCTGCCTACGCATCCCGTTCTCCCGCGGCGTCTGCGGCGCGGCGGCGCGTACGCGCACCACCCAGATCGTCCCCGATGTGCACGCCTTCCCCGGCCATATCGCCTGCGACAGTCGCTCCAACAGCGAGATCGTCGTTCCGGTGCTGGACCTGGCTGGGACGCTGATCGCGGTGCTCGATCTGGACTCCACCGCCTATGCCGCCTTCGATGAGGCGGACGCCGCAGGGCTCGAGACGATCGTCCAGGCGGTGTTCGCGCGCGGCTAGGCTCGCCTGAAGGCGGGTTCCAAAGCCTGCAGGCGGGCGATGACCGCGCCCTCGTCCCGCGCGGCGGCGGCGTCCATCAAGGCCTGCAGGGACGCTTCCATCTCAGGCCAGGACGGCGCCTCGTCGAACGCGCAGAGCACGCCGTCCACGCCGGTGGGACGCACCGTCTCGGCGTCGTAGAAGATTTCTTCGAACAGCTTCTCTCCCGGGCGCAGGCCGACGTATTCGATAGCGATGTCCTGCTCGGGCCGCAGGCCGTGCAGCTGGATCATCTGGCGAGCGAGCTGGTCGATCCGGACCGGCTCGCCCATATCAAGCACGTAGACGCCGCCTCCGTCCGCCCCCGCCGGAATGGCGGCGGCCTGTAGGACGAGGCTGGAGGCTTCCTGCACGGTCATGAAGAAGCGCAGCATGTCGGGGTGGGTCACCGTGACCGGGCCGCCGCGGGCGATCTGGCGCTCGAACAGTGGCGCGACCGACCCGGTGGAGCCCAGCACATTGCCGAACCGCACCACCGCAGTCCTGACCGTCGCGCCGGCCGTAATCGCTCTCACCGACCGCTCGGCCACGCGCTTGGTGGCGCCCATCACGTTGGTGGGGTTCACCGCCTTGTCGGTGGAGATGAACACCATGGCCTCGCAGTCACGCGACAGGCGCGCCACGTTCATCGCGCCCCCGAGGTTGGTGAGCACCGCCTCCGCCGGGTTCAGCTCCATCAGCGGCACGTGCTTCAGCGCTGCGGCGTGGAGCACCACCTGCGGCCGCTCGCGGGCGAACAGCTCCTCCAGCCGGGCGACGTCTCGCACGTCGCCGAGTTCCGCCGTCCAGGCCTGGGGCGAGCCGGCCGACGGCGGGAACTCGTCGCGCAGCGCCTGATCGACGGCGTAGAGGTTGAACTCCGACGCATCGAGCAGGATCAGCCGCTCAGGCGCAAGCCGCAGCGCCTGGCGCGTCAGCTCCGAACCTATGGTGCCGCCGGCGCCTGTGACCAGCACCCGCTTGCCGGCGATCAGGCGGCGGGCCCGCTCGGGATCGAGGCTTCGCGGTGGCCGGTCCAGCAGGTCGGCCGCGTCCACCGGCGCTACGCCCGCGCCGCCCCGGACGCGCGTCAGC
>CALMGB010000263.1 GCA_937863535.1 uncultured Caulobacteraceae bacterium
CGGCCCGCTGACCATGAGCTTCCTGGTGCTGGAGACCACCGGCGACTTCACCCTCACGGGTGCGGTGCTGATGGCCTGCATCGCCGCCAGCCTGACGGTGCGAGAGGTGTTCGGCTACTCCTTCTCCACCTGGCGGCTGCACCTGCGCGGAGAGACCATCCGCAGCGCCGCCGACGTCGGCTGGGTGCGCTCGCTGACCGTCGAGCGGCTGATGAGGCGCGACGTGGCCACCATCGACGAGGGAGCCACCGTCGCGGACTTCCGCCGACACTACCCGCTAGGCTCGCGCAACTTCGTGGTCGTCCTGGACAAGGAGCACCGCTATCTCGGCCTGCTGGCCACCCCGGTCGCCTTCGCGGCCGAGCTGGACGACCAGGCGCCCAGGATGCGCATCGCCGAACTGGCCCGGCTGACCGAGGTGGCGCTCCTGCCCGAGATGAACGTCAAGGAGGCCATGGACACCTTCGGCAAGGCGGAGGCCGAGACCCTCGCCGTGGTCGATGGCGTGGAGACCAAACAGGTGGTCGGCCTGCTGAACGAGGCCTACGCCACCCGCCGCTACGCCGAGGCCCTCAACAACGCCAGCCGGGACGTGATCGGGACGGGGTGACGGCGGCGCTCCCGCCGCGGCTCAGCGGCGGATCGGGAAGGCCAGCAGTCCCGGAAACCGGGCCACCAGGAAGGGACTGAGCAAGGCGGCCAGGATGATCAGCGCCCCGGTGATCGCCACGCCGGTCGCCAGACCGTACACGCCCCCGCTCGCCACCTGTGCGGTTTCGACTGGCGAGGCAGGCTGGTAGCGCACCGCCAGCTTCTCGCCCACCGCAAGCGGCGCGTGAGAGCTGTTCTCGACGTAGTTGAACTTGCGGCCGTCGGCGCCGTCGACCTCGACCTCGGCGTGGTAGGGCCCTTCGTTCAAGGCGGTGACCACGCCCGTCGCCACCACGCTGCTGCCTGCAGCCCCGTGCGCCCGCCAGGCCAATCCGGCCGCGAGCAGCAGCAGCACGACCCCGACGCAGGTCAACAAGCTCACCGTGATCCGCACGCCGCTCAACTCGTATAGCCGACATAGGCGGTCTCACGGGTGGCGGAACCGGACAACGTTCATCTTTGGCTAACCGCGATGCTTGAGGGGCTCTTAACCACGGTGCGCGAAGCTTGGGCGCATGAGCCTCGAAGCCGAAACCCTGATCCACGGCGACTGCCTGGAGGCGCTGGCGAGCCTGCCGGACCGCTCAGTGGACCTCGTCTTCGCCGACCCGCCTTATAACCTGCAGCTCGGCGGCGAGCTGCTGCGGCCGGACAATTCCAAGGTCGATGCGGTAGACGACCACTGGGATCGCTTCGACAGCTTCGAGGCCTATGACCGCTTCACCCGCGCCTGGCTGAAAGAGTCCCGCCGGGTGCTCAAGGACGACGGCGCGCTCTGGGTGATCGGCAGCTACCACAACATCTTCCGGGTAGGCTCGGCGCTGCAGGACCTGGGCTTCTGGCTGCTGAACGACGTGGTCTGGCGCAAGACCAACCCGATGCCGAACTTCAAGGGCACGCGCCTGACCAACGCCCACGAGACCCTGATCTGGGCCGCCAAGTCGGCCGGCCAGCGCCGCTACACCTTCAACTACGACGCGCTGAAGGTGTTCAACGACGACACCCAGATGCGCTCCGACTGGACCCTGCCGCTCTGCACCGGCGAGGAGCGGCTAAAGGGCGCCGACGGCGCCAAGGCCCATCCGACCCAGAAGCCCGAGGCGCTGCTGCACCGGGTGCTGCTGGCCTCCACCAAGCCGGGCGACGTGGTGCTGGACCCCTTCTTCGGAACGGGCACCACCGGCGCCGCCGCCAAGCGGCTGGGCCGCCGCTTCATCGGCATCGAGCGCGAGGCGGCCTATGTCGAGGTCGCCCGCAAGCGCATCGCCGAGGTGATCCCGGTCCCGCCCGAACAGCTCGCCGTCACCGGCTCCAAGCGTTCGGAGCCGCGCATCCCCTTCGGCATGATCCTGGAGGCCGGCCTGCTGCGCCCCGGCGACGAGCTCTACTGCCCCAAGGGCAAGCGCTCCGCCCGGGTGCGCGCGGACGGGAGCCTGGTGGCCGGCGACCTCTCCGGCTCGATCCACAAGCTAGGCGCCCTGGTGGATCAGGCGGCGGCCTGCAACGGCTGGACCTTCTGGCACCTGAAGACCGACCGGGGACTGCAGCCCATCGACAGCCTGCGGGCCGAGGTGCGGGCTGGCCTGGCCTGACCTTGCCGCTACCATGCCGCTTGGCTAAATGTCGCTGATGGCCTTGCGCGACATCATCATCGTCCCGGACCCGCGCCTGAAGCAGGTCTCCACGCCCGTCGAAGGCGGCGTGACCGACGAGGTCCGCGCCCTGATGGACGACATGCTGGAGACCATGTACGCCGCCCCCGGCATAGGCCTCGCCGCCGTGCAGATCGGCGTCATGGTGCGTGTGATCGTCATGGATCTGGCTCGCGAGGGCGAGCCGTCCGCGCCGCGCCATTTCGTCAATCCGGAGATTACATGGTCCTCGGAGGAGACGGTCCCTTACGAGGAGGGCTGCCTGTCCATCCCCGACATCTATGACGAGGTGCACCGTCCGGCGCGCGTGAAAGTCCGCTACCTAGACTATGCCGGCGAGACTGTGGAGGAGGAGGCCGAGGGGCTCTACGCCGTCTGCATCCAGCACGAGATGGACCACCTGAACGGGGTGCTGTTCATCGACCACCTCTCACGACTGAAACGCGACCGCGCGGTGGCGCGGGTGAAGAAGGACCGCGGCGCGCGCCGTCCCGACAAGGCCGCGTAAGGCGAGCGCCTCAGACCGCGGCTTCGGTCTGCCGGGCGTGGATGGCGGCGATCGAGGTCAGCAGCTTCAGGGCCGCGGCCGTGGTCATCTGGTAGGGGACGAACTCGCCGCGTCCGTCGAGCACCTTGAGGATGTCGTCGTCGGCGGCGGACAGGTCGTTGGCGCACATGGCCCAGCGGCCGAAGGCGCGGGCGCTGCAGAAATCCGCGCCGAGCAGCTTCACCTCAGTGTGCCGCGGATCGGCCGCCACCCGGCGCAGGGTCGTCCGCACTCGCTCGTCAGGCCCTTCCAGCGCCTGGAGGAAAAAGCCTCCGAAGGTCAGCAGCATGCCCGTGACGTTGGCCCGAGCATTGTTCGGCCGGGAGCTTCGCAGCACGTCCGCCACCGTGGCGGGAAGGTCCGCCATAGCGCCTGGAGACGTGCGGCTGACGTAGACAAGACGAGTGAGCTTCAACACCGACGACATCCACAGCCATGAGCGCTAACCATGCAGAAGCACACCGACGGTTAAGACGAGGTGCAGCTTGCGGCCAAGCGCGCAGGCTTGGCCCGCAGACATCGGCGCGCCGGCCCGCTAGAGAGGCGCAAATCGCAGGAGAAACGGCCATGCGCATCGGCGTGCCCAGGGAGATCAAGAACCAGGAGAACCGGGTGGGCCTCGTCCCCGGCGTGGTGCACGCCCTGACGGACAACGGCCACGAGGTCTTCGTCCAGGCCGGCGCGGGCGAAGGCGTCGACGTCTCCGACCAGACCTACGCCTCCGCCGGAGCCAGGATCGTGCCCGACGCCGGGGCCGTGTTCGACGCCGCCGAGCTGATCGTTAAGGTAAAGGAGCCCCAGCCCGAGGAGATCGGGCGGCTGAAGCCCCACCACACCCTGTTCACCTACCTCCACCTCGCCCCCGATCCCGAGCAGACCAAGGCGCTGATGGCGTCCGGCGCCGCCTGCATCGCCTATGAGA
>CALMGB010000264.1 GCA_937863535.1 uncultured Caulobacteraceae bacterium
GTCCGGCCCAGGGGTGCGGCGCCCATCGTGGAGGTGGGGCCGGACGGCGCGGCGTCCGGCGCAATGAGCGCCGCCCTGCGCGTGCAGGGCCTGCCGCGGGTGGACCTGGACGCCATGCATATAGCCCGCGCCCGTTCCGGAGCCGTCCAGTTGGTCGCGGCCCTCAGCGCAATCGGCGCCCTGGGTCCCGTACGCGGCGGTGAGCTGCACATGGCCGGCCAGCTGAGCGGACGCGATGGAGGCTGGAGCCTTCTCGCCCAGGACTGCGCCACGGTCGGCGTCGCCAACCTCCTGTCGCAGGGGCGCCCGGCGGCCACTGGCGTCCACGCCCAGCTCTGCCCGACCGGCGCTGAGCCGCTGCTGACCCTTTGGCCGCACACCTGGCGGGTGGCGGCCGTCGCGCGCCAGGCAGGCTTCGCCGCCCCCGCAGCCCAGGTGAAGGCGCAGCTCGCCTCGGCGGTGATCGGCTTGGAGAGCGGTGCGCGCGGACCCTCGGGCCGGGTGGACCTGCGGGGCCTGGCGGTCCAGGATACCGCCACCATCGCCAGGGTCCGCCCGCTCACCGCCGACGGAAGCGTCAGCTTCATCGCGGGCCAGGCGCAGGGCCGCCTGACCCTCGCCCTGACCCAGCATGATGTCGCCCTGGGCGTTCTGAGCTTCAGCGCGCGGGCGCCCGACGGTTCAGGCCAGGCGGTGTTCGATACCGGCCGGCTGAGCTTCGGGCCCAAGGGCCTGCAGCCCGGCGACATCGCCCCGGCCGCCGCCCACGCCCTGCCCGAGGCGCAGGGGGACGTGGACGTGGTCGCCCGCGCCGCCTGGACCCGGGCCGGCGTCGCCTCCTCCTCCGGCGAGGTCCGCACGTCAGGCTTCAGCTTCAAGAGTCCGGCCGGGAAGATCGATGGCCTGCGCGGCGACATCCACCTGGCCTCGCTGTCGCCCCTGCTGAGCGCGGCGAGCCAAACCCTCAACGCCGACCGGCTGGAGACGCTGGTCCCGCTGGACGACCTGCACGCCGCCTTCACCCTGGCCGCCGACCACCTGGACCTGCAGGACGCCTCGGCCACGGTGGCCGGCGGCCGCGCCAGCCTGGACGCCATGCGCCTGCCGCTGACCTCCGGCAGCCCCATCGCCGGCGTGCTGAGGATCAGGGACGTGGACCTCGACAAGCTGATCGCCGTTCTGAACCTCGCCAACGCGGTGGACCTGCAGGCGCGCCTCGGCGGGGAGCTGCCCTTCGCCCTGCAGCCGGAGGCCGGCGGCGGCACGGCGATCCGCTTCAACGACGGGCGGCTGTACGCCGAGGGGCCGGGCCGGCTCACCATCCGCCGTCAGGCGCTCACGGGCGCTGTGGCGACGGCGGGGGCGCAGGGCGCCCAGCCTAACGCGGTGCAGGACTTCGCCTACCAGGCGCTGGAGAACCTGGCCTTCAGCCAGCTCGACGCCAAGGTGGCCAGCCGGCCGGGCGGGCGGCTGGGCGTGGTCTTCCACGTGGTCGGCCGGCACGACCCGCCGGTGGACCGGCCGACCCGGATCGGGCTGCTCGCGCTGCTGCGCGGCCACGCCTTCGACAAGCCGCTTCCGCTGCCCAAGGGCACGCCGGTGGAATTGACCCTGGACACCTCGCTGAACCTGGACGACATCCTGGCGGCGTACGGCCGGATGAACGGCGCGCCGGCGCCTGGTTCAGCCAAGGTTCAGCCCTGATCGGGCGTGATGGCTCTGCAGCGGAGGGGACGGCGATGCGCTTGCGGAGCACGATAGGTCCGACGATGGGCCTGGCGATGGCCCTGGCCGGGATCGCAGGGTGCGCCCCCACCATCCGGGTGCAGGTGGCGCCGATCAACATCTACGCCAAGCTGGACGCGGACGTGCGCGTGCGGCTGGACAAGGAGGTCCAGACCTTGATCCAGCAGAATCCCAACCTGTTCTGACGGGAGACGACCGATGAAGCTCTCTAAGGATCAGTTGTCGAACAGGAGGCTCCCGCACAAGCTGGGCGCGGCCGCGCTAGCGGTGCTCTGCGTCCTGGCGGGCGCCGGCGCGCCGGCGCTGCTCGCACGCCCCGCCGTCGCCCAGTCCGCCGGCGCCAAGGCCGAGGTCGACCGTGCGAAGTCGCAAGGAATGATAGGCGAGCAAGCCGACGGGTTCCTGGGCGTGGTGTCGGGCGCCGACCCGGCCGTCCGCGCCGCCATGGCGGAGATCAACGCCGGCCGCGCCCAGGCCTATCGCGACGCCGCCGCCCGCTCTGGCGCCACGCCCGACGCCGCAGGCCAGGCCACCGCGCGGCAGTTGGAGGATCGCCTGGGTCCAGGCGAGTATTTCCGCTCCGCGAGCGGGCAGTGGGTGCGTCACTAGGCTGTCTGCTCCCCTGTGTAGCGGGGGCTTGAACAATCCTTCTCCGCTCCTTGAGCGAGGAGCAGGGAGTTAGGACATCATCGCGCACGCTTTTCCAAAACGGGCGGGAAGCAAACGCAGCGGTCAGCTCAGGCGATCATCCGCGCAGGCTCCGGCACGTGCGCCGCCAGCCGGCCGCCGATGCGGATGGGCTCGGCCCGCAGCGCCAGCCCCGTCAGCGTGTCGGTCTCCACATAGACCCCGCACACCGTCGCCGGCCCTGAGGCCGGCTGGTGCCGTCCGCCGGGCAGGCGGGTGGCGAAGCGGCGCACCGCCTCCTCCTTCACCATGCCGATGACGCTGTCGTAGTCGCAGCAGCCGCCCGCATCGGTCTGGTAGGCCGTGCCGCCCGGGAGCACCTGGGTGTCGGCGGTGGGGACGTGGGTGTGGGTGCCCACCACCAGGCTCGCGCGGCCGTCGCAGAAATGGCCCATGGCCATCTTCTCCGAGGTGGCCTCGCAATGCATGTCCACGATGATGGCGTCCGCCGCTGAGCCAAGCGGACAAGCTTCCAGCTGGGCGTCAACGGCGGAGAAAGGATCGTCCAGGCTGTCCATGTGCACCCGGCCGAGCGCGTTCATCACCAGCACGCGGCGTCCGCCGGGAGCGTCGAACATCCAGGCGCCGCGGCCCGGCGCATGGCTCAGCCGCGGGTAGTTCAGCGGGCGCAGCAGCCGCGGCTCGCGGTCGATGTAGGTCAGGGCCTCGCGCTGGTCCCAGCTGTGGTTGCCGAGCGTCAGGCAGTCTGCGCCTGCGTCGAACAGCTCCTCGGCTGTCTTAGGCGTGATCCCGAAGCCGGCGGCGGCGTTCTCCGCGTTCACCACCACGAAGTCGAGGGCGAGCGTGCGCCGCAGACGGGGCAGGTGGGTCGCGAGGCCCTCGCGTCCGGCGCGGCCGATCACATCGCCGAAGAAGGCTAGGCGCACTCAGCGGTCTCCTTTGAAGTCGAGATACTCCCTTTCGGTCAGAACGCCATCCAGGCGCTGGTCGAAGGCGTCGGTGGGAATGCGCGCGACCTCCTGTCCGGCGAAGGCCAGGCCGATGGCGCGCATCGGCACGCCGCTTGCGCGCCGGGCGGAGAGGGTGCGGTCGTAATAGCCGCCGCCCTGGCCGAGGCGCGCGCCGGTGCGGTCGAAGCCGAGCAGGGGGACGAAGATCAGGTCGGGCTGGAGCCTGTCGGCGCACGAACCGGGAGCTGGGAGGCCCAGAGCGTCCGGTTCCAAGAACCCGGCGGCCTCGCGGAAGAACAGCGGTTGGTCGGGCTCGTCCACGACCGGCAGGCAGGTGCGAACGCCTTGCTGGGCGAACCAGTTCGACAGCGACTCGGGATCGATCTCGCTTCCACAGCGAACATAGAAGGCGGCGGCTCTGGGCAGCGGCAGGGCCTGCGCGGCGTAGACGTCGACCACAAGCTTTTCCGCCGGGAAAGCCGTCCTCGACAGCTCGCGCCGGCGGCCGCGCAAGACACGTCTCAGGCTGTCCTTCTCGTCAGCGAGGGCGAAACCTCTCTCCCCCCGCGCGAGATGGAGAGGCCCAACCGAAGGCTCGGAGGGTGAGGGGGCGTGCGACATCAGCAGCTGCGAGGGCGGCGCGACCCCTCATCCTTCCCTCGACCCAGCGGGTCGTGGGCCCAATCCTTCTCCGGAAGGGAGAGGAAGAGACAAGTCGTTCTCGCGAAGAGTAGGTGGCGGCGCCGCGAAGAACCGTGGAGGCGTTTCAATCCACTCGAACCTGGTTAACCAGGTGGGCGCCGTGTGCGCAGGCCCAGGGGCCTGAACAGGGACAGCTCCCAGAAGAGTCGATTAAGGTCCCCGGGATGTGAGTCCTCCGACGCGAACCGCAGCAAGACCCGCCGGGAACGAAGATAGGCCGGCGGAGGCCTCCGCTCAAGCGGCGCATCGCTCGGCCCGCCTCCCGTCCGCTAGGGTTGGCGAAATTGCTTCCTTCCCCTCGAAAGCGGGGGGGGGAGCCTCGGAGTCGCCGGCCTCGCCCGGAGAGATGGCGAGGAGGCCTCACCCCGCCTTGGCGGCGAGGGCCTCTATCCGGTGGGCGGCGGCGTCGAGCGCCTGGGCGGCGCGGGCCTCGGATCGGGCCTGGTCGGACTGCAGCCGGGCCAGCTCGGCCTGGGCCTGGGCCATGCGGGCGCGCAGGTCGGAGAGCTCGTCTGCGGTCATCAGGGCGGCCATCAGGAACAGGCGCAGGTCGCCGACCCGGCCGACCGAGCGCGACACCTCCTGCACCTGGCGGTCGAACTGGGCGGCCAGCGCCCTGACGTGAGCCTCCTGGCCATCCTCGCAACCCACCGCGAAGGGGTGGCCGCCGACCTCGACGGTGACCGTGCTCATGCCGTCGGCTCCTTTGCGGGCGCGGGGTCGTCCACCCCCGTCTCTTCCTCGTCGGGCAATACCGGTCCGGACTCAAGGGCCGACGCCAGAAGTCCCCGGTCGAACAGCGACGCCTGCCGGTCCTGCTCCGCCGTCCCGTCGACGTCGAGCGTCAGCTGGACTTGCGTCATCGCCCGGCCCAGCGCCTGCGAGGCCTCCGCAACCGCGCTCTCCAGTTCCCGCCCCCGTCGGCGGGTGGCCTGCAGCTCTACCGCATCAAGCCCCGCTGCAGGAGGCCGCACGGTGTCGTGGGGTCGGGACAGCGCGGTTTCGAGGCTCTCCAGGGCGCGATCCAGGCGGTGGGCGGCGTCTGCGAGCGCACCCTCGACCGCCGCGTCCGTGCGCGCCAGGGGCTCTCCCATCGTGCCACTCCGCCTGTCCGACTCACCTTATAGGATGGGTCGCGGCGTGGCCAAAGCGCTGCGCCGGGTTGCCTCCACGCCTCGCCTGCCGCAAACACCGGTCGCCGCACGCCCCCGGCGGCGTCGTTTGCAGCTCGCTCCATGTCGCCCGTCGATCCTCTGACCCTGCCCGCGGGTGTTTCCTCGTCCGCTGAAAATCCCGGTCTGCAGGTCATGGCCGACGCCATCCGGGTGCTGGCCATGGACGCGGTGGAGGCGGCGGGCTCCGGCCATCCGGGCATGCCCATGGGCATGGCGGACGTGGCGACGGTCCTGTGGACCCGGCACCTGAAGTTCGACGCCGCCAACCCGGCCTGGCCGGACCGCGACCGCTTCGTGCTCTCCAACGGGCATGGGTCGATGCTGCAGTACGCCCTGCTGTGCCTGGCCGGCTATCCGGGCATGACGCTGGAGGCGCTGCGATCCTTCCGCCAGTGGGGCTCGATCACCCCGGGGCACCCCGAGTACGGCCACACGCCGGGCGTGGAGACGACCACCGGCCCGCTCGGCCAGGGCGTCGCCACCGCCGTCGGCCTGGCCATGGCCGAGCGCCACCTGAACGTGCGCTTCGGCGCCGAGCTGGTGGACCACCGCACCTGGGTGGTCTGCGGCGACGGCGACCTGATGGAAGGGGTGAGCCAGGAGGCGATCTCCCTGGCCGGGCGGCTGAAGCTGAACCGGCTCTGCGTGCTCTGGGACGACAACGACATCACCATCGACGGAGCCGTGGCCCTGTCGGAGGCGGGCGACCAGCTGATGCGCTTCCGGGCGGCGGGCTGGATGACGCGCCGCATCGACGGCCACGACGCCGCCGCCATCGACCGCACCCTGCGCTGGGCGGCCCGTCAGTCCCAGCCGGTGCTGATCGCCTGCAAGACCCGGATCGGCAAGGGCTCGGCCACGCTCGAGGGCCATCACGACACCCACGGCAAGGCGCTGGGACCCAAGGAGATCGCCGCCACCCGCGAGAAGCTCGGCTGGCCGCACGCCCCCTTCGTGGTCCCCGACGCGGTCATGGGCGCCTGGCGCAAGGCCGGCAAGCGTGGCGCCGGCGCCCGCAAGCGGTGGGAGCAGCGGCTAAAGGGCTTGCCGGCCGGGGCGGAGTTCGCCCGGGCGGTCTCGGGCCAGTTGCCCGCCGAGGCCTTCGCCCGGCTGGACCTGCACATCGCCCGCGCCACGGCCGACAGGCCCGCCATGGCCACCCGCGCCGCCTCGGGCGAGGCGCTGAACGTCCTGGTCCCCGCGATTTCGGAGCTGATGGGCGGCTCGGCCGACCTGACCGGCTCCAACAACACCTTCGTCAAGGGGACGGCGATCTTCGACGCGCCAGACTACGCGGGCGCCTACGTCAACTACGGCATCCGCGAGCACGGCATGGCGGCGGCCATGAATGGGCTGGCCCTGCACGGGGGCGTGATCCCCTATGGCGGGACCTTCCTGGTGTTCACCGACTACAGCCGTCCGGCGATCCGGCTTGCGGCGTTGATGGGCGTACGGGTGATCCACGTGGGCACCCACGACTCCATCGGCGTAGGCGAGGATGGCCCCACCCACCAGCCGGTGGAGCACCTGGCGGCGCTGCGGACGATCCCGAACCTGAACGTCTTCCGTCCCGCCGACGTGGTGGAGGCGGCGGAGGCCTGGCGCGTGGCGCTGGCCACGGAGCGCACGCCCTCGGTCATGGTGCTGTCACGGCAGAAGACGGCGGCGGTGCGGATCGAGCCCGCGAGCGAGAACCTGACGGCCAGGGGCGCCTACACCCTGCGTCCGGCCGAGGGCGAGGCGAGGGCGGTGATCTTCGCCACCGGGACGGAGGTCCCGCTGGCTCTGGCCGCGCGCGAGCGGCTGCAGGCGCAGGGCGTCGGCGTGCGGGTGGTCTCCACGCCCTGCTGGGCGCTGTTCGAGGCGCAGGACGAGACCTACCGGCGCGAGGTGATGGGCTCCGAGCCCGTGCGCGCGGCCGTGGAGGCGGCGGTGCGCTTCGGCTGGGACCGCTTCATCGGCTCGGACGGCGTCTTCGTCGGCATGGGCGGCTTCGGCGCCAGCGCGCCGGCGGAGCGGCTGTACGCCGAGTTCGGCATCACCGCGGACGCGCTGGTGAGCGCGATCCAGGCGAGGCTCTGAACCCCACTTTCCCTGCAGGGGGAAAAGAGGCTCAAGCGTGGCGGCTTCTCGGCCGCGCATAGAGCGCGTAGACAACCAGCCCGAGCGCGTTCCAGGCGAAGAAGCGCCAGAGGGTGGCGAACTCCAGGCTGGCGAACAGGTACAGGCAGCCCGCGATGGCCAGCGGCCCGATCACCCAGGCGGCCGGCGCGCGGAACGGGCGGACGCGGCCGGGCTCGCGCCGCCGCATCACCAGCATGCAGGCGGCCACCGCGATGAAGGCGCAGAGCGTGCCGGCGTTGGCGAGCGCGGCGATGTCCTTCAGCG
>CALMGB010000265.1:0-26563 GCA_937863535.1 uncultured Caulobacteraceae bacterium
GCTTTTCGTCGTGGCCGGGTTGATCGGCAAAAAAGACGAGTGGGACCACGCCATCGGCGAGCCGCCGCAGGAGCTGATGGACGAACGCCAGATCCGTGAATGGCTGGCTGCCGGCCACGAGATCGGCGCGCACAGCGTCGGCTTCCAGGGCGATGGCCAGGACTACACCGTGGCCATCGACGCCGAGCTGCTGGTGAAGATCGGGCCGATACCGGTCTTCCGCTACCATCACCGTGCGTCGGAGGTTTGGCGCGGCGGCCGCTTCGCCCAGTTCGAGAGTCACACCACGAGCAACGGGTCCGAGGTGCATGTCTCGGCCGTCAGCGGACCGGCAGGCGTCACCGTGAACACCTCCAAGGGCCAGGTGCTGCACGCCCCCGCGGGCGCCCGGCCGCTGACGCACTGGAACGCGGCCGTCCTCGACGGGCCGGTCATCACTCCCCAGAACGGCCAGCTGCCCCACGAACGGGTCACTCGCACCCCGGGCGACACGGTGCTGCTGGCTGATGGCCGGAAGGTCTCCGCCACTCGCTACACCGTCACCGGTGATGCGGACCTCACCGATTGGTACGACGCGGACGGCGTATGGACCGCCTTGAAGGCCAAGGCCCCCGACGGCTCGCTGATCGATTACCGCCGCACCGCCTGAAGCGGGCGGTTGGCGCCGACGCTCACCGGCTCGGCGGGGGCGGGCGGACCTCCGCGCAGGCGTACGCCCTTCAGCACGATCTTCAGCGCCTCCCAATGGATGGCGGCCATGACCTTGAGCGTCAGCAGCGGGTGGGTGGCGCAGGCAGTGAGGAGGTTCGCGTCCGTCACCTCGCGGCGGACGCCGGTGAAGCTGGCGGCGAGCAGAAGGCCCTCCACATCGAATGTGTCGATCACCACCCGTACCTTGTCGCCCGGCGGCTGGACCTTGAAGTCGTAATCCAGCGCCATGTCCATGAAGGGCGAGACGTGCAGTCGCTTGGCCGCGCTCTGGCGGATTTCGGGAGCGGGTCCATCGACGGGGATCAGGTAGGTGTGCCGCTCGCCAAAGGTGGAGCTGACCTCGTACAGGATCGCGGCCAAGCCGCCACCGGTTGAATAGCAGAAGTAGAGGCTGAGCGGGTTGAAGACGTAGCCCAGCATCCGCGGCAGGCAGAGCAGGCGTATCGCCCCGCCGTCCGGCTCGATCCCTGCGTCGCTGAGGTGGCGCTCCACCTGCGCACGCAGCGGCGTGGGCGACCCGTCGCCGTGGTCGCGGGGCTGGAAGCTCAGCAGGTTGAAGCGGCCAAGTGAGAACAAGCGCAGCCGCCGGTCCATCTCCGGCAGTTCGTCCAGGTCCAGCAGCAGCATGAACACGCCGTAGCTCAGTACGTGCTTGCGGGGCCGGAGGCGCGTGTGGCCAACGCGGCCGCTATATAGTCCGGACTGGAATGCGCTCACGCCGCGACTTCAGCGGGCTCGCGAAGCGGCCCCACGTGGATGCGGCCCGACTCGCCCGCAACGGTCCAGGGCCGGCGGACGCCGCCGAGCTGCTCGGCCACCGCCAAGCCGGACTGCAGGCCGTCCTCGTGGAAGCCCGCGCCGAAGTGGGCGCCGCAGAACCACACGCCGCCGCCGCCCTGCAGCGACCAGAGCTGGCGCTGGGCGTCCAGGCTGGTGGTGTCGAACAGGGGGTGCTCGTAGTCGAAGCGGCCGAGCACCTTGGCGGGATCGGGCTCGGTGCGGGGGTTCAAGGTGACGAAGAAGTCCTGTGCCTTGGGCAGGGCCTGCAGCTCGTTCATCCAATAGGTGACACAGAACCCGTCGGGCTCGTCGCGCCGGCCGACGTGATTCCAGGCTGACCAGGCAGCGCGTCGGCGGGGCATCTGCCGGGCGTCAGTGTGAAGCACCGCCACATTCTGGGAGTAGCGGAAGGCGCCGAGGATCCTGCGCTCGACGGGCGTGGGAGAGCTGATCAAGCGCAGCGCCTGGTCAGCGTGAGTGGCTAGCACCACCTGGTCGTAGCGCGCCGCTTGGCCTGAGGCGTCGCGCACCAGGACGCCGGCAGCCATGCGGCGCACCGACTGCACCGCCTCGCCTTTGCGGATACGGCCGGAGAAGGCGTTGGCGATCGCCTGGACGTAGCTGCGCGAGCCGCCGGTCACAGACCGCCACTGCGGCCGGTTCACGATCTTCAGCAGGCCATGGTTCTCGAAGAAGCGGATCAGGGCCGCGGCAGGATAGTCCCGCGCCTGACCCGCCGAACTCGACCAGATGGCCCCTACCTGGGGCAGCAAATGGTCTTCCTGGAAGGCGCGGCCGTAGCCGCCGCGGTCCAGAAGCTGGCCGAGCGTTTCGGGCTGCAGCTCCAGCGCCGCGAGCGCTGTCGGCGCCTTACGGTAGAAGCGGATCAGGTCTTTCATCATCGACCAGAAGCGCGGCTTAAACACGTTGCTGGGTTGGGCCAGTAGGGCCAGGGGATGGGCGCTTCCGTATTCCAGCGCCCCGTCATCCAGCGACACGCCGAAGGACATCTCCGTGGCCTGGGTGGCGACGCCCAGATGGGCGAAGAATGCGGTCAGGTTCGGATAGGCTGCCTCGTTGTAGACGATGAACCCGGTGTCCACCGGCACGGGGCCGGCGGCGCCGATGGCGTCCACGGTGTTGGTGTGGCCGCCCAGGCGGGGCTCAGCCTCGTACAGCGTTACCTCGTGGGCATGGTCCAGCAGCCAGGCGCAGGACAGGCCCGAAATGCCTGACCCCACCACGGCCACCTTTAGTCTACTCACACCCGCGGAGGGGATAGGCGGCATTGCGGTCTTTCGAGCTTTTCGCGAACATAGCCGGGTTCATGTTCAGCTACGATGCGGCGCGAAAGTCGGATGCGGCTTCATCCCGGGTCTGCGCGGCCTCGTAGATGCAGGCATGACCGGGGGGAAACTGTTGCGGGGTCAGAATCGGTCAGGTTCGCGAAAAGGCTCGCCGGTCTGGTTGCGGCTGGGCGGCTTGCTTGGGCTCGGCGGCCTGCTCACGGCATGTTCGAGCGTGGACGTGTTGAACGCCATTGTCCCCAAGGGTGGCGTGCAGATCACCCGCAATGTCGCCTACATGCCCGGTCCACGCGGCGGGGCCGACATCTACCGCCCCATCGCCGCTACGACGCCTTCGCCTATCGTGGTGTTCGTCTATGGCGGCTCCTGGGATTCTGGCGCGCGCAATGACTACACCTTTGTAGGCGCCGCCTTGGCCGGCAAAGGTTTCGTGGCGGTCATCCCGGACTACCGCGTCTATCCCGCGGTGCGCTGGCCCACCTTCCTGCAGGACAATGCACGGGCGGTGGCCTGGGCGCGCGACCATGCGGCCGAATACGGCGGTGATCCGCACCGCCTGTTCCTGATGGGCCATTCCGCCGGCGCCTACAACGTCATCGAACTGGCGCTGGATCGGCGCTGGCTGGCGGCGGTGCACATGGACCCGAAGCGGGACCTCCGCGGTGTGATCGGGCTGGCCGGACCCTACGACTTCCTGCCCCTGGACAGCGACGAGTTGAAGATCATCTTCGGACCACCCACAGGTCGGGCCGCTACCCAGCCGATCAACTATGTGGACGGCGCCAACCCGCCGCTGTTCCTGGCCACCGACACCGCCGACACGGTGGTCCGCCCCGGCAACACCGAGCGCCTCGCCGAGAAGGTGCGCGTCGCCGGCGGTTCGGTGGAGACGCGCGAATACAAGGGGCTGAGCCATGAGTTGCTGGTGGGCGCCATCGCGGCGCCCCTGCGACTGCTCGCGCCGGTCTTGCGCGACGTGACGGACTTCATCCGCGCGCACGCCGACGTGCGGTCTTCGGGAACGCCTTCATGATCGCTCTGATCTTAGCCGTCATGGCCGCCATGGCCGTGGTGATGATCTCCGGCTGGGCGTTCCAGCGGGCCATGAACAACGGCGGCTGGACAGACGTGTTTTGGACCTATGGCACGGGCGCCACCTGCGCCCTGGCGTCGTTGTTTCCTTTCGGCGCCAATACCGCGCCGACCTGGCGCCAGGACATGGTGGCCATTCTGGTGGCGGTGTGGGCGCTGCGACTCGGCACCTATGTGGCTCTACGCGTGGCGCGCGGCCCGGAGGACGCCCGCTACGCCGGCCTGCGGGAGGGCTGGGGCAAGGTGTTCCAGCGCAACATGTTCTTCCTGCTGATCGTGCAGGCGCCGGCGACTGCGCTGCTCAGCATTTCGGTGCTGCTCGCCGCCCGCGACCCTCATCCCGCCTCTCGCGTGGCCGACCTGGTCGGGATCGCCATCATCGTCGCCGCCATCGTGGGCGAGAGCGCCGCCGATCGGGAAATGAAGGCCTTCAAGGCCGATCCCGCCAACAAGGGTAAGGTCTGCGACGCCGGCATGTGGGCCTGGTCGCGCCATCCCAATTACCTGTTCGAGGCGCTGGGCTGGTTCGCCTATCCGGTGATCGCGCTCGACCTCGCCCATCCGTGGACCTGGCTATCTTTTGTTGCGCCTGTGACGATGTTCGGCATCCTTCGCTACGGCACCGGCGTACCTCCCCTCGAAGCGGCGATGGTCCGGTCCAAGGGCGAGGCCTACCGGCGCTACCAGGCCAAGGTCAGCCCCCTGCTGCCCCGGCCGCCGAAGAAGGTGGGTCCATGAGCGCCATCGCGTCTGTCATTACCGCCTTCGAGGGGGCGCCTCTGCCTGACGGCGTCCGTCGGGCCGCGGTGCGGATGCTGGTGGAGGGCGCCCGGCGTAATCTGGCTGCGGGCGGGAAGGGCGACGCAGCCTTTGCCGTGGAGATGGCGGCCCGCCCTATCGCCGAGCACACCAAGGCGGCCAACGACCAGCATTACGAGCTACCCGCGGCTTTCTTTCAGCGGGTGCTCGGCCCGCACCTGAAATACTCGAGCTGCCTCTACCCTTCCGGCGCCGAGACGCTCGGCGAGGCCGAAGCGCTGGCGTTGCAAGAGACTGGAGCGCATGCCGACCTAAAGGACGGTCAGGACATCTTGGAGCTCGGCTGCGGATGGGGCTCGCTCAGCCTTTGGATGTCGGAGATTTATCCGAACGCGAAAATCACCAGCGTCTCCAACTCCGCCTCGCAGAAGGCCTACATCGACGGCCAAGCTAAATTGCGCGGGATCGACAACCTACAGGTGGTCACCGCCGACATGAACGACTTCGCCACCGACGGCCGCTTCGATCGTGTGGTGTCGGTGGAGATGTTCGAGCACATGGCCAACTGGCGCGACCTGCTGGCCAGGGTGCGCGGCTGGCTGCGTCCCGACGGGCGGCTTTTCCTGCACGTGTTCAGTCATCGGGCGACGCCCTACCGCTTCAACGCCGACGACCCCACCGACTGGATCGCCCAGCATTTCTTCACCGGCGGGCTGATGCCAAGCCACGAATTGGTGCGCCAGTTCAGCGACCTGTTCACCCTTGAGCAGGATTGGCGCTGGAGCGGCGAGCATTACGCCCGCACCGCTGAAGACTGGCTGAAGAACTTCGATGATCAAGCCGATGAGATCGGCAAGGTGTTGCGAGAAGTTTACCGCGCGGACGCCAAGCTCTGGGCGCGGCGCTGGCGACTATTCTTCCTGGCCACAGCCGGCCTGTTCGGTCACGCGGGCGGGGCGGAGTGGGGCGTCAGCCACTACCGCCTGCGGCCGGTCGTCTAAACTTCATCGATCGCGGAGTTCGTCGATGCCAAGGCTCGCTATCGCCTACGTCGTCACGGGACTGATCTTTCTGACCTTGGACGGAGGTTGGATTTCCCTGGTCGGTCCCACGCTCTACAAGCCCGAAATTGGGCCCTTATTGGCGGAGAAGGTCCGCGCCGCGCCGGCCGTGCTGTTCTACCTGCTCTATTTGGTCGGTCTAACCTTCTTTTGCGTCGCGCCCAACTTCGAGAGGGGCTGGGCCAAGGCTGCCATCTCGGGCGCGGTGCTGGGTTTGGTCGCTTACGGCGCCTACGACCTGACTTGTCAGGCGGTGATGAAGACTTGGTCCACCAAGGTCAGCGCCGCGGACATGATCTGGGGCGCTTTCGCCAGCGCCGCGGCTTCGGCGGCCGGCGTGGCTATCACCCAAGCCGTTTCCAAGACACGGAGCTGAACGTGGCGAGCCTGACTTTCGACCAGAACAGCGTCGCGGCCTCGCACCGTTGGCCTCGTCCCGCCTTTACCGTCAACGCGCTCGTCGCCAGCCTTCGTCACGGCTGGACGGAAGGCAGCTTGACCATAGTCGGTCCCGACGGCGCCCCCCACCGTATAGAGGGCGTGGAGCGAGGTCTCGACGTGCGCTTCGACATTCACGACAGCCGCTTCGTGCGCCGGGTGCTGGCCGGCGGCGATGTGGGCTTTGCCGACAGCTACATCGCCGGCGAGTGGGACAGCCCAGACCTGGCCAAACTGCTCAACGCTTTTTCGGCCAACTTCGACCGCATCACCCGCCTCCTCGCCGGCAATCCGCTTATCCGGGCGGTGAACGCGGTGTCCCACGCCCTGAACCGCAACAGCAAGTCGGGTTCCAAGCGCAACATCCACGCCCACTACGATCTTGGCGACGACTTCTACCGCCTGTGGCTCGACCCCGGCATGAACTACTCCTCCGCCCTCTTTGAAGGCGGCGAAGGTGATCTGGTGGCCGGCCAGCGCGCCAAGCACGCGGCGCTCGCCAAGACGATGGACCTGCAGTCCGACCAGAGCTTGGTGGAAATTGGCTGCGGCTGGGGCGATTTCGCCCGTTTCGCCGCCATCGAACATCAGGCCCGCGTCACTGCGGTGACCGTCTCGCAGGCCCAGCACGACTACGCCGCCCGCATGGTCCAGAAAGAGGGACTCGGCGAACGCGTGAGCATCAAGCTCTGCGACTATCGCGACCTGGAAGGCCGCTTCGACCGGGTCGCCTCCATCGAGATGTTCGAGGCGGTGGGCGAGGCATACTGGCCGACCTACTTCCGCAAGCTGGCCTCGTTGATGACACCGGGGGGGCGTGCGGGCCTGCAGGTCATCACCATCCGAGAGGATCTGTTCGAGGGCTACCGCCGCCGGCCGGACTTCATCCAGCTCAACATCTTCCCGGGCGGCATGCTGCCGAGCGACCGTCGCCTGCGCCAGGAGACCGACCGCGCGGGGCTGGCCTGGACCGGCGTGCGTCGCTTTGGCCAGGATTACGCCGACACCCTGGCCGAATGGGCGCGCCGCTATGGCGAGCGCATCGGAGCGGTGCACGCCCAGGGCTTCGACGTCCGCTTCGACCGGCTGTGGCGCTATTATCTCGGCTACTGCGAGGCGGGATTTCGGACCGGTCGCACCGACGTTGTCCAGTTGGGCTTGACGGCGGGCTGAGGTTGCCGCCTCCGCACCTGCGAGGCGCAGACCTTCGTATGCGAGAACTGACGCCGTCTCATTCAACGTCAGGATGCGGCGGAGGCGGGAGCGCTACCAAGCCGGGTTATAAATTGGTCAGCTGTCCCGTCGCGATCACCGGCCCGGTCGGCTGTCCGGTCGGCGAGCCTCCCTTTGGTTCGACGGAAACCGCCAGGGTGCCTGCGCCTACGCCTATCATGCTCGCGGTGGGGATCATCTGAACCGAGCTCTCGAAGGCCGCAACGCCTAGGGGGATCGGCTTACCGCCGGAGGGGATCAGCCAGAGTTCCGGTGAGCGCCCCTCCGCCGCGTTGACCGAAGCAGGCGTCAGCACGATCGCCTTGCGGCCAGGGTCGTAGAAGGCGACAAAGACCGTCGGCCCCTTCGCCGTGGCCGCTAGTCGGGCGGTCAGTACCGGGGAAGCCGCTGGAGGGGCCGGCCGAGGCCAAGCCACCACTAACGCCAGGGCTGCAGCAATGGAGCCGGCGGCCGCTGTCGCACCGCGCCACACCATCAGACTACGCCTCAGCCGCAGCTCCACCACATTACCGGGAGCCTCCAGGCGTCTCGCGACGCCGGCCCAGACGTGTGAGGCCGGGGCCTCAGCCGCGATCTCTGCGGTTAGAGCGCTCAGGCGGTCCTGCCATGCCTCGACCGCGCGAGCAAACGTTGGGTCCATCGAGATCCGGCGCTCGGCGCTCAGCTTCGCATGATTGTCGAGCACGCCGAGAGCGTACTCAGCCGCAAGCATGTCAGCGTCTTCGTCGGAGAGGCGACCCAGATCGCTCATCGCTCTAAACACGTGCGAAGGCGCATCAGCGCACGACGGACCCAGCTCTTCATCGTCCCCAAGGGCGCGCCCGCCGCCTCGGCCAGCGAGGCGTAGGTGTAGCCGTCGAAGAAAGCGGCGCGGATGTAGCCGGCGTGCTCCGGCTCAAGCTCGCCGAGACAGGTGGTCAGCTGGTGGTGCGCCTGGTCGCGCTCGATCGTCTCGCTCGCGAGCGGGGTGGGATCAGGCGCTTCGGCGATCATGTCCAGCGACCGGTTGAGGTGGCCCTTGCTGGCGCGCAGCCGGTCAATGGCGCGGTTGCGCGCCAGCGCGGCCAGCCAAGTGATCGGGCTGACGCCACGCTCCGGGTCAAACGATCCGGCTCGTCGCCAAATGGTGAGGTATACGTCTTGCAAGACATCCTCGGCTTCGCTTCTGTCTGCCAAGATACGGAGACAGATGCCGAAAAGTTTCGCCGAGGTCTGATCATAAACACGCTGCAGCGCAGCCTTGTCGCCGGCCGCCACCTGTCGAAGCGCTTCAGTCAACCGCTGTCGATCCGCCGTCACGTCCACGAACCCAGGGCTCCAATCCTCGTCATCGTCGTCGAGCCGAACTGACCATGCCCGAGGCCCTTGTGCAAGACGGCCAGGGTGGCGTTGAGCCTATCTCAGCAGTCCGGCGCTGCGAAGCGCGTCGGTGATAACGTCGCCGATTTGCGAGGGGGTAACGCGCAGGGGTGGCGTCGACATCGCCGCGTTGACCGGAGGGGGCGTCCATTCAGAGCCGTCCGGCGCGTCGGCGGGAACGTAAGCGCGGGGTGCCGCAGCCCCACCGGATTGCTGGACGGTAAGCCCCCACGAGCGGGCGATGTCTAGGCTGGACGAAACCCCGACCTCCAGTAGATAGGGCCCCGCCGTCCCGCATCCTTCGGCGAGGTCGCGGCCCAGGGGCGTTCCGTGACCCATGCCGCTCAGTTGGTGCAGTTCCACCACCGTTTCGCCTTGGGCGTTCCGCCACACGGTGTGGCGCCTGCGGCCACCTGCCAGCAGCTCGGCTGCGACGCTTCCGACACCGTGCACGTCGCGCCACTGATGAACCAGATCGTCCGCGACGCCGGCTTTCACCGTCGCGTCCTCGTCGCCCTGCCAGATGGAGATGCGTGGCCAGCGTCCGGCGTGTCCCGAAGCCGACCGCACCGCGTCGCCCAGAGCCCGAGGTGGCAGGGTCCGCGTGTGCCGCATGGCGGCGAACGCCTGCTGCGCGTTGGACGCCAAACCGTAGGGCAGGCCGGCGATGATCGCGCCGCCGGCGAAGGTCTCCGGATAGGCCACCAGCATCACGTTGGCCATCGCCCCGCCAGCCGATAGTCCCGTGATGAAGACCCGCCGGGCATCAAGGTTGTAATCCGCAACGGCCTTGCGCACCATGGCGTGGATCGAGGCGGCCTCGCCCCCGCCGCGCTGTATATCGGCCGGCTGGAACCAGTTGAAGCAGAGGTTGGGATTGTTAGCCCGAGTCTGCTCCGGGCAGAGCACGACGAAGCCATAGCGGTCCGCCAGCTCCGTCCAGCCCGCTCCGGCGGCATAGGCGGACACCGTCTGCGTGCAGCCGTGCAAAACCACGACTAGGGCGGCTCCCGCCGAGACATCGGCCGGCGCGTGGATGCGCATGCGAAGCTCCCCGGGGTTATCTCCAAACCGAGTGAGTTCAGGCAGGTCGGCGGCTCGACCCTCGTTCGCCGGCGGTGTACACCGACGCGCTGCCAGGGCCGCCACCGTTTCGCCCAAGCTGGCCATCGTCACCGTCCTCACGTTGGGTCGGATATGGATGCTGCACTGCAGCAAAGCTAGCCTGATCCCTTAGATATAGCTCGCCTATTCTCTGGCCTTTCGCTCGCCGCTCGTTCGCGGCCGCAATTCGTTGGAGCTTTTCCGGCCTCGACGCCCTATCTTCAAACCATCAACGATCTTTCGCGCGAAGCGGACGGCGTTGGCCTGAAAGGACGACATGTCCCGCTTCCCATCGACGCACAAGCCGGCGGCTGTCTTGACCGGTCTCCGCTCCACCGGACGCGTTTCGCGTGCGCGTCTGCCCGACATGCCGGGCCTGCGAGGCGCCCAGCGGAGCTGAGCGGATGGCCTCCCTTGTCTCCCGCCTGATCGGCCGACTCAGCGCCCGTTGGACGCCGCCGCAGGACGTGCGGGCGGAAGCCTGGGCGCTGGGTGGGCGCCATCGCGGCCGGGTGGTGGAAGGAGCGAGAAGCGAGTTGCGCGCCCCAGGTCTGCCGCTCCGGCGCGCCCTGTTGCTGCGCGCGGTCATCCGCGCGGAGGGACGCTCGTGACCGACAAGGAGGCGCAGCACATGCGCTGGGAGAACGACTACCTGAAGACACGCTGTGCCCAACTCGAGGGTGACGTGGGAGACATTTCCAGCCAGCTTGACCGCGTAACTCAGCAACTTGAGCGGACCGCGGCGCGCTGGGTGACGGGTGCTGCGAACCCGTTAGGCGGCGGCCGGTAGTTGGCCATCTCGCCGGGTCAGTTCACCGCGCTCCGGAACCTTGCGGCCAAGCAGGCTGGCGGGGATGTGGACTGGATCAACATCGCCGACGCCCGCGCCCTGACCGGGCTAGGACTGGCCGAGCGCAGCCGAGAGGGGTGGAAGATCACGCCGGCGGGCGAAGAGGTTTTACGCCTGGACGGCCTAGCCGAAGACGCACCTGATGGCGGAGACGCCCCGGCTTGAACGGGTCGATTGTCCGGATCGGATCGCAAACCGCTTGATCTCTGCGGCTCCGGCCCGCTCTAATGACGAGTGACTAGACGTTGCGCCGGCGCTTTCCGTCAGGCTCGCACAAGGGACCAAGATGCCCGCTCGACCCCCGCCCCCTCCACCCAAGCTGCTTCCGCCGGGCCAGAGGTTCCGATCCGAGAGCGAGAAGGCGACGGCCGACGGCGCCGTAATCTCCGCCCTTATGCTGAAGCTGACGCTCAGTGACGCAGCCAAGCTGAGGCGTGACCCAAGCATTGAGACCGAGGCCATCAGCTTCACTGACGGTCAGATGCGTTATCTCGGCGTCAGAGTGGTTGAAGGCGACATCACCACAAGCAAGTTGCTGACCCGCAGCGCCGAAGAGATTGCGGCCGACGACCTGCCACCGCCCATCCCGGAGAAAGCCATGGCCAAAGGCCAGAAGAAGAGCAACAAGGAAGTCCGCAAGCCCAAGGCCGAGAAGGTGAAGCCCGTGGCTACCGCCGAAAAGGATTTCCTGACCCCGCCCGGTAAGAAGTAGGGATCGCCGTTTTTTGGACGATGCGGTGAACAACTGACGGTCTGACTTGGCTGGACGGTATGGCCTTCGAATCCGCGGTGCGATCGCTGCCGACGCAAAGGGCGTGGCGGAGTTGATGAGCGGCGCTGGGGCTATGGTTTCCGCACACCTGTGGGCTGACAGGATCGAGGCCATCAGTCAGGGCAGTGGGGCGGTCCTGATCGGGTCGGAATGCGGGCCGCCGTGCGGCGTCGTGGCCCTTTCCTGGTCGCCAAGCCTTGAGGTGGACGCGCCGATCGCCCGCATAACGACACTGCTGGTTGCCCAGGACGCCCGCCGCCGCGGGATAGGCCGGCTCCTGCTGAAGGCCGCGGCCCACAGCGCGAGGTTGGCCAAGTGTGGTTCGCTAAGCCTGACTGTGCCGCCGGATCATCCCGATCTGGAAGCCTTCGGCCACGCTACCGGCTTCGTCGCATCCGGAGCCGTGTTCGAGCGGGCCTTGCGCAAGCGCGCCTAAACCCGCTCGCTCCGCCTGTTCAGGTCACCGTGTCGAGCAGCTCTACCTCAGGCCACCCTTCCACCAAATCCCGGAGCGCCCGGCCGCCTTCCTTGTAGTGGTCGCTGGAGCCGTGAGCTTCAAACGCCGCCTGGTCAGCGTACATTTCCATTACCTTGTAGGTCCGCGGCTCGGTGCGACTGCGGGTGAGCTGGTACATCTGGTTGCCGGGCTCGTTGGCCTTCACCTTGGCGGTCATCTCGGTGAAGGTCCGCTCGAACTCGGCCTCGCGGCCTTCCTTGGCCTTCAGAACTGCGATTACGCCAATCATTCAACGTCTCCTTCTTCGAGGTCTGAACGCAGGGCGTTTGCATATGCTCCGTGCTCACCCCGCTAGGCCGGGATTACCCGCACCCTGGGCCGGGCTGGCTGAACAACGCCGGATGCAGGAAACCCGTGAACACACGGCCGACAGCCGCCATAGGGTTGCCGAAGGTCAACGTCGGTCGAAGATGCTGCAGTGGCCCCTGGAGCTGCACCGAGGTGAGCCCAGCCTTCATGGGCGATGCGGGGCGCAGCGTCACCTTGAGGGTCTCGGAGGCCAGATCGAAGCCGCCTTCGCCCGTCACGCCGCCCAGGCCCGTCATGATGTGCAGAGCGGTGGCGCGTCCCCGTCCGTCACGCACCTCGAAGCGCGCCACGGCGCATTGCAGCGGCGTATCCGCATGGCTGCGGCCGAGCACCGAGAAGAGCCCCCGGACAATATTGGCGCTCAGCACCGCGGCCTGGGTCTGCTGCAGCCGGCCGCCGTGGGCGGCGAGCTCCATGTCTCCGGAAGCGTGGGCGGCCGCTGCAGACAATGACGGACCGGCGCCCTGAAGATGGACGTCGGCGTCGAACACGGCCTGCAGCGGCGGGGGGGCATCGCCGGGGTTTCGGAACTCCGAGGTGTCGGCGTCCCGGAGACCAGCGTCCAGGCGTACCTTGGGGATCGGCCCGCGGACATCCAGCACGAAGCCCACCTTCGCGCGCCCGTGCGCCAGGGTCAGCGTCAGGGGAGCCGCCGCGACGCGCCCGCGGTCGAAGGTGGCGAGCAGCTGAAGGCTGCGAATACTAGGCGCCTGGACGCTGGCCGCGCTCAGGCGCAACGCTCCGGTCAGCTTGCGCAGGGGTACAGGGTTGATCGGGGCGTCCGGCAGCAGCCCGCCATGTCGGCGCGCGCGGCCCAACTGGCCACCGCTGGCGACCGACAGCAGGTCCGACATGCGAAGGGAGCGTGACCGGAGTGCACCGTCGAGATGGTGGCCGCCCTGCGCAGGCGTGATGCTCATGGTCCCGGCGATATCCGAGGCGCCGACGCGGCCGGAAAGCTCCTGCAGCCGGGTGGCCTTCGGCGTTCTGTCCACCAGGGTATGCAGCTTGTAGGCCGGCGTGTGGGGCAGGGGGACGTTTATCAGGTGGGAGGGGTCGTGGAGGTCCGGACCCGTCGCGTCCACCGTCGCCTGCAGGTGTCCACCGCCAGCCGGCGTGAAGCGCCCGCTGTACTGCGCCGTCGACCGGCCGGAAGGCTTATCCAGCAGCAGGCGACCGCTGAGGACATAGGGCTGCGACCCGTAGAAGTCGGTGGTGCTGCGGGCGTCGATGGCCCAGCGGCCGTCCTCGATGCCGCCATGGCCCCGCACGGTGAGGACCGGCGGACCTGCGGCATCCGACGCCACCGCGATCTGGCCTTGGAAGGTGAGAGCGCGGGCTTGATCCTGGTAAGCCAGGTTGCCGTCGCGGATGGCGATCCTGGCGATGCGCGGCAGACGCAATGGCCGGTGGACGCGCCCATCTGACCAATTGGGCCGGCCGTGCGAATCGCGACGCAGGTTCAGCCGCAGTCCGTCCAGTTGCAGGTCCTGAAGCCGCACGCCGCCGAGCAATCCCGTCCATGGGAGTGTGAAACTTCCCTTGTCCACCCGGAGCAGGTCGCCCCGACCCGCCCAGGCGGCCTGATCCACATGCAGGCCGGAGAAGCGAACTGTGAAGCCGTCGAGCGCGGGATGAAGCGAGAGTTCGCCGTCCACATGCAGGGGCTGGCCGATCCGGCTGGACAGCTGCGCGATGGCGAGGGGCCGCGCCCGCTCAGCCACGTCAACCCCAAGTATGCCCACCCCGAGCACAAGGATGCCGAGGGTGACCGCAAGCCTCCGGCTGATGCGAGCGCCTCGTCTTCCGCGCACAGAGGCCATATCCAACGCAGCCGACCCCCTACGATGCGCCTTAGTCGAGGAGAGTGCGCGCCCGCCGCGTTTGAGCGCGGCAGGGTGCGATCGGTTGCGGCGGAGGGTGTTAGAGCAGCGTTCGAGCGCATGGCCAGAGGACGCAGCTCAAGGCTGTTCCGCGCCGCATCCATTTCTCAGCCGAGGCTCGGATCGACCAGGTACTTCTCTCCCGTGGCGCGCCGGTTATAGGCGTGCAGGTTGTCGAGCTTCAGCATGTCGGTCAGCGAGATCACCTTGGTGTAGCGACTGGCGAAGGTGGTCTTGAGTTCGGCGGCCACTCGTTCGCGCAGCGCCGCCACCTTGGCCGCGCCGGCCTTCTGCAGGAACGGCGTCAGCAGCCAGCCGCCCACGCCCCAGGCGAAGCCGAAGCTTCGCGCCAGCTCGGTCGGGCGGGTATCTAGGCCGCCGTAGATGTAGACCTGCTTGTGCACGGTGGAGCCGTAACGGCTATAGGGCGCAGTCCCGCTCTCCGCCTGCTCCATGCCTGACAGGATTTGGCCGGCCAGCTTGCCGCCGCCAATGGCGTCGAAGGCCAGGGTCGCAGCCGTGGCCTTCAGCGCCTCCACCAGGGTGGCCATGAAGTCTGGCGCGCTGGAGTCGCAGACATGGGCGGCGCCCGCGTCGCGGAGCAGGGCGGCCTGTTCGGCGCTGCGCACGATGTTCACCAAGGCCACGCCGTCGGCCAAGCAGATGCGGTTCAGCATCTGGCCGAGGTTGGAGGCGGCGGCGGTGTGCACCAGGGCGCTGTGGCCCTCCATCCGCATCGTCTCCACCATGCCGAGCGCGGTCAACGGGTTGACGAAGCTGGAGGCGCCGTCCTGCGCACTCGTCCCCTCCGGCAGGGGCAGGCAGTCGGCGGCCCTGAGCTTGCGGTACTGCGAATAGGTCGCCCCGCCTGCGATGGCGACGGTGCGGCCGAGCAGGGCCTGAGCCTCCGTCGCCGACCCGGCCTGCACCACCTTGCCCGCGCCCTCGTTACCCACGGGCATGGACTGGTCCAGCCGCCCGGCCATGCTGCGCATCAGCGGGGGCGGAACCGTGGCGGTGACGACGGTCCCAGCACCTTCGCCCATAGCTCGAGCCGTGCCCAGGTCGGCCGCGCCGATCAGCAGGCCGAGATCCGAGGGATTAATCGGCGCAGCCTGCAGCTGCACCACCACGTCGCCCGGACCCGGCTCGGGCCGCGCCACCTGGGCGAAGGAGAGCTCCAGCTCTCCTTCCCGCCGAATCAGCGAGCGTAGCTCCAGCCCGGATTGATCGTCGTTCATGTGCGCTCTCCAGCTGTTCGGTCGGCGTGATCGGCCGTCCCTCATTCCTATACGGTTCCCAACTCGGAACCTCTGCATCGCCACCGCTTTTCCGGTCCAACGAGGACCGTTACATGATCATCTTCGCGGCTCTGCTCTGCCTCACCGGGATCGCCGCCTTCGCCGCTACGTCGTGGAGTGCCAGGAGAGTGCGAGAAGATGAGGTTCGGATGGCCGGCTATACCGCCTCCCTGAAGGCGGTAGCTGCGGACCACCGCTCCCGGATCGCGGACCTAGAGCTGTCCCTCGCCAGCCGAGAGCAGGTCATCAGCGCCCAGGAGCGTCTGATCGAAGGTCAAGCGCGCCACCTGCGTACCTTGGACCCGCGTTACGTGGGCTGAATTGATCCCCGGACATCTTTGACGCGATTTCGGCGAGAAGGCGTAAATGCCTGGCCGTCTTCGGTTATCCTGCCTCGCTTGTGTCCGGGGCCGCTGATCCCACCCCCACTCTCCTCGATCAGGGCCCATCAGCGGTGATCCGTTGGGTGCAGATTGGCGCCGCGCCGACGCCGGACAGTCAGGGCGAGTTGCGGTTGATGCGTCGGGACGCCGAGTTCTCCATCATAATCGGCGGCAATGAGCTGATGAACAGCCGGCTCGGCGGGTCGGAAGCGGCGCTGGCCAGCCTGACCTGCGAGCGTCTTCGGGCTCGTGGAGCACCGCGGCTTCTTATCGGCGGCCTCGGCATGGGGTTCACCCTGCGCGCCGCCCTAGCCGAGCTGGGGCCTAACGCTCGCATCATTGTGGCCGAGCTTATTCCCGCAGTGGTGGCTTGGGCGCGCGGGCCGTTGGCTGATCTGTTCAACGACAGCTTGGCCGATCCTCGTGTCGAGATCATCGAGGCGGATGTGGCGAGCCTGATCGCTTCCGCCCACGGCGACTACGACGCGATCCTGCTCGATGTGGACAACGGACCCAGCGGACTGGTGAGCCGGGCGAACGACGGGCTCTATGCCCCAAGCGGCCTCGCCGCCGCCGCCCGGGCGCTCCGGCCCGGCGGGGTGTTTGCCGTGTGGTCGGCCGCGCCGGACGAAGCGTTTGGCCGCCGACTCTGCCGAACGGGCTTCACGGTGAGCGAGTCGAAGGTGCGCGCTTACGGGACCCGCGGCTCCCCGCGCCATGTTGTCTGGATCGCGACAACGCCGGAGCCATGACCGGAAGGCCGGCGCCAGGTAGGCTGAAGATGCGCACGGTCCTCGGCAAATTCGAGGCGGCAGCTCTTATCCTCGGCCGCGTAGCGGGGGGCGCGACTTGCCGCCGGACTTGCGGCAGGGAATAGAGGCCCCGACGAGGAGAGCCCCGCGCCCATGGACCCGGACGACTTCGGCCCTACCTCCCACAGCTTCGTGTCCCAGCGGCTTCGGCTGCACTACAACGACTGGGGCAATGCAGGCGCGCGGCCGCTGCTGTTGCAGCACGGCGGGCGGGACCACAGCCGCAGCTGGGACTGGGTGGCGCGCGCACTCCGGCGCGACTGGCACGTCATCGCCCCGGACCTGCGCGGTCACGGCGACAGCGCGTGGTCGCCGGACGGGTCCTACGCCATGCCGGCCTACGTCTACGACCTAGCCCAGCTGATCCACCAGCAGCAGCTGGCACCGGTGACCATCGTCGCCCACTCGCTGGGGGCGATGATCTCGCTGCGCTATGCGGGCATCTATCCGGAGACGGTGCGCAAGCTGGTGGCCATCGAAGGCACGGGGCTGATGACGCCGGAGCAGGTGGCGCTGCGTTCCGCGCCCACCGCCGAGCGCTGGCGGACCTGGATCAGAGAGCGTCGACAGCTCAGCGGGCGCAGCCCACGCCGCTATGCTTCCATCGAGGAGGCGCTGGCGCGCATGCAGGCGGAGAACCGCTATCTCAGCGACGAGCAGGCTCGCCACCTCACTATCCACGGTGTCAGCCGTAACGAGGATGGAACCTACAGCTGGAAGTTCGACAACTACATCCGCTCCGTGCCGCCGCTGGACCTCTCCGCAGAGGAGCTGCACGCTCTTTGGTCTTCGATCACCTGTCCGGTGCTGCTGTTCCATGGCCAGGACAGCTGGGCCTCGGACCCGTTGAAGAACGGCGACGCCGCCCGCTTCCGGGACGCCCGGGTGGTAAGCTTCGAGCACGCCGGCCACTGGCTGCACCACGACCAGACGGCCAGGTTCCTGGAGACGCTGAAGGACTTCCTGTGAGCAGCGAGCGCGGCCCGCGAGACCGGACTTTGGGGAACTAGGCTGATGGACGGTGGTGGCGACGATGAGCGGAGGGGCCCTCGCAAGATTGCCGAAGGCGAGTTCGCCGGCTGGTGGACCTGGACCGACGCCGATGCCTTCGAGGTCCTGACCGGACCCTTCTACTCGCGCGAGATCGATGGTGAGCCGCGATGCGCATTCCGGGCCGAGGCGCGGCACATGAACGCCTTCGGCGCCATGCACGGCGGCTGCATGATGACCTTTGCCGACTTCGCCCTTCTCGCTCAGCCAGAGGGCTCGGGCCGGCGTGCGCGGCGTGACGGTGAACCTGACCGGCGACTTCCTAGGACCGGCCTATGTCGGCGAGTGGATCGAGGCGACCGGCGAGGTGAGCCGGGCTGGTAAGAGCCTCACCTTCGTACGCGGCATGATCAAGGCTGATGGACGGCCGATGCTGAGCTTCTCGGGCGTCATCAAGGCGATGAAGCGGTCGAAGCACGGGGCCTCAGAAATGGGCTAGATAGCCGCCGTCCACCGCCAGCACCTGGCCGGTTATGTAGGCGGCCGCGGGGGAGGCGAGGAAGACGGCCGCGCCCGCGAACTCGTGCGGCTCGCCCCAGCGCTGCAGCGAGGTGCGCTGCTCCAGCCAGCGTCGCACGCCCTCATCCGCCACCATCTCCGTGTTGGCGTCGGTTGCGAAGTAGCCGGGGGCGAGGGCGTTGACGGTGATCCCGTACACGCCGAGTTCCGCCGCCAGCGCCCGGGTCAGGGCCTCCAGCCCGCCCTTGGCGGTGGTGTAGGGCGCATCGCCCGCCCGGGCGATCGGGCCGGCGATGGAGGTGACGTTGAGGATGCGGCCGGACTTGCAGGGGACCATCGCCTTGGCCGCCAGCCGGCTGAGATGGAAGGGTGCGATCAGGTCCACCTCCAGCAAGGCGCGCACTTCGGCCAGCGAGAAGGCGAACAGCTCGCGCCGGTCCCGCTGGCCGACATTGTTCACCAGGATGTCGAGCCGGGCGTGACGCGTCACTATGTCGGCCACGGCGCGCTCCGCGGCGTCGGGGTCGGCGACGTCGAAGAGTCCGGCGTGGACGTCGCCGCCGCTCTCGCGGATGGCCGTCACCGCCGCCTCCAGCGGCTCGGGGCTGCGACCGTTCAGCACCACCTGGGCGCCGGCGGCGGCCAGCGCCTTGGCGACCTCGAAGCCCAGGCCGCGCGCGGCGCCGGTGACCAGGGCGACTTGGCCGGCGAGGCTGAACGGGTTAGCGCGCGTCACCGCGTCCTTCTACGGCGGGATCAGTCTGGGCGTAAACGCCTGTTTTCGCCTGAGTCCGAGCTTGTTGGAGACCGAGGCGTACGCCGTTGGCGCCGCCGTCCTGGTCTTGAAAAGGCTCGTGTTGAGGCGAAATGTGAGCCGCAAATCCTCCATCTTTATCCGGCTTGGGCGCGATGCGGGCGCACCGAGCGCGTGTTCGTCCGCTGCGCTTCCGCCTTCGCCGTCAGCAGCCTAAAACGCCCGCTCTCGCCTCGGGGCAAGTTGGGGACCTCCATGCCTATCACCCTTCGCGACGTGCAGCGGATGAAGGACCAGGGCGAGCGGATCGCCATGGTGACGGCCTACGACTACGCTTCCGCCAGGATCGCGGACCGGGCGGGCGTGCCGCTGCTCCTGGTGGGCGATTCGCTCGGCATGGTCATGCACGGCCATCCGACCACGCTGCCGGTGACGCTTGATGACATGGTCCGCCACTCGGCCGCCGTCATGCGCGGGGCCGAGACCGCGCTGGTGATCGGCGACCTGCCCTTCCTGACCTATGCCAGCGAGGCGGACGCGGTAGCTTCCGCCCGGCGGCTGATGCAGGAGGCCGGGGTGCACGCGGTGAAGCTGGAGGGCGGCGCGCCGGTCGCCGCCAGCGTGCGCCGGCTGACCGAACTCGGCGTGCCGGTCATGGGCCATCTGGGCTTCACCCCCCAGTCGCAGCACCAACTCGGGCTTCGGGTCCAGGGCAAGGCGGCGTCCGAGGCCCGCAGGCTCGTGGAGGACGCCCTGCGTCTGCAAGAGGCGGGCGCCTTCGCCATCGTGCTGGAGCTGGTGCCCGCCCAGCTTGCGCAGGCGGTGACCGACAGACTGCGCATCCCCACCATCGGCATCGGTGCGGGCGTGGGCTGCGGCGGGCAGGTGCAGGTCTGGCACGACCTGCTGGGCCTGCTCGACGGCAAGTCGCCGCGCCACGCCAAGCGCTACGCCGACATCGGCGCGGCCATCGGCTCTGCGCTGGGCGCCTATGTGGATGAGGTGCAGAGCGGCGCCTTCCCCACCGCCGCCCAGAGTTCCGCCATGGACGAGGCCGAACTCGCCCAGGCGTTGGCCGACCTCCACTGACCATGCAGGTGCTGGAGACGATCACGCAGGTGCGCGCCGCCCGTAGCGCGTTCCCGACGCTCGGCCTTGTCCCCACCATGGGCTTCCTGCACGAGGGGCATCTCAGCCTGGTGCGGCGGGCGAAGGCGGAGTGCGGCGCCGTGGCGGTCAGCATCTTCGTCAACCCGACCCAGTTCGGGCCGACCGAGGACCTCGCCCGCTACCCCCGCGACCTCGCGCGCGACCTGGCGCTGCTGGAGGGGGCGGGGGGGGATCTGGTGTTCACGCCCTCGGCTGCGGAGATCTATCCGAAGGGCTTCGCCAGCCGCATCGAGGTTGAGGGCGTCACCGCTCCGCTGGAGGGCGCTGCGCGGCCGGGCCACTTCGCCGGTGTCGCCACGGTGGTCGCCAAGCTGTTCAACATCGTGCAGCCGACGCGCGCCTACTTCGGCCAGAAGGACGCCCAACAGGCGGTGGTGATCTCGCGCATGGCGGCCGACCTGGACATGCCGGTGCAGGTGGTCGTCGCCGACACCGTGCGGGAGGCTGACGGCCTGGCCCTGTCCAGCCGCAACGTCTATCTCGGCCCGGCCGAGCGCGCGGCGGCGCCAACCTTGTTCCGGGCCTTGTCCAGGGCGAGGGCGCTGTTCGAAGGCGGGGAACGGGATGCGGAGACCCTGCGAGCCTCGGTGCGCGAGGTGATCGCCCACGAGCCGAGATTCGAGGTGGACTACGTCAGCGTCGCCAGTCCTGACACGCTGGAGGAGCTGGGCAGGGTAGGGGAGGCTGCGCTGGTCTCTCTCGCCGCGCGCCTCGGCCGCACGCGCCTGATCGACAATGTCTTGGTAGGACGGCCTCGGGCCTAATACCGACGGCCATTAAGATCGACCTTCGGCGATCACCGCCTGTCCATCCCCGTTGCCCGCACGTGTTGCGGGCATCCAGAGCGTGGCGCTCTCAGGAAAGCCCTGCGCTTCGGGCCCCCGGAACGAGTCCGGTGGATAAGGAAAATTGGTCGGAGGTCAGGTTCAACCGCCTTGGTAGAAGAGCCTCCCCGCCTTATCGAGGCGACGGTAAGTGGAATGAGGCTGGGCTGAGCCTACACCACCGCCGCTTCGAACGGCTCCAGCACAGTGGAGGGGCGCTCGGTGAGGAACCGGACGAAGCGGTTCTTGGCGTCCACCAGGGCGGCGCGCGGCTGGACCGGCTTTTCGGTGAGTTCGAAGCCCATGATGATGATCTGCTCGCCCTCGCCGATCAGGTGGGCGGCTGCACCGTTCATGCACATGGCGCCCGAGCCCCGGGGACCTGCGATGACATAGGTCTCGAGCCTGGCGCCTGAGGTGTTGGACACCACCAGCACCCGCTCTCCGGGCCAAAGGCCTACCCGGTCGATCAGGTCCTCGTCGATGGTGATCGAGCCGACATAGGCGAGGTTCGCCTCCGTCACGACGGCGTTATGGATCTTCGACCGCATCAACCAACGCATGTGACGTCTCTGCTCACCGACGACGAAGGGGCTGCGCTTCCTGCGCCGCGTCTAGATGGTCCCGCGGATGCGCGGGCGCTAGATCGCGGCTCGGCCGGACGTCTGACGGCCCGGGGCGGCTTGTTAGCAGACTCCTGGTTAATTGCGAGAGACCGGGCGGCCGGGTAGTGTCTCAGTCTGAACTTTGATCGCGCGTAACGAGGCGGGCCAAATGCTCTTGGTGTTTACGTTGAGTGTCCTTGAACGACGCTAGAAGGGTGCGGGCGATGGCGGTATCCTCACCAGCACGTTCCAGTTCGGCGACCATATCAGTTTGGCGGAGCAGGGAAGCCGCGCCTTCGCGAACATGGCGCTGCACCATTTGAAGTTCGTTTTCGCCATCCACGGAAAGACAATAGCGATTTAGCTGCGCTGTTCTAGGTTCGCGCTTTGCGGGCTCCGGCTGGCGCACATCCATCCGCCCGCGATTGAACGATGAAGGGGATGGCTGCGAGCACACGCCGCCGATGCCCGGGGCCAAGCCCCGTCAACCCCGGCCGTTTTCAAACTGAGACATTACCGGCGGCTGCGGCGCGGAGGCGCGGCGAGGCCGGGCCGAAGGGCTGCTACGCCTCGGCTGTCACCCAACTGGCGGAGTTCGAGCCCTGACCCTGGACCCTATCTTCGCCGGCGTGGAAACCGGAGGCACCAAGATCCTCTGCAAGGTGGTGGACGGCGCCGGCGCCGTGCTGGCCGAGGCGCGGTCTGTCACGGGCGCCCCGCAGGCGGCTGTGGAGGCCATCGCCGCCTGCGTGACCTCCGCGCTTTCGCCGGACCGGCGGCTGGCGGGGGTGGGCGTCGCCAGCTTCGGCCCGATCGACCTCGACTCCGCTTCTCCCGGATACGGCCGGATGCTCGCTACGCCCAAGCCCCACTGGAGCGGCTTCGACCTGCTGGGAGCCTTGGCCGACAGGCTCGACGCCCCCGTCGGGATCGACACCGACGTGAACGCCGCCGCCCTGGCCGAGCAGCAGATGGGCGCTGGAAGGGGAGTGGAGACCGTGGCCTACGTCACCGTGGGCACCGGCATCGGCGCGGGCCTGGTGGTCGCCGGACGAACCCTGCGCGGCGCGATGCATCCCGAGATGGGCCACATCCGTCTCCAACGCCGCGCCGGCGATGACCTGCCGAGCGCCTGCCCCTATCACGCCGACTGCGCCGAGGGTCTGAGCGCCGGGCCTGCGATCCGGCGCCGCCTGGGCGAGGGGCCACGGCTGCAGGACCGGGCTGAGGTCTTCGCGCTCACGTCGGACTATCTGGCCCAGCTGTGCGAGGCGATCGTGCTGGCCTGGTCGCCCCAGCGGTTGATCCTGGGGGGCGGGGTGATGGACACGCCCGGCCTTCGCGCCAGCGTGCACGAGGGCCTATGCCGCCGCATCCGGGTCTATGGACCGATCCGCGCGGTGGAGCGCGACGCCTACCTGGCGGCCCCGCAGCTCACGCACGCCGGGCTGGAGGGCGCGGTCTGGATGGCGAGACGGGCGGCGGGCTTGGGAGACGCGGACACGTAAGTCTCTTCCCGCGGGCGAAAAGATCTGAGCCGGCTTAAGGCGCCATTCAGCCTTCCCCGCTAAGGCTGGTCGCCGAGATGCCGAAACGCTTCCGACATGACCGCAGAGGCGCGACGACGATCGAATATGCGCTGATCGGCAGCCTGGTCTTCCTGGCGGCGGTGGCCGGCATAACCGCCCTGGGTCACAGCACCAACACCATGTACAACACCATCACCGCGGCTATCACCGGCAGCGGCAGCTAGTCCGGCGCGCTCCGGGCCTGAACGCAGGCCAGCCTGCGGACACACCGACTGCGATCGTCAGGCAGAGTCCGCGACAGGCCAAACCGACTGATGGCGCGGCTGGTCGGCGGGCGGGAGCCGCCGAAGCTCGATCAAACGCGGGCGGCCTCCTGCCAGCGGTAGGGCGGCAGGGTGAGGCGGTCATCCCCGCGCCACCAGCCCGCAGTCTTCAAAGACGGGTGTGCGCGCACCCAGTCGGCCGGATCGCCGCCCGCGCCAAGATGGGTCAGCATGCTCGCCAGCCCCGTGGCCCTCGGAGCCCCGCCGCTCACGTCGAAGGCGCCCGGCTCGTAGAAGCCGTCCTGCCGGGTCAGCAGGCTGTTCCAGTCGAAGCTGCCGAGCAGCGCCCAGCTCGTCACAGCCCGCACGTCCACGCCCCCGGCCCGCAGGCGCTCCGCCATCGTCCAGGCGTCCAGGCCCCAGCGCATCTGGTCGTCCAGGCTCCCGTTCAGGTGCGACTCGGTCACGGCCAGCGGCAGGCCGTAGCGCGCCCACGCCTGGGCGAGCAGGCCCTCCAGTCCCACGGGTCCAGGGTCGAGCACGCGCACCGCGTCCATGTCGAACTGGCCGAGATCGCCCGCGACCCACTGGGGATAAAGCTCGGCGCGATGGTCCAGGAACCGCTCGCTGGTGGGATAGAAGTTCACGCCCAGGATGTCGGGCGGGCAGGGGGCCTCGGCCAGGGCGTCCAACCGGCGGCCGAGACCGAAGGCCTCGAGGCGCGCACGCAGCGGGTGTTCCCGCGTCACGCGGCCGGCGAGCAGGTCCCAGCTGATCCAGCGCCTCTGGTTCTGGTAGGCGACCTCGGCTTCGAACGGCGGCGTGCCATAGGCCTGGCCGAGGTCCTCGGTCTGGATCAGCCGCGCCTGCGGATTGACCTGGCGGATCTCGCGCATGGCCGCGCAGGTCCCCTCGATCTCGTTGAGCAGGGCCAGCCAGAAGCTCCGCTCGTCGCAGAGGTGCGGATACCAGTGGCCGTAGAGGGCGCTGAAGCGGGCGGTGGTCAGGGGCTCGTTGACCGGCGTCCAGTCCTCGATCCACGGGTAGCGCTCAGCGGTCGCCCGGGCGTGCTTCGCCAGCCCCCCGGCGAAGGTATCGCTCAGGAGGTCGGTGTAGCGCGGGCCGCTCCCGTGATGCAGCAGCCCGGCGATGGGCCGCAGTCCCAGGCGGCGGATCTCGGCCAGGCGCGCATCCGTCCAGCTCCAGTCCCGCACGTCAGGCGCGTCGGGCGAAACCCGTTCCCACAGTAGGGGATACCGCAGGGCCTTCAGGCCGAGGCCTGCGAACAGCTCCAGGTCGTCCAGCCGGTGCTGGTGGCCTGATCTCACGGTCTGATCGAAGAAGGCGTCGCCGATCCGATTTACGGTGCACTCGTGCCCGCCCCATAACTCCAGCATGTCGCCTCGCCCCGTCGTGGAGCGACCTACGGGCGACACCGGCCCCCGTGCAATTGCTTTTCAGCAGGGCGACGCATCCAGGTGTTGCGCGCGGAAGGGGGCCCGCCCTCAGCCCTTGGCCTTGTGCAGCGGGATGTGGATGGTGTTGTCGCCCTCATGCACCGGGAACTGCACCGAGCGGAAGGTCGGCAGGCCCATCAGGTTGGGCGGGTCGTTGGACAGGCCGTAGGGCTCCGCCGGCAGGCCGAGCGCCGTGCGGTTGAAGCGATGATCCCCGTTCAGGTCCTGGTAGACGGCCACCTCGTAGCGCCCCGCCGTCGGAAGCCACAGGCAGAGTTCGGTGGAGGGCGCCGCGCTCGGGCGCCGCACGACGGCGAGTTGGCCATGGTGGGCCAGGAAGCGGCGGCGGTCGTCCGGATAGACGGTGGCGGCCATCAGGCCCTCCGTGCGCACCACCCGGTCCACCGAGATGAACAGCCGTACGCCTGAGGGCTGGCCGTCGCAGGCGTCCTGGGCGCCGGGGCGCGAGGCGGCGGCGGCCGACAGGATCAGGCCGGCGAGTGCGGCGCGCCAGCCTCTCGCTTGGAAAGCAGGTCTCAACAGAAACATCCTCGCATTTTGCGGGCCGCAATCAGCCGTCGGAGAAGGACAGGGCCCAGAAGCCCCCGGCGGCGAAGATCGCAGGCGCCGTCCAGGCGGCCACGAGGGCGGGCAGGTCGCCGGCCTCGCCCAGCGCCGTCAACAGGCCGTCCGTCATCAGGAAGGCGAGGCCCGAACCCAGGGCTGCGCCCAGCGGCAGGGTCTGGCCTCGCCGGCCCCCCGACCAGACCAGCACCGGTGACGCCAGCAGCAGCATGATGAGGGGGCTGAGCGGCTCCGACAGCCCGTGCTGCACCCTCGTGGCGAGGTCGTGGCCGCGCTTGTCGGTGGCGGCGCCCGAAACCCGCGTCCAGACCGCCGCCAGGGTGGTCGTCTCGTCGGAGGTGCGGGTCACCGCGCGCAGGTCGAACGGCGTGAGCCCGACGCCGCTCCAGCGGCCCTGCGGCGCCACGGTGACCAGATCCCCCGTCTCGCCCACCTGGTCGAAGCGGGTGAGGCCCGCCCGCCAGCCCCGCGCCCATTGCAGGGCCGCGGCGGAGGTGCGACCGCGGAGCAGGCCGTCGGCGTCGCGGCGGTACATCCTGACGCCCTGCAGGCGGCGGCCGTCGGCGCTGACGTGGTCCACGTGCAGCAGGTCGCGCCCGACCCGCAGCCAGCGCTCCTGGGGCGCGACGCGCTGCACCACGGGGGTGCTGTCGCTCCACCAGCCGTCCAGCGCCGCCTGGGCGTGGGGCACCACCTCCGAGGACAGGCCGAGCTCCAGCGCCGCCACGAACAGGGCCACGGGCGTCGCCGCCAGCAGGATGCGGTAGGGCGAGACGCCGCAGGCCTGCATCGCCACGCTCTCGCTGCTGCGGCCGAGCGCGAAGAAGGTCGCCACCGCGCCGACCAGGACCGCGAGCCCGCCAAGCTGCAGCGCCATGGCCGGCAGCCTCAGCGCCTCGTAGTGGACGACCCCCGCCGTCCCCAGGCCCCTGGCCAGGATCTTCGGGCTCATCTCCTGCAGGTCGACGATCTGGAAGAAGAGGATGAAGCCCAGCCCCGCGAAGGCCGTCCGGATCGCGAACAGCCACCCCACGTAGGCGGACAGCCCCGAATAGCGGCGGGTCAGCCAGGAGACCCCGCCGAGCAAGGCGACGCGGCGGCGAAGGCCCCGGGTCACCCAGGCGAGCCAGGCGCCCGTGCGGGTGATCGGATTGTCGCCGGGCCGTCGCCGGCTGGACAGGTGCACCGCGATGCAC
>CALMGB010000265.1:26592-28708 GCA_937863535.1 uncultured Caulobacteraceae bacterium
GGCAGGCGACGATGGGCCAGGCCGAGGCCAGCTTTCCGCTCACCACCAGGCCTTTCAGGAATTCCACCGCGTGATGGAAGGCCGCAAGGCTCGCCACGGCCACGATCATGCCGGGCGCCCGGCCGCCCCGCTTGCTGGCCAGGGCCAGGGGCAGGGCGAACAGCGGCAGGAACACCAGCACCGCCGCCTGGACCAGCTTCACCGTCAGCTCGGCCCCCACCACCCGCCCGCGATGGCCGCCCGCGTCCAGGCCGCCGAACAGCTCGGGCAGGGTCAGCTCCCGCTCGTCTCCGCCCCGGACCGGCTTGGCGACGGCGGCGCCGGAGGGCTCGATCTGGTCCAGCGTGTCGAAGCGGCCGAAGGTGGCGCTGGAGCCCGCCTGGTCCCGAAGGACCGAGCCGTCGTGCAGCGTCAGCGCCACGTCGCGGCCGCCATGGACGAAGCTCCAGGCCCCTTCCTTGGCGGTGGTGACCGTTTCGCCGCCCGCAGGGTTTCGCTCGGTCTGGAACACGCCGCGCAGGCGATGGCCCACGAGCAGCACCTGCTCGGCCTCAAGGCTGGAGCCGGGCTTGGGGGCGAACACCACACCCGGCTCCAGCCGGCCGGACCATCCCGCCTGCTGCGCCCGCGCCAGGCCCTGGGCGTAGCCGAACCGCCCCAGAGGCTCGGGCCATGCGGAAACCACCAGGACAGCCAACGCGATGGCCGCGCCGGCGGCCACGAAGGGAGCGGCCAGGCGCTGCGGCGACACGCCCGCGGCCAGGATCGCCTCGATCTCGCCCTCGGCGTCCAGGCCGCTGACGCAGATCAGCAGCCCGGCGAAGAAGGCGAACGGAACCGCCGTGCTCAGGAAGTAGGGGGTCAGCGCCGCCATCAGCGGCAGCAGGAAGGCCAGGCGAGCTCCGCTGTCGGACAGCTGCTGGACCAGGCGCAGCGCCTTGTCGAGCAGCAGGGCGGCAAGGATGAGGCCCAGGCTCGCCGCCGTCGGCGCCCAAAGGCGGCGCAGCAGGTATCGGTCGAGCTGGCCGCCGCCGAGCCGCTTCACTTTGACTTCCAAGCGGGGCCCGGGCTCACCGGCGGGCTCTTAGCACGAGGTGCGCCTGATATTTAAGGTGATGCCGGGGGCTTTGAAGCATGCGGAAGCGGGGGATGAAGGCTGGCGGCTACGTTCGATCCGCCCGCTCGGCTTGCAGATGACCCTCCGCTTTCTCCATCGCGGTCGCATCGTCCACGTCGATCCAGAAGCGGTCGCCAATGTCGAAGGCCTGCGCCTGGCCGGCGTCGGCCAGCCGCTGCATGCCCGCCGAGATGCTGCCCGCGCCGCCGCCGTCCACGTCGGCCCGGAGCGCGTCCAGGAGGGCGGGGCCGGCGCGGAACAGGCCGGTGTCGAAGGCGTCGTAGGCGTCGATCAGCTTACCGATGCGCGTGATCGCGCCGCCGGCCGCGGTCTGCACCCGGGTGACGTCCTCCAGGTCGACCAGCGGGTTGCCGAGACGGCGGTCGACGGCCAGCACCACGGGCGCGTCGCCTTCCAGGGCGATCAGGTCGGCGAGGATCGAGGGATCGAACAGGTGGTCGGCCATCATCAGCAGGAAATCGCCAGGCAGCAGCGCCGCCGCCGCCAGCACCGACACGCCGTTCGCGCCTCGCCACTGCGGATTGAACACGCAGGTGACGGGCAGGGCGAGGCGGCCGGAAATCTCTGCGAGTCTCGTCTCAAGGGCCTCGCCCTCATAGCCGGTGACCACTACGAACTCGCTCACGCCCGCCCGCCCGGCGCCGGCGATCACGCGCTCGATCAGGGCGACGCCGCCTACCGGCGCCAGCGGCTTGGAGGCGGCCAGGCCGCGCAGGCGCACACCCTGGCCCGCCGCCACGATCAGCGCCTTCACGCCCAGCCCTCAGCCTTGAATCAACCGGACAGACTCGCTCCCACGGCTGAGGGCGGCCCTTCGAGCGACACTGTGACCGAAGGGCTGGACAGGAGGTCCCGCGGCGTCGGAATGGCAGGCTTTCGCGGCAGTATGGTGGAAGGCCGGCGTTGAGACCAGCCCGCGGGGCTTCCAGACAGAAGGACCTCGGGCCTGTCGCCCGGCTCGGCGGCCTTCTGGCCGCC
>CALMGB010000266.1 GCA_937863535.1 uncultured Caulobacteraceae bacterium
TGTCTATACCTACGAGTTCGACGACCCGGACGCGATCAACACCCTGCCCCGCTCGCCCTTTACCGGGCCGCTGAAGGCCTTCCACGGTTCCGAGATCGCCTATGTGACCCAGACGCCCTGGGAAGCGGTGTCGAGGGTCAAGTTCGATCCGGCCCAACGGGCGCTGTCGGACCGCATGCAGGCCTGGTGGGGGGCGTTCGCCCGCGCCGGCGATCCGAACCTGGCGAGCACGCCCGGCTGGGCGCCGGACAGGGGCACGGGACCGCTGCAGCTGCGCCCCGACGGGGTGTCGCAGACGGCCGACTTCGCCCAGCGCCACCGCTGCGCCTTCTGGAACAGGCTCGGCTACTGAGCAGCCGCTTCAATCCGAAGGCCGGCGAGCCAGACGCGCTGCACCCGGCCACCGATGGCGCGCCAAACGCCCTCCGCGCGAGTGTCCTCAGCGTCATCTCCGTCGACCTGCTGTCCTTAGGCCCAGCGTTTGCGGCTGCCCTGACCACGGCGAAACTGTGGCGGGAAAGTCGCGGCGGGATCATGCCCCTCGTCCGCAACAAAAGTGTCGTCAAAGCGTAGCTTTAGCATCATGCGGCGACGCTAAGCGCCCTGGCCAACGCGACGGGAACACCGACGCGGGACAGGGGACACCACTCATGACGATCAAGACCTCGCTGCTGCGCGGGGCCGCGCTGGGCGCCGTCGTCGCCTTGACCGCAGGCGTCGCGGCCAATGCGACCCCCACCGCCCACACCCACAGGAAAGCCGTACGCAAGCACGTCGCCGGCGGCGGCTCCGAACTCTCGTCCCTGCGCGACGAAGTCCGCGCCCTCAAGGCCCAGCTGGACGCCCAGGGCGCAGCGCAGGCCCAGACGCAGGCCCAGGCCGCCGCCGCCGCGCAAAGCGCCAGCGAGCAGGTCGAGACCGCCCAGGCCGCAGACGCCGACGCCACAGCCGCGATCATCCAGTCGATCCCGGTGGCCGTCGCCGCAGAGGCTGACAAACTGAAGCCCAAGACCGACGGCATCTACTTCAAGGGTGTCAAGATCACCCCCGGCGGCTTCGTGGAAGCGGCGGGCATCTACCGCGAGCACAACCTCGCCTCGGACGTGGCCACGCCCTTCAACGCCATCCCCTACGCCGTGACCCGCGCCGGCCACGCCGAGGAGCTGCGCGCCAGCGCTCGCCAGAGCCGCATCACCGGCCTGGTCGAGGGTAACGTCAACCCCGACATCAAGCTCTCGATGTATGGCGAGTTCGACTTCCTGGGCGCCGCCCAGACCGCCAACCTGAACGAGTCGGACTCGTTCAACCTGCGCACCCGGGTGATCTACGGCACGCTCGACTTCGCCGACGAGGGCTGGCACCTGCTGGCCGGCGACGAGTGGTCGCTGGCCACCATGAACAGCCACGGCATCACGCCCCGCAATGAAGTGCTGCCGCCCACCATCGACGCGCAGTACAACGTCGGCTTCGTCTGGGCTCGCCAGCCTCAATTCCGGATCACCAAGGACTTCCTGAACCACAGCCTGTGGGCGGCGGTCTCGGTCGAGAACCCGCAGACCACCTTCGGCGGCTCCGCTCCCACCGCCGCGGGCGTGCTGACCACGATCAACAACGGCTCCAACTACTATGCCGGAGACACCGGCACGCTGGCCACCACCACGGTCAATGGCGTGGTGACCGCGGTCAGCGGCGTGGCGCCCGCCACCCAGTCGCTGAACCACATCCCCGACGTGATCGGCAAGCTGGCCGCCGAAGAAGACGTCTACGGCCATCACATGCACGCCGAGGTGTTTGGCATGTACCGCTCCTTCTACGAACAGTTCGGCGACCTGAAGAGCAACAATATCGACGCCGGCAGCGTGGGCGGCGGCTTCGCGGCCCAGGTCCTGCCAGATCTATTCGACGTGCAGGTGACGGGGATCACCGGCAACGGCGTCGGCCGCTACGGCACCAGCCAGCTGCCGGACGTGGCCTTCACGCCCAGCGGCAAGATCACCGCCATCCAGGAGACCGCAGGTCTGGTGACCGCCACGGTGCACGCCACCAAGACCTTGGACCTGAACTTCATCGGCGGCGAGGAGCACGACGTGCGCCCCGACGGCGGCCATGGCAGCTACGGGTCCTTCACCGCGGTGAACACCGGCTGTGGGATCGAAGCCTCGGCCCTGACCTGCACCGGCAACGCCCGGATGCTGTCGGAACTGACCTTCTCGGCCTGGGACAAGGTCTATACCGGCCCATTCGGTCAGCTTCGGGTAGGGCTGCAGTATTCCTACGTCGCCCGGGAAGGTTTCGGCGGGGTCGGCGGGGCGCCGGAAGCTCACGACAACATGATCATGACCAGCTTCCGCTACTATCCGTTCTAACCGCTTCCTCCTCGCACGACCTGAAGGCCGCGTCCTCAGGCGCGGCCTTCTTTGTTTGCGGCGCGCCGGCAGCCTCATCCTGAGCTTGTCGAAGGACAAGGTCGTCAACGCGGTAATACGCCTAGTCCTTGAACAGGCTTAGGATGAGGCGACTGTAACCGGGAGCGTTCGGGCGAGCAGACCGGTCAAATCGCCAATCCCGTTCACCCCGTCTTGGCCAGCGCCGCCGGCTCGGGGGCCGCGAGCACGTACTCCAGGGCCGACTGCAGCGCCGACAGCTCGATCGGCTTGGCCACGTGGGTGTCCATGCCAGCGCCGATGTATTCGCTGATCTGATGATGGAAGGCATTGGCGGAAAGAGCCACGATCGGGATGCGCGGCCGTCCAGTGGCGGCCTCCTCGGCCCGGATGGCGCGGGTAGCCTGGACGCCATCCATCACCGGCATCTGCACGTCCATCAGGATGGCGTCGAAGCTCTGGTCGCGCCAGGCGGCCACAGCCTGCGCCCCATCTTCAACCAGGGTGAGATCAAAGCCGAACACGTTCATGACGGTAGTCAGGACCAAGCGGTTGGTGGCGTTGTCCTCGGCCGCCAGCAGGCGGAGCGCCCGCGGCGGCTCGCCGAAGTCCTCCACCTCGCCCGAGGCGTCGGCCTCCACCACGATGTCGCGCAGATAGGGCATCCCCAGCTCGGCGAAGAAGGTCGAGCCCTCCCCTTCCACACTTTCGGCCCACACCCGGCCCTGCATCAGCCCCGCCAGCTCCTGGCAGATGGCCAACCCCAGACCTGTGCCGCCGTAGCGGCGGGTAGTCGAGGCGTCCACCTGCGAGAACTTCTGGAATAGCAGGGCCATCTTGTCGGGGGCGATGCCGGGACCTGTGTCCTTGACCGCCATCCGCAGGCCCTCGCGCCCGCCTTCGCCCATGCCGACGATATCGATGCGCACGCCGCCCTGTTCGGTGAACTTCAGCGCGTTGGAGACGAAATTGGCGACGATCTGGCGCAGTCGCGCGGGGTCTCCCCGGCGCATTCCCCGGGCGCTCGGCGCCACGTGCAGCCAGAGCTGCAGGTCCTTCTTCTCCGACAGGGCCGCAAAGCCCGCCAGGGTGCTCTCCAGCACCTTTTCCGGATCGAATTCGGTCTGCTCCAGCTCCAGCTTGCCGGCCTCGATCTTGGAGAAGTCCAGGATGTCGTTGAGCAGGTGAAGCAGGTCCTGGCCGGACTGGCGCACGACGCAGAGCAGGTCGCGCTGGGCGTTGCTGAGCTCCCCGTGCGCCATGACCTGGGCCATGGTGAGGATGCCGTTTAGGGGCGTGCGAATCTCGTGGCTCATGTTGGCCAGGAACTCGCCCTTGGCCTGGCTGGCGGCCTCGGCGCGCCGGCTCTGCTCGACGAGTTCCAGCTCGACCGCTTTGCGCCGGGAGATGTCCTGGCTGGCGCCGATGACGCCGACTAATACGCTCTGCTCGTCAAATACAGCTTCGAAAGAGCACGACGTCCAGATTTCAGCGCCTCCAGGGTCGCGCGTGATCGCCTCCACGGTCGCCGGCTCACCCGTCGCCAGATGCACGTCCCAGGCGGCGAGGAACGCGGAGTGGGACGGCGGATCAACGTTCTCCAGCAGGTCTTCCACCCGCCTGACGTTCTTGTAGGTGGAGTGGCCCTCGTCGACGCTCATCTCCCCCGTCCTAAAGTCGGCGTAGAACGAGGCCAAGCGGGCCTGGCGCATGGCCAAACGACGACGGCGCTGGGCCAAGGACTCGACCGGAAGCGGGACAGCTGGAACGGGCGGCTCTGGGGCGGGCATTCGCGGCGGATTGACTCGCTGTTCTAAGCCGATGATCTAGCCGCACACGCCTTATGAATTTGCAAATACCGCCGCGCTTAGGACGCCGCGCGCCTGCGTCAGTTCATGCCGCCGTCGTCGTAACCGCCCCCGTCGCCGACACCACCGTCGTCATAGCCGCCGCCATCGAAGCCCTGGCCGCCGCCGTCGCCGTACTCGTTGATGGTCACGTTCTCCTGACCGCCGTAGCCGCCCCCGAACCCGCCGCCACGACCGCCGCCGAACATGTTGGACAGCCCGCTGAACAGGAACTCGCCGCCCGCAACGCCGGCCGCCGTAGTGCCCGCCGTCCGCAGGAAGCTGCCGAATCCGCCCGGCTGGGCCGGCTGGCCGCCGCCGAATAGGCCACCGAGCAAACCGCCGCGTTGAGGTGGCGGCTGATAGGCAGGTTGAGGCGGCTGCTGCGCATAGGCTTGCTGAGGGTAGCCCTGCTGGGCGTAACCCTGCTGGGCGTAACCCTGTTGCGGATAGGACTGCTGGCCACTCTGCCAAGGACCGCCGCCGCCCAGGAACGAGTCACCGCCTTGGCCCGAAGCGCCTTGGCCGGAAGGCTGGGAGCCCTGGAGCTGGCCTTCCAGCTGACTGATCCGGTCCTGCGCGGCATGCAGCGCCTGGTCGGCGATGATGGCGTGCTGGACCAGCAGGTAGGCCGCGTCAGGGTTAGCGCGCAGCGAGCGGTCGATGAGGTCGGACGCTTCCGCATCCTTCAATCCACCCCTGGCCTGGGTGAGATCCTGTAGGAAGCGGCCGAGCAGGCTCTTTTCGTCGGGGGTCATGACGCCGTGAGGTCCCAGAAGCCGAGGCGATCGCCCCGCCGTTCACATGTGGTCGTCCGCCCCCGGCCCGTCCAGTCGACCAAGGTTAAGCTTTGTTCATCCCGCACCGCTATGGGGCGGAACGTCCCTCAGGCGGCTTCGCGCTGCGGCTCGAGGTCTTCGGTTGGGGGGCACGGGTCTTCGGCCACAAGGTCTGCCAGGGCGAGCCCGAGGTCGAGGGTGTAGAGGGTGATATCCATGAGGCCGCTCCCGATCACCGCACCTTCATCGTGTGCGTCGCCCAGCCTTCGCGCCGCCATGTGCGTGCCGCAAGCCCTGAACAAGGCTAGGGCGGTGCGGCGGATGTGCGCAGCCTGGACTCGGCCGCAAGCCGGGCCGCCGGATCGCCGACATGCATCCAATCGCCCTGCAGCTCCACCCCATGCAGCCGCCCCGCGGCCGCCAGCCGCCGCCAGATACGCGCGGTGGAAAAGACCTCGTCCGGCTCGGCGGCGGCTAGAGCCGGCTTGAACACCTGCACGCCGCAATAGGCGTAGGGCGCGGACGCCGCCTCGCCCCGAAAGCTCAGCCGCCCGTCCGCAGCCAGGAAGAAGTCGCCGGGGCCGTCGAGGCCCAGCGCCGCGTCGGTGCGGGTGACGAGCAGGCAGGCGTCCATGCGCTCGGGCGCGAAGGCTTCGGCCAGACGCCGCAGCGCCGGGGGACCGTGCTCGATCCAGACTGCATCGATGTTGGCGGTGAAGACCGGCGCGTCGCCCAGCAGGGAATGGGCAGCCTTCAGCCCGCCGCCGGTCTCCAGCAGCCGCGCCCGCTCGTCGGCGATGACGATGGCGGGCGGCTTGTTGCGCGCGGCGAGATGCGCCTCCAGCCGGTCGGCGAAGGCGTGCAGGTTCACCACCGCGCGGCTGACGCCGGCCTCCGCGAGCCGATCCAGCATGTGGTCTATCAGAGCGCGTCCGTCCACCTCCACCAGCGCCTTGGGCCGGTCGTGGGTGAGCGGCCGCATCCGCGTACCGAGTCCCGCCGCCAGCACCATGGCCGTCGTGGGCATGCTCACGCCCGCGCTCCTGCCGGCACGTAGCGGTCGAACCAAGCCTTCAGGCTAGCGAGACCAGGATGCTCCAGGTCACGCTCCAGGTGCCGCCACATGCGCGGCAGGAAGGCGCGGTACTTCTCCCGTCCGAAGGCGCCGATCTGGCGCGCGAAGACCGGCCCCAGGATGCGTAGCGCGTTCAGAGCGCCGAGCGCTGCGTAGTCGGCGCGGAACGCCTCGGCGTCGAGTTCGGGCCGGGCGGCGACATAGCGGGCGAGCATGGCCGCTTCCAGAAACTGCGGCACCTCCCGGCGCGCATCCTGCAGCAGGGACACGAGGTCCCAGGCCGGGTGGCCGCAGACCGCATCCTGGAAGTCGAGCAGCCCGACCCGGGCGGCGCCTGTACGCTTCGGCAGCCAGAGCAGGTTTTCTGCATGGTAGTCGCGGTGGGTGAACACCGACGCCCCCGCTTCGCCCCGCGCCAGCACGGGCGCCCAGAGGTCAGGCCACCTCGCCAGCGCCTCGGGCGGCGGCGGCGCCATGCCGGCGAGGGGCGGCCACCACTGCAGCCAGAGGTCCAGTCCCATGCGCAGCGCCAGGGCGTCGTAGGTCGGCAGAGCCCAACTCCCGCCGCCTGGTACCGGCAGGGCGGCCGGCGGCGGCTCGGCGTGGAGTTCCACCAGCAGGTCGACCGCCTGGCCGTACACCGCGACAGGGTCGGCGCCGGCGTCGAGCCGGTCGCGGAACAGGTCCGGGCCGAGGTCCTCCAGCACCGCGAAGCCCTGGGCTGCGTCGAGCGCCACCACGGCGGGCGCGGAAAGATTCCGGGTGTGCAGGAAGGCGGCCACCGCCGCCCAGGCATCCACACGGCCGCCGGCCAGCCGCGTCACGGCGTTGTAGCCGAGCGCGATCCGCTGCGCGGCCGTGGCGTTCGCAGGCGCCGCGGCGCTCTCGGCGGCCGGCGGTGCGTCCATCAGGATCAGGGACGGGGCGCCTGCGCGGTGCAGACGCACATAGGCGCGGGTGGATGCATCCCCGGCCATGGGCTCTCGCATCGCCGCCGCCAGGTCGTGCGTGCGCAGGAACGCCTCGCACGCTTCAGGGCGGCCGGTCAGGTCCGGGGGCGCGGCGGCGTCAGTCCCGCGGGGATCGCAGAAGATCGTATTCACGCCCGGTCCATAAGCCATGTCCGCACAGAGTTGCGAGACGGCCGCCGTCGTCTGCGATCTCCAGCCGCACGTCCAGCCGGTCGGGCGGCAGCGCGCCTTCCAGCCGCTCGCTCCATTCCACCACCACCGCGCCTACATCGAGCGCCTCGTCCAGGCCGATCTCGAAGGCCTCTTCCAGCCGTTTCAGCCGGTAGAGGTCAAAGTGGGCCAGGGGGAAATCCGCACTCTGATAAGTCTGCATCAGGGTGAAGGTGGGGCTCGGTACGTCCTGGTCCGGCCGGGTCAGGGCCCGCACGAGCCCCCGCGCCAAGGTGCTCTTCCCCGCCCCCAAGCGCCCGAACAGGCAGACCGCCTCGCCGGCGCCTAGAACTTGCGCCACCTGCGCCCCAAACGCTTCCAGCGCCTGGGGTGAGGCGAAGCTTAGTCGTGGGCTGTCGTGCTCCGGAGCCTGCATGGACGCGCCGTTTCCCATGCGCTATCGACCCTCGCAAGCCGGAGGCCGCACCCGGCGGGTCGGTCGGCGGCAAGGGGACGTAAGGACTTGAGCGGGATGGACGGCCGCATCCTGATCCTGGGCGCCGGCCATGCCGGCGGCACGGCGGCAGCCCTGCTGCGCCAGCAGGGCTGGAACGGCCCGGTGACGCTGCTGGGCGAGGAGCCCGTGGCGCCCTACCAGCGGCCGCCCCTGTCCAAGGCTTGGCTGAAGGGGGAGGCCGATGCCGCCTCCCTGGCCCTGCGCCCAGAGACTTTCTACGCCGAGCACCACATCGCGCTCCGCCTCGGCGCCCGGGCGGAGCGGATCGTGCGCGGCGAGGCTGGCGGCGAGGTGCAGCTGGAAGGCGGCGAGGTGCTGGCTTACGACCGGCTGATCGTGGCCACAGGCTCGCGCGCCCGCCGCATTCCCCTGCCGGGCCTCGACCTGGAGGGCGTGATGGAGCTGCGCACCGCCGCCGACGCCGACCGGCTGAAGGCGGCGCTGAGGCCCGGCGCGAAGCTGGCCGTGGTCGGCGGCGGCTATATCGGCCTTGAGGCCGCCGCCTCCGCCCGGACGCTCGGCGCCGAGGCCGTGGTCATCGAGCTGCAGCCGCGCCTGCTGGCTCGGGTGGCGCACGAGGTGCTGTCCGCCTTCGTGCACGACTATCACCGCGCCAGGGGCGTGAGCTTCGAACTCGCGGCCGGCGTGGATGCGCTGGAGGGCGAAGGCGGGCGGGTCGCCGCGGTGCGCCTGTCCGACGGCCGCACCATCGCCTGCGACGCCGCCCTGATCGGCGTCGGCGCGGTCCCGAACCAGGAGCTGGCGCAGGCCGCGGGCCTGACCTGCGACGGCGGCGTGGTGGTGGACCTTCGGGCGTGCACCTCGGATCCCTGCATCTACGCCATCGGCGACTGCACCCGCCGCCCCCTGCCGCTCTACGGCTGCATGGGCCGGCTGGAGAGCGTGCCCAACGCCCTGGAACAGGCCAAGCAGGCCGTGGCCGACCTCTGCGGAACCAAGCCGCCCACGCCGGAGACGCCCTGGTTCTGGTCCGACCAGTTCGACCTCAAGCTCCAGATCGCAGGCCTGCCGCTGGATGTGGTCCGCACCCTGGTCCGCGGCGAGCCCTCCACCGCCCGCTTCGCCGTCTTCCACCTGAACGCCGATGACAAGGTCCAGGCAGTGGAGGCCATCAACGCCGCACCCGAATTCATGGCCGGCCGCCAGCTCATCGCCTCGCGCAGGCCGGTCCAGCCCGCTAAGCTGCAGGACATTTCCATCTCCATGAAGGAGGTCGCGGCCTGACCGCCGCCTACCCTCCCTCTCCCACCTCACGGACGCCCATGGCCAAGATCACCTACATCGAGTTCAACGGGACCGAGCACGTCGTGGACGTGAAGCCCGGCCTGACCGTCATGGAAGGCGCGGTGAAGAACAACGTCCCCGGCATCGACGCGGACTGCGGGGGTGCCTGCGCCTGCGCCACCTGCCACGTCTATGTGGACCCGGCCTGGACGGAAAAGACCGGCACGCCCTCGGCCATGGAGGAGAGCATGCTGGACTTCGCCGAGGCCGTGGAGCCGAACTCCCGCCTCTCCTGCCAGATCAAGGTGACAGACGCGCTGGACGGCCTGTCAGTACGCATGCCGGAAAGCCAGCACTGATGAGCCCGCTTTCGCCCCGCAGGGAAACGCTGTAATCGCCCACCACGTGGCCTGGTAGCTCAGCAGGATAGAGCAGCGCTTTCCTAAAGCGGAGGTCGGGGGTTCGAGTCCCTCCCAGGCCGCCAGTGGTTAGGCGTAAACCTTTGCATCACCAGAAGTCTCTCCGCCCGCGTCCTTCGAGCAGGAGGCTCGGACCCCTGGAGAGAGCCTACCGCTGCGCCGATGCGGTGTTCTGGCCGTGCCCGCCGACCCCATCCGCCACGCCTGACGCCCAAACGGTCGATTCACCCGCCCCGCCGCCGAAGCGATCCGACGGCACGGCGCACTGCGCGTCGTTGCGGCGACCACGCTTGGGCGCGATACGGCATGGTAGGGTGGCGACGAGGTTCCCGTGGCTCCTCAGACCTGCTCCTCCAGCGGCTAGGGCTGCTGCGCAGCGGCGCCTCGCGACTTTCCTGCCGGAAGGCCGTCTCCGGTCATCCCGGGCTTGTCACTGATCGGCAGGCCGTCGGCGGTTGTTTTGTGGGGCTTGGCATGGCAGGAGGCCAGCAGGGCCAGAGGGAGAAGGGCGAGGGCGCGCATACCAAGTGCTATACGGCCTGCACGCCGCTTGGCCAATTGCGCGACGGCCGGGTTCCGGCCTCGTCCACGGGGGCTCGGTCTCGTCCGGTCTTCCATGAACCGCTCTCCCAGACCCCCTGTTTGGCGCCATCTCCTGAGTGGCGAAGCATCCGGCGGGCGCTTACGTCGGCACGCGTTATGCGCCATCGGCCCGTATGTCTCACACGCCTGGCCGTCCTCACGTCCCTGATCTCTGCGTTAGGCGCCCTGGGCCACGCCGACACGCCGCCGCTCGCGAGTGGCGTGTGGCGCATCGGTTCAGAGCCCCTGCGCTGGGAGGCGGGGCGAGGCTTCGCCGGGGCGATCAGCTCGATCCGGTTCAGGGGCCGCGAGTTCCTGGACGATGCAGATCACGGACGCGAGCTGCAGGGGGCGGTCCAGTTCGGGTGGGGGGAGTGTCTGAACCCCACCCTGGCCGGAGCGAGCCGCGATCGAGCCGGATCGTCCACCAGCCAGCTGCTGTCGATTCGCGCCGGCCCGGCGAGCTATCGCGCGTCGACCCGGATGGCGTTCTGGAACCCTCCGGGGTCGCCCTGCACCCTGGGACCGGGCGCCCGGAGCGTGAGCCTGAACCGGAGCGGGGTCTCGGCCCTGATCTACAGCCAGGACATGACCCCCGGATATCAGGGCCATCCGAACGCCGTTCTCGATCAGATCGCCATCCGAACACCGCGCGCCCTGCCGCCGGCCTCTGCGGAGGCCCTGACGGGCTACATGCCGCCCGACTTCGACACCTTCATCCTCTATGACCGCCAGACCGGCCGATTCGGCCAGGATAGCGCCCTCGTTTCCCAGGCTGGGGAACGCGGCCAGCCCTTGATCCTGTCCACAGCCGACGGGCGAAGCGCCATGGGCGTGGTCGCCCTGTCGACCGCGACCGAGCCCCGCTACGCCGGCTTCCATTCCGCCGCGGTCGCCAAGTGGAGCCTCGTCTATCACGAGACGGACCCCTTCACGGCGGGCGTCCACCGCTACGCCTGTGTGTGGATCATCGGCACCCGGCGGGAGGTGCAGGACACGATGGCCGACATCGTGCGTCGCCTCGCCGCCCGCACGACCGGCGAGGAGGTGTTGCTGGCGGCCCTGGCCGGCGTGACGCTCATCGTGGGCGGTGGGCTGCTTGTCGCGCTGGAGCTACGGAGGCGCAGACGGCCGCTCACTCCGCTGTGACCCACAGCCGGCCGCCCCGCTGGAACATGGCTGGACAGGACGCTGCAGGCCTCGCTATTGCGCCGTCAGCGGCGACCCTGTCGGACGCTGATCCAGCGATCGATCGGCCTTTGACAGAGCACGACGTCTCCTGCGTCTATGGCGCACCTCTCGTGGAGCTGGCCGCGGCGCCGCGCGGCGCGCCGCAGGTGTCGCCGCTGATCCCGGGCGCGACGGCGCTCGAGGACATCGCCGCGGAGAGCCTGGACGCCATGGTGGTGGCCGCCCCGCCGGGCGCCCTGGAGCGCCGCTACGTGCTGGCGCTCGCGCTTGGCGCGCTGAAGCCTGGCGCACCGCTCACCGCCCTGGCGCCGAAGGACAAGGGTGGCGCGCGCCTGGGCGCGGAGCTGCTCGCCTTCGGGTGCGAGGTCGAAGAGAGCGGACGGCGCCACCATCGCATCTGCCGGACGGTGCGGCCGAACCATCCCACCGGCCTCGACGCCGCCCGGGAGGCGGGTGCGCCCCGGTTTGTCGAAGGTCTCGGATGGACGCAGCCCGGCGTGTTCAGCTGGAACAGGCTGGACGCCGGCACGCGGCTGCTCATCGACACGCTGCCGGCGCTTGATGGCCGGGGGGCCGACCTCGGCTGCGGGACGGGGCTGCTGTCCCAGGCTGTGCTCGCCCGGCCGGACGTCAGCGGGCTGGTGCTGTTGGACCTGGATCGCCGCGCGATGGAGGCGGCCCGCCGCAACCTGGACGACGGGCGCACCACCTTCCAGTGGGCCGACGCGCGCAGCGCCGCCGGACTGGCGGGCCTGGACTTCGTGGTCACCAATCCGCCCTTCCACGACGCCGGGCAGGAAGACCGGCGGCTGGGGCATGCCTTCATCACCGCCGCGCACGGCGCGCTCCGCAAAGGCGGCGTGCTGTGGCTGGTGGCTAATCGGCACCTGCCGTACGAAGCGGCGCTAAGCTCGCTCTTCGCCGCGGTGACGCTGAGAGCCCAGCGAGATGGCTTCAAGGTCTACGAGGCGCACAGGTGAGTTCGACGTCCCGCCTCGACCGTCTGCTGGCGAACCTCGGCTACGGCGCCCGGCGCGAGGTGCAGCAGATGGTGCGAGCCGGCGCGGTGACGCTCGACGGCGCGCCGCTCGCCCAGCCCGACATGCGGTTGGCGGTCACCTCAGACCTTCAGCTGCGGCTGCACGTCGGCGGCGCGCCGCTCGATCCCCTCCCCGGCATGGCGCTGATGCTGCACAAGCCGCTCGGCGTCACCTGTTCGCACAAGGAGGCGGGAGAGCTGGTTTACGACCTGCTGCCAGCGCGATGGCGGGCGCGGGACCCGGCGCTGTCCACCATCGGGCGGCTGGACAAGGAGACGAGCGGCCTGCTGCTGCTCACCGACGACGGCGCCCTGCTGCACAAGGTGATCTCCCCCAAGCGCCACGTGCCCAAGCGCTATCTCGCCACCCTGGCCCATCCGCTGCAGGGCGAGGAGGGCGTGCGCTTCGCCTCAGGCGAGCTGATGCTGGAAGGCGAGGACAAGCCGCTGGCCCCGGCCACGCTGGAGCCGCTGTCGCCGACCACCGCATGGCTGACAGTGACCGAGGGACGCTACCACCAGGTGCGCCGCATGTTCGCCGCCGTCGGCAACCACGTCGAGGCGCTGCACCGCGACCGCATCGGGGCGCTGAACCTGCCTGAGCACCTCCCACCGGGAGCCTACCGCCTGATGGACGAGGGGCAGATCGCGGCGCTGTTCGAGGCTCGAACATAGGATGAGCCGATGGCTCCGCACGGACATACGCCGCGCTCCGAGCGCCGAGATCGATCGGGCGGAGGTCCGGCGTCCGGCCGCGCCAATGCCCTGACGCGGGTCAGGGCAGCTCGGGCCTGAAGGCGTAGCCGTCGCCTGCGACTTCGATCCGGCCGACACCCGGGAAGGGAAAGTGCGGCGCGAACACCCGCTCGTGGCTCGCCGCCAGCCTGGCCAGGGTGGCGCGCCGGGTTGTCTCGCCCTGCGCCTTGTCGGTGTCGTACGCGATGGCCCAGTCCGGCTTGGCCAGGGAGACGATGGCGCTGTGGGCGAGGTCGCCCATGTCGAACAGGTGGGCAGCGCCAGAGCTGATCTCGTAGCCCACGTGGCCCGGCGTGTGCCCGGGCAGGGCCACGGCGCTCACGCCCGGCGCGACCGCGGTCCCCGGCTCGAAGGTGCGCACCTGCGGTGTGATGGCGGCGATCAGCGCCGGGTTGGGGGACTGGGCCCGCATGAACGCCCACTCCGCCGTCGACATGCGCACCACCGCGCGCGGGAAGGCCAGCCGACCGTCGGCGGTGACCAGGCCGCCCACATGATCGCCGTGGCTGTGGGTGATGAAGACGTCGGTGACCGCCTCGGGCGACACCCCCGCCTGGGCGAGGCTGCCCTGCAGCACGCCGTGCACGCCCGGCCCGAGCCCGGTGTCGAACAGCATGACCCGGCCGCCGCCCTGCGCCAGCAAGGCATCCACGCCCAGCGTGATCTTGTCGGTCGGCGCGCCTGCGGCCTGGAGCGCGGCTGCGACCTCGGCCGGGTCGCGGCCCAGGCCCACCACCTTGCCATCGTTGGGCAGCACGTTCAGCGCGTCGCGGAGTGCGGTGAGCTTCAGCGCGCCCAGGCTGAAGCCCCGGGCGGCCGGCGCGACAGGGACAGGGCCTCCGCTCGCCTCGGTGGCCAGGGTGAGAAGCAGGGCGGCGGCGAAGACGGCGCGCACGATCATCTGGCTGTGATCTCCATCGGGGACTGAGCGACCTTACCCTCCGCCCACGTGCGGGCAAGCCGGACGGCGCCAGACGGGTTCTGGCGCGGCCCCGGGACCGCGGTGGGCCCAGCCACCGCGGCGGTGGAGGACCAAGCGGTAATAGACCACCGACACGGCTATGACGACGGCCGACGCCAACAGACCTTTGCGGCCATCGGGATCGAAGAGGTCCGCGCCAGCCACCGCCGCCAGCGCCACCAAGGCGACGACGGGGGTGAGGGGAAAGCCTGGCATGCGGTAGGGGGCGTGCGCGCTGGCGCCGGAGCGCCGTCCCTGCAGCGCCGCCAGGCACATGCAGACATAGATGGCCGCCGTCCCCTCGCCGATCAGCACCACCAGCACGTCCAACCGCACCAGGCACCACAGCAGCGACGTCGCACCCACCGTCAAGGTGGCGATCCAGGGCGAGTTGAAGCGCGGGTGCAGCCGGGCGAAGGCCGTGCTCAGCCTGCCCGGCCATGCCCGATCCCGCCCGCTGCTGTAGAGCTGGCGGCCGCCCATCAGGGCCGAGGCGATCATGGCGTTGAACAGGGCCAGCGCCACGCCCGCGCTCATCACCTTGGCCAGCACCGGGCCGCCGCTCGCCAGGATGAAGGCCGGCAGGGGCGAGGGGCTGGCCATCAGCTTGCCCAGGTCCGGCGCGCCCACCAGCACGGCGATGAGGGGCGCGATCTGGAACACCGCCGCCAGCCCGAGGGCCCAGAACACCACCGCCGCGATCCGCTTGGGCGCGTCGCGGATCTCCTCGCCAAGATAGACCACCGAGCCATAGCCGTCGAAGGCGTAGATGGCCGCCGCCGCGCCGACGCCCAGGCTCGCCAGCGGGACGGGAAGCAGGTGGCCGCCCGCGCCCAGCATGACCGGATGCAAGGCCATCGCAGCCACACCCCGGTGGGCATGGCGGAAGCCGAGAGACGCGACCACCACCAGGGACGCCAGCTCCACCGCCAGGAAGAGCCCGGTCACCAGGGCGTTCACCCGCACGTTCAGCACCGACACGCCCATGCACAGCGCCACCAGGACCAGCGCCGTCGGCACGGCCGGCAGGTCCGGCGCCAGGGCCTGGAGGTAGGTGACCACGCCCAGCGCCGTCATGGCCGGGGCGATGCTGAAGGTCAGGAGGTTCAGCCCCAGCATGGCGAAGCCGAACGACGGCCCCAGCACCCGGCCGACGATGGTGTACTCGCCCCCCGTCTCCGGAAAGGCCGCCGCCAGCTCGGCGTAGACGTTGGCGATGGCCACGCCCAGCAGGGCCGCGGCGAGGAAACAGACGAAGGCGGCCGTCCCCGCCTGATGGATTACGTCGGAGCCGACCACGAAGACCCCGATGCTCGGCGACAGCCCGGACAGGGTGATCAGCAGCGCGCCGCCGCCGCCCATGGTGCGCGCCAGGCCCACCTCGGCGGCGCGGGACGAGCCCGCCATCAGACGGGTGGCTTCGCGCCCGGGCTGGCCGCCTCGGCTGGCGTGATCGGGAGCAGCGGCAGGGAGATGAAGCTGTCGTGAGCGCCGCTGTCGAAGATACGCTGGGTGGCGGCGCGATAGTCGCCCGGGTGGGCGTGGAAGATGTTGTCCACATAGGTCTGGGGGTTGCGGTCATACAGAGGAAACCAACTCGACTGCACCTGCACCATGATCCTGTGTCCGGGCAGGAAGACGTGGTCAGCCGTGGGCAGCGTCCAGCGGTAGAGCTCGGGCGCGTTGGGCGTGATCGGCCGGGGGTGCTCGAAGCTCTCGCGATAGCGCCCGCGGAAGATGTCCGACGAGATCATCAGCTGGTAGCCGCCGAGCTTGGGGTCGCTCGCCACCTCGTCCGGATAGACGTCAATCAGCTTGACCACCCAGTCGCTGTCGGACCCCGTGGTGGAGGCCCACAGCCCCACCTGGGGGAAGCCGGCGATACGGACGGGCGCGGTCAGGGCGTCGGTCTCGAAGCTCAGCACGTCGGGCCGGTCGGAGAAGATGCGCTGGTCGTCCACCAGCCACTGGCTCCAGGTCGAGCCCGTCGAATAGGTCGGCCGGATGGGGCGCAGCCGATAGGGCACCGGCTTGGCCGGGTCGGAGACATAGGCGGTGGCCAGCGAGCCATACCGCGCCGCTCCGGGGGTGTAGGCGAGCCCGCCGCCGTGCTGCAGGTAGATCGGCGTCGTCTGGACGCCCGGCGCGGGCCAGCTCGGATAGGCGCGCCAGACGTTGGTCCCGGTCTCGTAGGCGATCACCGGCGCAATGTCGCCCGGCGGCGCATCGTCCTTCAGGTGGGCGTCGAGGAACGGCTGCAGAATGTAGCGGCGGAAGTAGGCGGCGGTGTCGCCGTCGAACCGGATCGGGCCGATGGCCGAGCCGTCCCGGTCCGCCTGGCCGTGATACCAGGGGCCGATCACCAGCCGGTCCTCGCCGGCGGTGTCGGTCCCGCGCGTCGCCTTCCAGACGGCGGCGGCCCCGTAGATGTCCTCCTGGTCCCACTGGCCCTGGACGAACATGGCGGGGACCTTGTGCGGGCGCGTGGCCAGGATCTTGTCCAGGGCCTGGCCCTGCCAGTAGGCGTCGTAGGCCGGGTGCGCCGCCAGCTTCTGCGGGAAGCCGAGCGGGTCCACCCCGTACTCGCGGGTGAAGTCCGACGCCGAGCCGGCGCGCAGGAACGTGTCGTAGTCGTCGTAGGCGCGCCGCCACAGGTCGTCGCCGGAGCCCCGCACGGTGTCCTGCGCGTAGTAGTAGTCGTAGCCGATCAGGCGGAAGGCGCCGCCGTGGAAGTCGTCGTCGCCCATCCAGGTGTCGCCGACCGGATTGATCGGCACGGCGGCCTTCAGCGCCGGGTGCGGGTCGTCCATGGCCATCAGGACCATCATGCCGTCGTAGGAGGTGCCGATCATGCCGACCCGGCCGTTGCTCTCCGGGGTGTTCTTCACCAGCCAGTCGATGGTGTCCCAGGCGTCGGTGGCGTGGACGACCTTGGTGGGGTTCAGGGGGCCGCGGAGCGGCCGTTCGTTCACGTACTCGCCCTCGGAGCCGTGCTTGCCGCGCACGTCCTGCACCGCGACAATGTAGCCCGCGGCGGTGATGGCGTCGAACGTCGACGGCAGCACCTCGGCCATGTGGGCGCTGGCGGTGCGGCTGGTCTCCTCGTCGGCGTTGTAGGGGGTGCGGTCCAGCATGATGGGAGCCCGCCGGGCGCCCTTGGGGATGATCAGCACGGTGTGAAGCTTCACCCCGTCGCGCATGGGGATCATCGCCTCGCGCTTGACGTAGTCGAAGCTCTCGGTGCGGGGGGTGAAGTGCTCGGGCGTAGCGGGGGGCAGGGTCGCCGTGGGCTGGCCGGCCTGGGCGACGCCGGTGATCAGCAGGGCGGAGGCGAGCCCAGCGAGGGCGCTGAGGCGGGCGTCGGGCATCGTCGTCCTTGCAGCTGTACAG
>CALMGB010000267.1:0-1248 GCA_937863535.1 uncultured Caulobacteraceae bacterium
GCCGGCGAGGTCTTCCCCCGCGCCGAGCTCGCTGCAGAAGCACGTGGTCCGGCGCCTGTCGGCCCGGCCCGAGCCTTGATCACCGTCGCGCCGCCGCCGCTCAACGCGGCCATCAGCGGCTGGGCTGCGGAGCCTGGGGCGAGCGCCGGCGACGCTGCTGTTCCTGACGGTGTTCCTGCCGGCGCGGCGGCCTGGCTCCCCGCCTGCGCACCCTCGGGCAGGGGCTCGCCGGTCCCGCCGGCCTCTTCGTCAGCCTCCACCAGGTCGTCCGCGGTTGGCTGGGCGGCCGAGGTTGCGCCGAGGCGGCCCTTGGAACCGAGCGGAAGGAGGGCGGTTGGCGCCGCAGGCTGAGCCGGGCTTGTGGCCTGACCTGCAGCCGCCCCCTGCGTCGCGGCGCCGTCCCCCGTAGCTTCGCGCGATGCGTCGGACGCCCGAGGGGAAGCGTTGGGCGGAGCGGCGGCAGGTGGCTGCTGAACGGCGTCGGCCCCAGCCGTTACGGCCGTCCTGGCGGCTGGCCCGGCGGCGTTCGAGGCCGCGTCGGAGCTTGCGACGCCGGTGTTTCTGGATTTTGCGGACGGCGGCGCCGGCTTTGCGGCAACGCTTGTGGCGCCTGCGCCGGCTTGCTCGGCGGCGTCGTCTTCCACCAGGGCGTGGAAGCCAGGGTCCACCTCCAGGCGTCGGCGGGCGGCCTGCGCCGCCGCGAACGGGGTGGCTATCCTTGAGAGCGGGCTGGCGGCGGTCGACGACATCGACCCGCTCCACGCAACCGCCGCGCCAGCCGCCATTAACCGCCAAACGCTTGCCCCGGCTTGGATCGCGGCGGCGGAGTTAACCAGTGACCGACCCCAGGCGGCGCTTTCTGCCGTGTGGGCCAGGCGGTCGCGTCAGAAACTGCCGGGCTCGGACGCCGCCTCGCCCGCGCCGACGGCCAGCTTAGCCCACCATGTCCCAGGCCAGCGGCTCGCCCCGTTTCAGGTCGCGCGCGGCGCAGCGGCCCAGCACCTGGTCGAGGTGCGCCGGCGGCAGGCCGAAGCCCGGGCGGATGGAGCGGACGTGCTCGGGGCCGAGCCTCACGCCGCTCGCCACATCCGCCACCACATAAAGCGAGCGGCGGTAGGTGCGGTTGGCGCTCTCCTCTACGCCGCGGGTGTAGCCGGCCTCGCCGAGCGCCGAGTGGGCGTCGCGGCAGTCGCGCACCAGCTGGGCTAGCTCGTGCGGTTCCAGGGAAAAGGACGAGTCCGGGCCGCC
>CALMGB010000267.1:1258-8580 GCA_937863535.1 uncultured Caulobacteraceae bacterium
CGCCACAGTGCCGGGGGTGTGGTCCGACAGCCCAGCCACGCAGCCGAAGTCGGCGGCCAGGCGCGCGATGGTGGAGAGCTTGGCGTCGCTGAAGCTCGCCGGATAGGCGCTGACGCAGTGGAGCAGCGCCACCTCTCCCGTTCCGTGGGTCCGGGCCGTGGCCAGGGCGGCGGCGATCTCGGCGGCGCTGGCCATGCCGGTGGAGATGATCAGCGGCTTGCCCGCCGCCGCGGCGCGGGCGATCAGCGGCAGGTCCACCGCCTCGAACGAGGCGATCTTGTAGGCCGGCGCGTCCAGCCCCTGCAGCAGGTCCACCGCCGTCTCGTCGAACACCGAGGAGAAGATGACGATCCCGCGCGCCCGGGCGTGGGCGAACAGCGTCGCGTGCCAGGCGTAGGGGGTGTGCGCCTCGGTGTAGAGCGCGTGCAGGGTGCGCCCGGCCCAGAGGCCTCCCTCCAGCCGAAAGCCCGGGCCGTCGTGGTCGAGGGTGATGGTGTCGGGCGTATAGGTCTGCAGCTTGACCGCATCGGCGCCTGCGTCGGCGGCGGCGTCGATCAGGCGGCGGGCGCGGTCGATGTCGCCATTGTGGTTGCCCGACAGTTCGGCGATGACGAAGGGGGGCGCGACGGTCCCGTCCGCGTCGGCGCCCACCGGACGGCCGGCAATGGCGAAGCCTGGGCTCGGCCCGTCTTGGGTCTGGACGTCGAGGGCGGAGGCGGGCACAGACGGCCTCTTGGGAGATGCGCTGGGTTCAGCTCGAGTTCAGCCGCAGTAGTGTCCCTGGTCAGCGTTAACGCTTTGTCGCCGGTCGAGCGGATGGGGTTGCGGCATGATCGAGCTGCGTGACTTCGTGGACGAGGATGTCCACGACCTGTTCCGCTGGCGGCGCGAGCCGGAGGTGGACCGCTGGATGTACGAATTGCCGCCCGAGCAGTTCGCCGCCCACCAGCACTGGTTCGACGACCTGCGCGCCGACCCGCGCCGGCGCGGCTGGATCATCGCGCTGAACGGCCAGCCGTGCGGTGCCCTGACCCTGACCGGCATCTCGCCCACTCAACGCCGCGCCCAGTGGGGCTGGTACATCGGCGAGGCGGACGCCCGCGGCAGAGGGGCCGGCCGCGCCGCCCAGGCGCTGGGCCTGGACCGCGCCTTCGCCGAATACGACCTGCACAAGGTCTGGTCCGAGGTCCCCGCCGGCCACGAGACCGCCCTGAAGGCCCAGGCCGCCGCCGGCTTCCGCCGCGAAGGCTATCTCCGCCGCCACGCCTTCAAGCATGGCGAGTTCCGCGACGTGGTGCTCATGGCGATCCTGGCCGACGAGTGGGCGGCGCGGCGGGAGGGCGTGCGAGGGGAGCTGGTGAAGTCAGGGATGATCGGGGCATGAGCCGACCGCCCAGTAAGCGGGCGATCTAAGCGGCTCCTTTGGGTGGAAAGCGGCCTCCTTGCGGATGACCTTGAACGCAGGCGCCGAATGTGTCGGACGTGATCAATGCAGATCGTCGAAACTGTTTTGACTGCTCGGACGGGTGGAAGGGATCTAACTCGCCCGCTAAAGCGAGCGCCACCAAGTCGGTGCGATGATTGCCTATAAGGAAGTCAGGATAAACTGCGGTGACGCCAATATGGGGCGTATATTCGTAAACGACGCTTCGCCGCGCAGGGTTTCCGATAAGGTAAACCTCGCCTGGTCCAACGTCGGATGGGGGCAGGCGGCCAAGTTTCACTTCCTTGACCCAGTCCGCTTCATGATGCGCGAGTACGACGGTTCTCACCTCGCCGACGCTTCAGCTATCCCCTACGTGGACATCCTCGCAAAGTCTCGGCAGCGCGAATATAGCTTGCCGCACTCGGCACGGATGATCACTGCTGCACTCTAATGTTAGCGGCCGGGTTAGCATGTTAGCGGCCGGCATCAGATCTCACGCTTCCAAGATCGCAGGCCGCGCACCGACGCGCTGATCCCGGCTCTAACCAGCCGATCTGCATCTACCGTTCATCTACCAGGGCAACGTCGGAGGCTTGGTACGACGCTGGAGCCGACGATCACCGCGGATCGCAAGAAGCGCTTGCGTTCGTCGTTATGGTGTTGTAGTTATGTATAACAGCGCTAGATGGATGTCCGTAAGCGCGGGAGGGGAGGGGCGGGCGTGTGGTCTTTGTCGAGCGGCGGCTAAGTCGGATCGTGTGACGCGGGGACGTCTGGGCGCCGGAGCGCCTCCAACGTCGCGGCCTGCCGGAGTTTCTGGGAACGAACATGGACGTCGAGTGGAACGATAGCCAGCCGATCTACCGTCAGCTTCGAGATCGGGTGGTCGCGATGATCCTCGAGGGCGTCCTGAACGACGGCGATCCTTTACCCTCGGTGCGCAACGTCGCCGCCGACTACAGGATCAATCCGCTTACTGTGCTGAAGGGGTACCAGGAGCTTGTTAACGAACAGCTGGTGGAGAAGCGCCGCGGTCTAGGCATGTTCGTCCTGACCGATGCTCGCAGCACCCTTTTGCGTGCGGAGCGAGAGCGGTTCCTCAGCGAGCAATGGCCGCTGATCCACGCCAACATCCGCCGGCTCGGTCTGTCCTTGCCGGAGCTGCTGGCCGCGGGGGAGGGTTGAGGCCATGGCCTACATCGAGGCGGATGGGCTGCGCAAAGCCTACCGATCCACCGTGGCGCTCGCCGGCGTCGATCTGAGGGTCGAGAAAGGCCGCATTCTCGGACTGATCGGCCCCAATGGCGCAGGCAAGAGCACCGCGTTGAACGCAATCCTGGGCCTTACGTCCTATGCGGGCGAACTCAAGGTGATGGGACGTAATCCCTGGACGGAACGCGAGAAGCTGATGGAGGAGGTCTGTTTCATCGCCGACGTGGCGGTGATGCCGCGTTGGCTGCGGGTGTCTGATGCGCTCGACTTCGTCGCCGGCGTGCATCCGCGCTTTGACCGCGCCAAGGCTGACGGCTTTCTCGCCCGAACCGACATCAAGCGGACCAGCAAGGTCGGGCAGCTGTCCAAGGGCATGGCCGCCCAACTTCATCTCGCCTTGATCATGGCCATCGACGCCAAGCTGCTGGTGCTGGATGAGCCCACCCTGGGCTTAGACATCCTGTACCGCAAGCAATTCTACGACACCCTGCTGAACGACTACTTCGACCGCAACCGCACCATCGTGATCACGACCCACCAGGTGGAGGAGGTCCAGCACATCCTGACCGACCTGATGTTCATCGACCGTGGCCGCATCGTGCTCGACTGCAGCATGGAGGCGCTCGAGGCGCGCTACGTGGAGCTGATGGCCGCGCCCGAACACGTTGCGGAGGCCAGGGCGTGGCGGCCGATCCATGAACGCCAGGTGTTCGGGCGCAGCGTGCTGCTCTTCGACGGGATCGATCGCAGCCGGCTGGCGCCCATGGGCGAACTCCATACCCCGAGCATCGCCGATCTGTTCGTGGCGGTCATGGGCGGTTCGGCCGATCGCAAGGGAGCGGTGGCATGAGCGCGTTCGAGACGCCGTTACAGGGGGCCGGGCCGCCTCAGGCCCTTGCCGTTCGAGGTCGCCTGTCTGCGATGCGGCTGTACTACTGGTCGGTAAGGCGGGAGATTTGGGAGAACCGCTCGATCTATATAGCGCCTCTGGCCGTCGGCGCCCTCGTGGTGTTCGGCTTCCTGCTTGGCTCCGTCCATCCCCCGCACCTCCAAACCTCGGGCCACATGGATGCGGCCGAACTTCGGGAAATCCCTTACGATGTCGCCGCGGTGGCGATCTTGGTCGTGTCGCTGGTGGTAGGCGTCTTCTACTGCCTGGGCGCCCTGCACAACGAGCGGCGCGACCGCAGCATTCTGTTCTGGAGATCGCTGCCGGCGCCCGACCTCACCGCGGTGCTGGCGAAGGCTTCGATCCCGCTGATGGTGCTGCCGACAGTCGCCTTCACGGTGATCCTGGTCACCCAGCTGGTCATGTTCATGATCAACACCTTGGCCCTGCTCGCGGAGGGCGTTAGCCTCGCGCCGCTGTGGGCGCAGGACCCCGTGTTCTCCAACTTCCTGGCCCTGCCTTACGGCTTAGTTGTGCTGTCACTCTGGTACGCGCCAATCTACGGCTGGCTGCTGCTGGTCTCGGCATGGGCGCGACGCACCCCGATCCTGTGGGCCTTGGCGCCTGCGATCGGGCTGCCGCTACTTGAGAAGCTGGCTCTCGGAACGTCTTACACTAGCCAGCTGCTGAAACGCCGGCTGCGTGGCGGCTTTACCGACGCCTTCGCCACCCCGGCCGCCAGCAAGATGCACATCGACTTCGCTCAGCCCGAACCGCTCAGGTTCCTCGCCACGCCAGACCTCTGGATCGGCTTGGCGGTCGCCGCAGCCCTCATCGCCGGGGCCGTCTGGCTGCGCCGCAGAGGCGAGCCGATCTGATCCCCTGCAACTCCGCCATGCGAGAGGACTTGAGATGATACTACACCTCAATCCGCGGACGCCGTTGGTGTTTCAAGGTGCGGCGACGGCGATACTCTATGCTCACGTCGGCGGGGCTTTTGTGGGCCTTGTCTCGGGCGGAGCGGCGTTGATCGTCCGCAAGGGTCAGCGTCTGCACCGGCTGACGGGAAATCTGTTCTTCGCCGCCATGCTGGTCATGTCGGGAGTTGGTGCGTTGGTTGCGCCCTTCCTGTCCGAGGGTCAGGCGCCGAACACGATGATGGGCGCGTTTACATTCTACCTCGTGTCGACCGGGTGGGCCGTCGTGCGGCGCAGGCCCAGTCAGACAGGGCGATTCGAAGTCGGCGCAGCGGCTTTGGCAGGTGTGCTTGCGGCTTGCTGCGTTACTTACGTCTGGTTGAGAACACAGACCCTACACCCACTGCCACCTCCGGAAGGACCCGTGCTCGAGGTTCTCGCAGGGTTGGTCACGCTCGCCGCAGTTTTCGATATTCGCATGATCCATGCAGGCGGCCTTTCCGGCGCGGCTCGCGTGACGCGACACCTCTGGCGCATGACGCTGGCGCTCTTCATCGCCGCGCTATCGTTCGCGGGACAACCAAAGGTCATACCGACCTTTCTACGCGACTCACCGCTGGTATTCCTCCCAGCGGTCGTTGTCCTTATCTCGCTGATCTACTGGCTAGCCCGAACTCGTCTTGTTCCGATCACACGGCACGCAAGAATCCGAACGTCGTCGCATTCTTTGGAGCCAGCTGCTTGGGAAGGCTGCAGCTTAGCCGACAACTATGTCACCTCACTTGGCGTACGAGATGACCGGACCCGCCCGCGCTTGCCTTACGTGACGGGAGGGCGGGACGCCGGTAGACGTTAACTGGCCTAAACCATGCAGCACGGGCGCCAAGGTGCTCGCATGACCGATCAAGCTGACACAGTCCGTAAAGCCTATGAGGCCTCCAGGACCCTGCCCGTGCCGTGTGCACTACCGGGCGGCGCTTCACGCGGCCGACGGATTGCCGTCGACCCTGGCTTCGCTGTCCAGATGCTCGGCGCCGACGGCCAGGGGCGAGGTCTGAAGGGCGGCGCGCCAGTCATTCAGGCGGCGCGGCGAGCCTACCTGAAGACCGAATGGTCGGGAGGGGGGGAGCGGCGCGCGGGCGTCGGCGTCCTGGCTCTCGTGCGCATCTAGCGTGGCCCGGGGCTTGCACGGCGCGTGCGGTCGCTACGGAGCCGCCCGCCTTGAGCCGCATCCTTTCCAGGCTGCCCGCCTTCGCCCGGGTCTTCGACGTGGCGGTCGTCGTGCTGATCTTCTCCGCGCTCAGCTGACGTACTCAGTCGCCGCCCTCCCGGCGAGCGGTGACGATGGTCATGATGAAGCCCGCCAGGACGTCCAGCAGCACCATGATCGTCACCATGAAGAAGGCCGTGGTGGCGAAGGCTCGGAACAGCAGGAACTCCACCAGGCAGCCGATGAACAATAGCATCGACAGCGAATGGTTGATGATGGCGACGTGACGGCTGCCCGTGGACTTGAGCAGCTCCACGAAAAGGATAAGCAGCGAGACAAACACCACCAGGTCGCCCAGCGTCACCGACCACTGGCCGCCTGACGCCATGGGCACCCGCAGCAGGGGCTCCAACATGCGCGCGTCGGCGGAGGCGTGCCGGTTGCCCGGCAACAGCAGGAAGATCAGCAGGTTGTAGCCGATCACCGGCATGCCCAGCAGCGGCAGGGTGGCGAACATCGGTCCTCCTCGCGCCCGAACGAGTCGGGCGTTCGAGCTTGCCGCGCCACGTGGCGTCTGCGCAATCGGACGCAAGCGCCCAGCGGCCTATGTCGCGGGCGTCAAGTCGGACCGGGCGGCGTGTAGCCGTAAAGCCAGTCCAGGCGTCCGGGGCTGGCCCCGCTCGCGCGTGCGAGCGCAAACGCCGTGCGGCGCAGGGGTGCGGGCAGGTGGAAGACGGACCCGTTGCGTTGCGCCCAGGCCTGGACGCGCCGGGTGCGGCGGAACCGCTCGGCGGCGTAGACCCTGAGCGCCTCGTCGGGCGGGCGCGGTCCGCATAGGTGGCGGGCGAGTGCTTCGGCGTCCTCTATGGCCATCCCCGCGCCCTGAGCCAGATAGGGCGGCATGGGATGGGCGGCGTCGCCGAGGAGCGCCACCCGGCCGCGGGTCCAGCGGGGCGAGGGCGCCCGGTCGTGGACCGCAGAGCGCCAGCCGCAGCCGCCCTGTTGCGAAGCGATCAGCGCCTGCACCGGTTCGGGCCAGCCTTTAAATGCGCGCGCGATCTCGCCCGGAGCCGCGGGCTCCGTCCACGACTCAAGGGAGGGCCTGCGCCCGGCGGTGAAGCCCACGAAGTTCACCAGCTCGCCACCTCGCACATAGTAGTGGACGAAGTGCGATCCGCGGCTGGTCCAGACGGTGGCGGCGGGGGCAATGAGCCCCGGCGGCAGGCGATCCGCCTCGACCAGGCCGCGCCAGGCGATCTGGCCGGTGAACCGCGCCGGCCGCTCGTCCGCCACAGCCGCGCGCACCCGCGAGTGGATGCCGTCGGCGCCGATGAGCACGTCCGCCGCAAGCGTCTCGCCCCCCGCCCGGAGCCGCACGCCGACGTCGTCGTCCTCGAACGCCTCGAGAGGGCTGTCTACCCGCACCCGCATGCCTGCGGCCTGGACGGCAGAGAGCAGTACGGCGTGCAGGTCGGCGCGATGCGCCTGCAGGTAGGGGGCGCCCCACCGCTGTTCGGCGGAGGCGCCGAGCGGTGTGCTCAACAGCGTGGCGCCATCGGCTCGGTCCCGGATGTCGGCGGACGGGGGCGCGAACCCGATCCGGCGGAGCCCACCCTCCAGCCCCCATCCGAACAGCAGGCGCGTGGCGTTTGGCGAGAGCTGCAGCCC
>CALMGB010000268.1 GCA_937863535.1 uncultured Caulobacteraceae bacterium
TGGAATAGTGCAGCACGTCGGCCCGCGTCCGCAGCGCCATGACGATCTCCTCCAACGCCGCGTTGCCGGGGCGCTCGCCGCGCCCGTTGATGGTGGCCTCGATGTGCCGGGGGCGGGCCGCGCGCCCGGCCGGCCCGGCTCGGCTGGATCCGGGTGCTGTGCGCCGACGACGCCACGCCCGAGCGGGTGTCGCGCCTGCAGCGCGGCCTGCACGCCCGCGGCCTCTATCGCGGCGAGATCGACGGCCGCTATGACGAGCAGACGGCCGACGCCGTCATCGCCTTCCAGCACGAGCGCCACATCGAGCACCGCGGCTATCTCAGCTACGAGACCCTGGGCGCCCTGGAAGCGCCGCCCCCGCCGGTCTACTGGCGGCCCCGCACCACCTTCGAGCGCGGCTATCTGGAATGGCCGGGCAAGAGCCACTACTGGTGAGGCGCTAGGCCGAGCCCGCGCCGGCCCTGGCGAGGCGAGCCGGTTCGGGCTCCTCGGGAGCCGCACCATGACCGACGCCCCTATGCCTCCAGCGACCGGCAAGCCGGGCCTCACGGTCTCGCCGCTGGCGGTGGATTTCCCCGCCATGGGCGAGATCGCCGGGGTCGAGATCGCCACCGCGCGCGCCGGCTTCTACAAGCATGACCGGCCGGACCTGGTGCTGTTCCGCTTCGCCGAGGGGACCGCCTGCGCCGGTGTCTTCACCCAGAACAAGGTGGGGTCCGCGCCCGTGGACTGGTGCAAGGCGGCCCTGGCCCAGACGCAAGGGGAGGCGCGCGCCCTGATCGTGAACGCCGGATGCGCCAACGCCTTCACCGGCGAGGCGGGCGATCTGGCCGTCCGGCGGGTGGCGGATGCGGTGGGCGCCGAGATCGGCTGCCCGTCGGACGCGGTGATGATGGCCTCCACCGGCGTGATCGGCGTGGTGCTGGAGTACGGCAAGGTGCTGAACCAGCTGCAGGGGCTCTCCGTCGCACTCGATCCCGGCAAGTGGGAGGCGGCGGCGCGCGCCATCATGACCACCGACACCTTCCCCAAGGGCGCGGTGGCGGAGGCCGAGATCGGCGGCGTGAAGGTGCGTGTCGCCGGGATCGCCAAGGGCTCGGGCATGATCGCGCCGGACATGGCCACCATGCTGGGCTTCGTCGCCACCGACGCCAACCTGACCCCGGCCGTCCTGCACGACCTGCTGGTCCACGCCACGGCCGAGACCTTCAATGCGGTGACGGTGGACGGCGACACCTCCACCAACGACACCCTGCTGCTGTTCGCCACCGGCCGATCGGGCGCGCCCCAGGTCAGCGACCCGCACGACACCCGGCTGCAGGGCTTCCGCGCGGCTCTAAGCTCGGTGCTGCTCAGCCTGGCCCAGGCCCTGGTGCGCGACGGGGAGGGTGCGCAGAAGTACGTCAAGGTAGGCGTCACCGGCGCCGCCTCAGCCAGCTCCGCCCGCCGCATCGCCCGCACCGTCTGCGAGAGCCCTCTGGTGAAGACCGCCATAGCCGGCGAGGACGCCAACTGGGGCCGCATCGTCGCCGCCGTCGGCCGGGCCGGCGAGCCGATCGCCCGGGGCGCGCTGTCGGTCCGCTTCGGCCCCCTCGTCGCGGCCGAGCATGGTGCGGTGGCCTCGGGCTACGACGAGGCCGCCATGAGCGCCTACATGAAGAACGCCGAGCTGGAGATCGCCGTCGACGTGGGCGTGGGCGACGGCGCGGCGGTCATGTGGACCTGCGACCTCACCCACGGCTACATCTCGATCAACGGCAACTACCGCTCCTAGAGAGCACGGAGCCCGCATTGCCTTGGCCGCGCCCCCGGACCTATATGCCCGCGGTTTCGGACGGGATGGGCGAGCATGGATTTCGCGGCTGCGCGCGTGAACATGGTGGAGAACCAGGTCCGCACCAACGACGTGACGGACCTGCCGATCCAGGACGCCATGCGGGTGGTGGCGCGCGAGCGTTTCTGCCTCCCCGGCAAGGCCTATTTCGCCTACGCCGAGTCCTCGGTGGAGTACGCGCCGGGCCTCTACCTGATGGAGCCCCGCGACGTCGCCAAGCTGCTGCAGGCCATCTATCCGGAGCCCGGCGAGACGGCCCTGGCCATCGCCGCGCCTTACGCGGCCGCCCAGATGGCGCACAAGGACGTGCGCGTGACCCTGCGCCTGCCGAGCGAGGCGGCCGCTTCGGCCGTGTCGCGGGCCCTGGACGGCCTGGACATCAAGGTCGTGGTGGGCGAGTTGGCGCCGCCGGTCTCCGAGCTCGGCGGTCCCTACGACGTGGTGGTGTGCGAGGCGGGGGTGCCCAAGGCGCCCGCGTCCTGGTGCGACGCGATCGACGTCGGCGGCCGGCTTGGCGTGGTGGAGCGCGACGGACCGGTCGGCAAGGCGCGCCTCTACATGCGCGGCGACGACGGCCTGCTCGCCCGGCGCGAAGTTTTCGACTCCAGTCCCCACCTGCTGCCGGGCTTCGCGCCCGCGGCCAAGTTCACGTTCTAGCTCTTTCTCCCGCAAGGGGAGAGGGGCTAGCGCACCGGCGCCACGAACGGCAGGCTGGCCGTAAAGGCGGTGGTGTAGGCGGCGTGGTAGTCCAGGTCCTTGGGATAGACGCCCAGGCCTGAGGCCATGGCGAAGAAGCGCTTCCAGGTGGCGTCGCTCATGGCGCCCACGACGCCGCCGGCCGCGTCGCCGCCGGTGACCAGGGCGTAGCGACGCATCTTCGTGCGCGCCTGGTCCAGGATGTCCGGGGTCATCTCGCGGTTTAGCTTGAGGATCAGGGCGTCGGCGGGGCGGGGGTCGCCCTGCAGGTACTGTTTCC
>CALMGB010000269.1:0-3506 GCA_937863535.1 uncultured Caulobacteraceae bacterium
CCGTGTAGCTGTCGAAGTAGCCGTTGTAGCGGGTCGCGCATCTGGATGGGTCACCGACCTCGTCTCCCCGCAGGAGGTGGTCCGCTTGGTGGCTCGGATCGACGGGCAGGCGGCGGGCACCGTGGTGTGCGACGGCATTCGTGACGACGTGAAGGACGCGCTCGCCCTGCCGACGGCGTCGGTGGGCTTCGACTTCGACGTTTCGGACTCCCATCTGGACGGTCGGCCGCACGTGCTGAGCTTCCTGCTGCCCGATGGCAACGTGCTGCCGCACATGGGGGAGGCGGGCCTAAGCAGCCTCGGCCCGTCCTACACCTTTACGGGCCTGCCAGTCGTCAGCGCGCAGGGCAATGTCGACGGATTGGTGCATAACGCGCTGCGTGGCTGGGTGCTGCGTAGGGTCGGCCGAAACCCGGTGGCCGAAGCGCGCTGTGACGTGCTGATCACCTGCGACAACGTCAAGATCGCGCAGGTGAAGGCCGACCGGTTCCGTCGCGACGTCGGCAACGTACTCGGCTGCGACCCGAACTGCGGCTTCGAGTACGCGGTGCCGCACGCGTTTCAGAAGGACTACACGCAGACGTTCCGCTTCTTCGTGTTGCCCGAGATGATCGAGCTGGACAACAGCCCGTTCGTGACGGCCACGGTGTCCAACTTCCTGGAAGGCAGGCTGGTCGCGATCGCCAACGACATGAGCCGCATGTATGCGGACATGGAGCGGCTGCGCCGGCAGATCACGGCGCTGCTGCCGAGCCAGGGCTACCATCTTGGCGACTACGATCGCTGGGCGCGGCGCTACTACGAGAACCTGCGCGCGCGGGTCGCGGCCGAACGCCGGCACCTGAAGCAGGCCGGTACCCTGCCGCCGGAACCGCTGGTGACGGTGATGGTGCCGACCTACAAGCCGCTGCTGTCCGACTTCGTGGCCGCGATCGAGAGCGTGATCGCGCAGACCTACGAGAACTGGGAGCTGATCATCGTCGACGATGGCTCGAAGTCGAGGGAGGTGTCGGACAAGATCGACGAGTTCTGCAAGTCGGACCGGCGCATCCGCTGCATCCGCTCCAGGAAGAACGTCGGCATCGCCAAGGCGACCAACATCTCGATGGAGGCGGCCCAGGGTGAATGGACGGTGTTCTTCGATCATGACGACCTGATCGTCGACGTGGCGATCGAGGTGATGATCCGCGCCGCCCAGCGGACCGGCGCCAAGCTGCTCTATTCCGACGAGGACAAGATCGACCAGGCCGGCTACTACCTGGAGCCCAACCTGAAGCCGGACTGGAACTACCGGTACATGCTCGGCTGCAACTACGGCTGCCATCTCACCGTGATCGAGACGACGACGATGCGTCAGGTGGGGCTGCTGCGCAAGGAGTATGACGGCGCGCAGGATCACGACTTCATCCTGCGCTGCTCGGAGGTCCTGGATCCGCGGCAGATCCTGCATGTGCCCGAGCTGCTCTACCACTGGCGGATCACGCCGAACTCGACCGCCGCTGACGTGTCGAAGAAGGGATATGCTGTCGACGCCGGCGTGCTCGCGGTTTCGGACCACCTGAAGCGGCGGGGGCAGGTCGCCAACGTCTCCTCGATCAACGGACTCACCATCTACGGCGTCGAGTGGGTGCCACAACGTCATCCGTCGGTGTCGATCATCATCCCGTTCCGCGACCAGATCGAGACCACGCGGGAGTGCGTGGCGGCGCTGCGCGACAACACCGACTATGAGAACTTCGAGATCGTACTGGTCAACAACTGGTCCACCTCGGTCGAGGCCAGACGGTTCCTCAAGGACGTCGCCGGCATGGCGAACGTGCGCACCGTCGACGTGATCGAGGAGTTCAACTATTCACGGCTAAACAACTTGGCCGCGCAAGACAACGACGCAGAGTTCTTCGTTTTCATGAACAACGACGTGTTCGTGCGTGACGAGGGCTGGCTGAAGCGCATCATCGGCGAGGCGCTGTCGGACGAGAGGATCGGCATCGTCGGTGGCAAGTTCCTTTATCCCGACAAGACCGTGCAGCATGCCGGCGTGGTGGTCGGCACGCATGGCGTCGCGGCACATATCCACTTAGGGATCCCGGACGACGATTACGGCTATATCGGGCGCGCCCGGCTCAGCCATGACCTGGTCGCGGTCACCGCGGCCTGCATGCTGATCCGCGCCGACACCTTCCGGGCGGTCGGTGGCTTCGACGAGGAGCATTTGAAGGTCGCCTACAACGACGTGGATCTCTGCCTCAAGGTCTATGAGAGCGGCCGTCGCGTGGTCTGGTGCGCCGACTTCATCGCCGAGCATCACGAGAGCCTGTCGCGGGGCAGCGACATGCGGCCGGATCAGGAAGCGCGGTTCTTCCGCGAGCAGCAGACGATGTACGAACGCTGGGGCAGCAAGCCGTTCTTCCGCAACGACCCGTTCTTCAACCCGAACTTCTCGCGCATCGACCGCCTGTTCTACGATCTGGAAGACCCTGCCAGGCTGCGGGACGCGGCGGCGCATGCCGGATAGGCGGCGGGCCGTCTGGCTGATGTTGGCGCTGCTCTCAGGCTGCGCCCTGGGGCCGGTCTCCACCCCGCATACCCCGGCGGAACAGGCCGATATCATGCAGGCGCAGTCGGCGCTGGACGGGCTGCACGGGCTGGAGGCGCAGTTCATGCAACTCGGTCCCGACGGCGGCACTGCGTCTGGCACCGCCTGGTTCGAGCCGGGCCACCTGCGGCTGGAGTATCGCAGCCCGCAGCGTCGGCTGGTGGTGGCCGGCGACGGGCGGCTGGTGGCGTTGGACGGCGCGACCGACGCCACGACGCGGATCTCGCTCTCCGCCAACCCGCTCGGCCTGCTGCTCGCCGGGCCGATCCGGCTGGAGGGCGCCATCGACGTGACCGACGTGCAGCGCAGCGCCACCGGGCTGCAGGTCTCGCTCGCCCGGTCCAGCAACCCGGCGCAGGGGCTGCTGACGCTGTTCTTCGACGTGCGTCCGGACGGCTCGCTGCTGCTGTCGGGCCTGGAGGCTGTGGATGCCGAGCGGCACCGGACCCGCTTCCGGCTTTATGGCCAGCGGCCAGGACCGGGCTTCGCGCCGTCGCTGTTCAGCCTGCCCGGATGACCGGTGCCCCGCCGCCGAACCAGCGCGGCCACGCGGCGGCCAGCGCCGCGTCGACCTGGCCGACGGTGGCCGGCACCCCCAGCGCCCTCAGGCTGGTCACGCCGTGCTCGCGGATGCCGCAGGGCACGATGCCGCCGAAGTGGTCCAGCGCCGGGGCGACGTTGAGCGCCACGCCGTGCCAGCTGACCCAGCGGGTGACGCGCACGCCCAGGGCCGCGACCTTGGCCTCGCCGGCGGGCGTGTCCGTTACCCAGACGCCAACCCGGCCCTCCCGGCGTCCGGCCCCGACGCCGAGGTCGCGCAGCGCCCCGATCAGCCATCCCTCAAGGGTGTGGACGTAGGCGCGCACGTCGCGCGGCGCCTAGTCGGCGGCGGTGAGGAAGCGGGTGTGCT
>CALMGB010000269.1:3516-3860 GCA_937863535.1 uncultured Caulobacteraceae bacterium
TCGAACCCCTGCGGGTTGAACAGGTCGCCATCACGTGCCGAGGTGCCGCCGGTGAAGATCGGCGGATGCTCCAGCAGCCAGACGGTCTCGCGGGCGCTGCCCTCGCGGATGCCGGCGACGAGGCTGGACATCGCACCCACCGCGTCGGGATAGGCGACCGGCGCGGCATCCCGGATCCAGTCGCAGGCCGCGATCCTCCCGGCCGGATCGATGATTGCCGTCTGATCGCCCATCGTCTATACGGCCCTCCTCCTCCCGGATATGGCCCGCGGGTCCCGGGATGTCACGGTGCGGTCGTGGCGGAATGGTAGACGCGCAAGCTTGAGGTGCTTGTGGGGGAAACC
>CALMGB010000270.1 GCA_937863535.1 uncultured Caulobacteraceae bacterium
TCGTCTGTCGCCGTCACAACGACGCTGTAGGTTCCCGGTGCGGCGTTGCCGGCCTGCTGGTGCGCGGGTCGCCCGCGGCTGCGGTTGCGGTCGCCAGCGGCGGCTTCCACGGGCTCGGGCTTGTCGCCGCCGGCCAGGCGCGTGGCCTTGGCCATGGTGGCGAGCGCGCGGTCCTTGCGGCGATCCTCGGTGGGGATGGTCTGGCGGGTGAGCTTCTGGATGTCCTTCAGCAGCGGACGTTCGTCGTCGGCGCACAGGCTGATGGCCTGGCCCGTCGCACCCGCCCGGGCCGTCCGGCCAATGCGGTGGACGTAGGACTCGGGCACGTTAGGCAGCTCGAAGTTGATGACGTGGCTGACCATGTCGATGTCGATGCCGCGCGCGGCGATATCGGTGGCCACCAGGGCCCTGCAGTTGCCGGCCTTGAAGGCGGCGAGCGCCTTCTCGCGCTGGCCTTGCGACTTGTCGCCGTGGATGGCTTGGGCCGGCACGCCGCCGCCTTCCAGGTGCTTGGCCACCCGGTCGGCGCCGCGCTTGGTGCGCGTGAAGACAATGGTTCGGGTCAGCTTGGCGTCGGCGAATAGCTCCGACAGCATCTCGCGCTTCATGTCGGCCTCCACGAAGATCAAGCGCTGGTCGACCCGCTCATGGGTCGGCGCGTGGGGCGTGACCGAGACGCGGAACGGGTCGTTCAGCAGCTCGGACGCCAGTTTGCCGATCTCCCCCGGCATGGTGGCCGAGAAGAACAGGTTGGTGCGGGTCTTCGGCAGGGTCGAGACGATGCGCCGGATCGGCTGCAGGAAGCCGAGGTCGAGCATCTGGTCGGCCTCGTCGAGCACGAAGATTTCGGTCTCGCCGAGATTGGCGGTCTTCTCGCCCATGTGGTCGATCAGCCGGCCCGGCGTGGCCACCAGGATGTCGACCCCGGCGGCGAGCGCCTTCATCTGCGGGCCGTACTTCACCCCGCCGAAGATGGTGGCGACGGTGAAGCCTAAGTGCTTGCCATACGTGCGGAAGCTCTCGGCGATCTGGCTGGCCAACTCGCGGGTCGGCGACAGCACCAGCACCCGACAGCCGCGCCGCGGCGCGGGCTTACGGGTGGCGTCGAGCCGGTGCAGGATCGGCAGGGCGAAGGCGGCGGTCTTGCCGGTGCCGGTCTGGGCGATGCCCAAGAGGTCGCGGCCAGCCATGACGGCGGGGATGGCTTGCGCCTGGATGGGGGTGGGGGTCTCGTAGCCTTCGGACTTCAAGGCCTTGAGCAGGGCCGGGTTGAGGCCAAGGTCGGTGAACTGGGTCATAGGGTGTCGCTTTGTGCAGGCGCGCGTCGCGGCGGCCGAACGTATCGGTCGCGCCCGGAACGGCGGATCAGCGGGGGATCGCCCCGCGTGCCTGGGCGAACTATGCGGACGTGTCAGGGCGCTCAACAGGCGAACCGGGCTAAGCCCTGTCCCCACGCGGCTGGAGCGCCGATCATGCGCGAGCCTAGCCCGCGAATGACGCTATGTCTGCGCTGCAGCGCGAAAAGTCAAGCTGGACCGATGCTGACCCATCACGCCGCCCCTGGGTCAGCTTCCCGGCTGACCCTCGCCCGGCGCAAACTGCGTCGGGTATTCGATCTCTCCGGTGAACCCGATCGCCTTGGCGCGGGCGGTGAAGCGGTCGATCTCGGCCTGAGGCGGGCGGGGGTTGCGGGTGAAGTAGCCCAGGTTCTTGAACGACGGGTCGGTGACCATGAACCAGCTATAATCGTCGCCATGGTCATAGACCCAGAAGGTCACCGGGTAGGTGAGCAGGCCGCCCACGATCTTGTAGTTGATCCGGAACTTGCTGTTCCGCCCTGGGTTCAGCAGGTCGATCGGCCCCGCGAACATCTTCTCCTTGCCTTCGGGCGTGTCAGTGCGGCAGGCGTCACGGTCCATCAGGCGGCCGTCGTCCGCCTTGTGAAAGTCGGTGGTGCCGGCCACGCAGCCCTTGGTGATGTTCATGGGTGTGCGGGCGATCTCGTACCAGCGCCCGGTGTAGAACTGCGCCGTGTCGACCGGCTTCAGGGGTTCGGGCGCCTTTGGGGCGGTCCCGCCGTCCATCGACGTGCAGCCGCCGAGCAAGGCGGCCGCTCCGAATGTCGTCGCCAGCATCCGCAGTTTCATCGCAGCCCCCTCGAAGCCCGTCGCGCCTATAAGAGCCTAACGCGCCAGCCGCTAAATGGTTAACGCGGCGTCGGTGGCGCGGACAAGGGCGCTGATGGTCCCGGGCTCGGTGGAGGCGTGGCCGGCGTCCCAGACGATCTCGAAGCGGGCGTCGGGGAGAGCCGCCTTCAGCTTCCAGGCGGACTCCATCGGCGTCACCACGTCGAAGCGCCCCTGCACGATCCAGGTGGGGATATGGCGCAGGCGCGGGGCCTGGTCGAGCAGCCAGCCGTCATGGGCGAAGAAACCGCCGTTGCGGAAGAAGTGGCACTCAATGCGGGCGAAGGCGACGGCGAAGGCGCTCTCGTTGAACTTGGAGGGCCTCGCCTCCGGACCGCGGATGGAGATGGTGTCGCCCTCCCAGCGGCTCCAGGCGCCGGCCGCCTCGGCCTGCACCCCCGGGTCGTCGTGGGTCAGGCGGCGATGGTAGGCGGCCATCAGGTCGGAGCGTTCGGCCTGCGGGATCGGCGCCAGGAACCGCTCCCAGGCGTCGGGGAAGAGCATGGAGGCGCCGTCCTGATAGAACCAGTGCAGCTCGCGCCGGGTGAGCAGGAAGACGCCGCGCAGGATCAGGGCCGACACGCGCTCCGGGTGGGTGGCGGCATAGGCGAGCGCCAGGGTCGAGCCCCAGGAGCCGCCAAACACCGCCCACTTGTCCACGCCTGCACGCTCGCGCAGGCGCTCGATGTCGGCGATCAGGTCCCAGGTGGTGTTGTCGTCCAGCAGCGCGTTGGGCCGCGAGCGGCCGCAGCCGCGCTGGTCGAACAGGGTCATGCGCCAACGCGCCGGGTCGAAAAAACGACGCATGGTGGCGTTGATAGCGCCGCCCGGGCCGCCATGCAGGATCACGCAAGGTCTGCCGTCCCGCGCGCCGCAGGTCTCGTGATAGACGTGGTGCGCTCCCCCGGCCTCGATCCAGCCAGATTCGAAGGGCTCGTTTTCCGGATATAAGGTGCGCCGGCCAACACCGGACGGAGCGGCCCCGCTGGAACTGTCCAAGCTGCTCATGAGACCCGCGCGTCCCTCCACGCCTGCGCACCTAGCCCCTTGGGCGGCCATGTGCCAGAGGCGCAGCCTCTGCGCCTCGCCGATCGTGGAAGGAGAGGCCCATGGATCGGGCCCCGGCCGCTCAGCTGCGGCCATACTGTGCGGCAAGGACGGGCCGCCCTGCTGAGCTTGACGCGCCCGGTGGCGCGCCTACTGTGACGGGGTTCTCCGGAGGGCCGCGCCTGAGCGGCTGAGAGGCGGGTAAGCCCGCGATCCGCCGAACCTGATCCGGGTCATGCCGGCGAAGGGAGGGAACGGGGGCGTGAGCTGCGCCCGTGGTCTCACTTGACGTTGCGGCCCTTGTCGGTTGCTGACGTCCTGCGCCACGAACGAGGCCGCCCATGAACGCTCCCACCCCCCGCATCCTCCCCGCAGGCAAGATCGACACCGGCGAGATCGGCGGCTCCCAGAAGGTCTACCAGGCGGGGGTGCTGCACCCTGACATCCGCGTGCCCTTCCGCGAAGTGAAGGTGCATCCTTCGGCCGACGAACCGCCGGTGACCATCTACGACCCCTCCGGCCCCTTCACCGATCCCGCGGCCAGCGTGGACATCGAGCAGGGCCTGGCTCGACCCCGCCTGTCCTGGGTCACCGCCCGCGGCGACGTGGAGCCCGTGGCCGGCCGCGTGGTGAAGCCGGAGGACAACGGCAACGTCTCCGCCAACTACCTGGTGCCGGAATTCCCCAACCGCCCGCCCATCCTGCGCGCCAGGCCCGGGGCGACCGTCACCCAGATGGCCTATGCCCGGCGTGGGGTCATCACGCCGGAGATGGAGTTCGTCGCCATTCGCGAAAACCTCCGCCGCGAGATGATCCGCGACCTGGTCAGCGACGGCGACGCCTTCGGCGCGGAACTGCCGATGAACGTGACGGCGGAGTTCATCCGCGACGAGGTGGCCCGCGGCCGCGCGGTGCTGCCGGCCAACATCAACCACACCGAGCTGGAGCCGATGGCCATCGGTCGCAACCTGCTGGTCAAGATCAACGCCAACATCGGCAACTCCGCGGTCACCTCGACGGTGGCCGAGGAGGTGGAGAAGATGGTCTTCGCCATCCGCTGGGGCGCGGACACGGTGATGGACCTCTCCACCGGCCGCAACATCCACAACATCCGCGAGTGGATCGTGCGCAACTCTCCGGTGCCGATCGGCACCGTGCCGATCTACCAGGCGCTGGAGAAGGTCGACGGGATCGCCGAGGACCTGACCTGGGAGGTGTTCCGCGACACCCTGATCGAACAGGCCGAACAAGGGGTGGATTACTTCACCATCCATGCCGGCGTGCGACTGCCCTACATCCCGCTGACCGCCAAGCGGGTCACCGGCATCGTGTCGCGCGGCGGCTCGATCATGGCCAAGTGGTGCCTGGCCCACCACAAGGAGAACTTCCTCTACGAGCGGTTCGAGGAGATCTGCGAGATCATGGCCGCCTACGACGTGTCCTTCTCGCTGGGCGATGGCCTCCGCCCCGGCTCCATCGCCGACGCCAACGACGCCGCCCAGTTCGCCGAGCTGGAGACGCTCGGCGAGCTGACCCAGGTCGCCTGGAAGCACGACGTCCAGGTGATGATCGAGGGCCCCGGCCACGTGCCGCTGCATAAGATCAAGGCCAACATGGATAAGCAGCTGCGCGTCTGCCACGAGGCGCCCTTCTACACGCTCGGGCCGCTGACCACCGACATCGCGCCGGGCTACGACCACATTACATCCGCGATTGGCGCGGCCATGATCGGCTGGTTCGGCACCGCCATGCTCTGCTACGTCACCCCCAAGGAGCACCTGGGGCTGCCCGACAAGCAGGACGTGAAGGACGGCGTGATCGCCTACAAGATCGCCGCCCACGCCGCCGACCTCGCCAAGGGCCACCCGGCGGCAAGGGCCTGGGATGACGCCCTGTCGCGGGCGCGCTTCGAGTTCCGCTGGGAGGACCAGTTCAACCTCGGTCTCGACCCGGAGACCGCGCGCAAGTTCCATGACGCGACGCTGCCGAAGGAGGCGCACAAGACCGCCCACTTCTGCTCCATGTGCGGTCCGAAGTTCTGCTCCATGAAGATCAGCCAGGAGATCAGGGACACTGCGCGCGGGCAGAACGACGTGGCGGTCGCGACCTCGGAAGCCGGCATGGCGGAGATGAGCGAGAAGTTCCGGGAGCTCGGCGGGGAAATCTACCAGCCGGTGTGAGCCGCGGCCACGGCCTTGCCCTCCGCTGCCGGGCGGTTTGGGACGGGCCTCACCCCCGCCGCGTGACCTCGCGCCCCAGCCGCAGTAGCGCCGCCTTCAATCCACCGTCGGGAGCCTCGGCCAGCCCTGCCGAGAGTTCCGCCTCCTGCGCCGCGTCCAGCGGAGGCGGCTTGAAGCGTTTGACCGGGGGGGCCGGGGCGCTGACCGGCCCCTGCACGATGCGCAGCCGGTCCACCGTCCCCTCGCCCAGGGTCATGTTCACCCGGGCCAGGATGTCGGCGCTCTGGTGCTGGACGAGGGCGGCGGCGGGGCCGTCCACGCGCACCTCCAGGGTGGCCGCCGCACCCTTGCGGGGGCGGACCAGCTTCACCGGCTGGGTACGGCGGGCGAGCGTCTCGCCCACGATCTCGCGCCAGCGCTCGGTCAGCACCCGCGGCCCGGCCGGAGCCCCGCCGAAGCGGGTGTCGAGCGTCTTCAGATAGCCCGTCAACGCCTTCCCGGCCGCAGGCGGCGGACGGAACGGCGGCCGGGTGCGCTTGCGCGACAGGATGTCGGCGGCCTCGGCGAGGGTGGGGAGCGGGTGGCGCATGGCGCACCCTAACCTAGAACGGCGCGGACGGCGCGGCGGCTATGAGCGCGACCCGCAAAGCGCGCTATGCAGCTCCCCGATGCCGCCGAGCGACCTCCCCGCCCTCCGACACGCGCTCCTGTCCTGGTACGACGCGAAGGCCCGCGCCCTCCCCTGGCGCGTGGGGCCGCAGGCGCATGCGGAGGGCGAGCGGGCGGATCCTTACCGCGTCTGGCTGTCGGAGGTCATGCTGCAGCAGACCACCACGCCCCACGCCGCGCCCTACTTCCTGGCCTTCACCGCGCGCTGGCCGACGGTGGGCGACCTCGCGGCGGCGGAAGATGGAGAGGTGATGGGCGCCTGGGCGGGCCTCGGCTACTACGCCCGCGCCCGCAACCTGCTGGCCTGCGCCCGGGCGGTGGCGCGCGAGCATGGGGGCGTGTTTCCCGATACCGAGGCGGGGCTGCGCGCCCTCCCGGGGCTTGGCCCCTATACCGCGGCGGCGGTGGCGGCGATCGCCTTCGACCGGCCGGCGGTGGTGGTGGACGGAAACGTGGAGCGGGTGACCGCGCGCCTGTTCGCGGTCCAGCAGCCGCTGCCGGCCGCCCGGCCCGAGCTGAGGCGGCGCGCCGGGCTGATCGCTTCCGCCGAGCGACCGGGCGACTGGGCGCAGGCGACCATGGACCTCGGCGCCACGGTCTGCCGACCTCGCCAGCCCCTGTGCGAGGCTTGCCCCGTGGCGGCTTTCTGCGAAGGCCTGGCGGGCGGCGCGCCGGAGCAGCTGCCCCGCAAGGCCGCCAAGGCCGAGCGGCCGCGCCGCTATGGCGCGGCCTATGTGGCGCTGAAGGCCGGCCGCGTCGCCCTGGTGCGCCGGCCGCCCACGGGCTTGCTGGGCGGCATGCTGGCCCTGCCGACCAGCGCGTGGGTGGGCGCGCCGCTCACCCTGGCTGACGCCATGGCTGCGGCGCCCGCACCCGCGCCCTGGCGCTCGGTCGGCGAGGTGGAGCACGTGTTCACCCACTTCGCGCTGACCCTGACGGTCCTGGTGGCGGAGGTCGACGGCGTGGCCGAGGCGGTGGACTGGCGAGCGCCGGACCTCGCCACGGAGGGCGTGCCGACCGTATTCCGCAAGGCGCTGGAGGCGGGGCTCGGGCGGCTGGCCTGACCTCTTCCCCCGACGGGGCCTGGCCGCCCTGCTCGCCCGCGCTTCGGCTCCAACGAGTCCGGGCGCGCCGGGCGCCGCGCCGCGGGGGGGGGGGGGGGCCGCCCCCCCCGGGGGGGGC
>CALMGB010000271.1 GCA_937863535.1 uncultured Caulobacteraceae bacterium
GAGCGGTGCTTGGCTTTCTGGAAAGAGACAGTAGGCTGGATGGGCTGCTTAGGAGAACGTCATGGCTGTCACCGGAGTAGGCGGTATCTTCTTCCGCGCTGGCAATCCAGACGCGCTGCGCGAATGGTATCGAACCCACCTCGGGGTTGTTCCGGAAGGTTGGACGCCATGGGAACAGGCGGCGGGTCCGACATTGATCATGCCGTTCGCCAGCAACACCGGTTATTGGCCCGAGGGCAAGCAATGGATGGTCAACTTCCGGGTCACGGAGCTGGACGAACTGATAGCCAAGCTCCGGCAGGCCGGCCTCGCCGTCGTGACCGCCCCTGCCTGGAACACGCCGGAGACGGGCCGGTTCGCCCGCATCTACGATCCCGAGGATAACCCGATCGAGCTTTGGGAGCCGCCGCTCGATTGAGATCGCCTGGTGGGGACAGCAGCGCGACGACCGTGAACACTGACCGTCAGGTCCAGTACAGCAGGCGGGCAGACGGCAGCTGCTGATCTAGCATGGCCGAAAGCGTGTCACGCATCTCGCGCATGAGAGGCGCAGGGTAAACGAACTTGGTAGAGCCGAACTTCGTCAGCTTGCGAGACCGGCGCTGTTCGTCAAGGTCCAAGACCGTGCCGGGATACCATCCCTGCAGCACCGCCTTGGACTTGGGCGTGAACCGGTGGGTGATCAGCTCGGCGGTGAGGTCGAGGTCGGCGATGCCCTGCAGCTCGGTGGCGACCTGGGCGAACAGGGCGTGATAGGCCTCGCGCCAGCCGTCGATGGGCTGGATGGGCGCCACGGTCAGGCCGACGCGGTATCCGTCCCGGGCCAGGCGGCCGAGGGCGGTCAGCCTGTCCGCCAGGGCGCTGGTCCCGCCTTCGAACCGGATCAGGGGCGCGGCGTTCACCGACATGCGTACTCGGACACGACGTCCGTGAGCAAGGCCCAGCAACGGCTCCACACCATCGAACTTGGTGGTGAAGCGCAGCTGCACCGGCGCCTCCCACGCGCCGAAGAACCGCACGGCTTCTGAGAGGCTGCCGGTCAGGTGCTCCACGCCGAGCGGATCGGCGTAGCAAGACGCCTCGAACGTCGTTCCTTCCTGAGCCCGGGCCTCGGACGCCGAGGTGACCGACCCCTGGCCGACATAGTCGGCCAAGCCCGCAAGGATCTCCTCCACGTTGGCGTAGACGCGGGTGATCGGCGCACCCGCCAGGGATCCGGCGAGATAGCAGTACTGGCAGTGGGCGTGGCACCCTTCGGCCAGGTCGAAGCGCCAGTCGGCGGATGGAGGAATGGGCTGCAGGCGACGTTTCCCCGGGGGCGCGACCACAATCGCCAGGGTCGACTTGGCCGTCTTGTAAGCCGCGCGCTCGTCGGACGACTTCGGCAGCGTCACCCGATCGGTCGCGAGCTCCAACACTTCCGAGCCCAGCAGGGCCGCGCGCGCGGCGATCTCGCGGCCGTGCGCCCAGGTGAGGGCGGAGCGGGTGATCACGACACGCCGAGGCCGCCACAGCTTCGGCGCACGAGCGAGACCGCCGTCAGAATGCTTTGGAAGCAGGTCCATCAGGGGATCTGAACGCGCTGCAGGCCAAAAGGCCTGCCGCCAGACCTGATTGTGCGGTTCTTATCCTGCGGGCTTCGCGCCTTCGATCTGAGTGACGTCACCGTCGGTGACCGGCTTGGGGTAGGTGTTGCCGAAATGGGTGCGGATGTAGCCGACGACGTTGGCGATCTGCGCCGGGCTCAGCAGGTCGGTGAAGCCCGGCATCGCGCCTCGACCCTTGACCACCAGGGTGATCGGATAGGCGGCGGCGCTGAGTCTCGGATTGTTCGCCAGGGCCGGGATAGTGGCGGCGCCCGAGCCGCCTTTCGCGTCGGCCATGTGGCAGGCCTGGCAGACCTGGCGGTAGACCTGCTCTCCCGTGACCGGAGCCCGAAGGATGTTGCTTCCGCCCGGAGAGTCGCCGCGGCTCTGGGGCGGCGTCTGCGCCTGGGCGAGCGCCACGGCGGGTGTCGCCGCCAGGGCCAGGGCCGCCAGCTGGGCGCCGATCGAGAAACTCCGCATGGCGATCAGGCCTCCAGCGCGCGTTGGTGCAGACGGGTGATGGCGTCTATGGACGACAGCAGCGCCCCCTCCATCCAGCAGCCCACATAGGAGGCGTGCTCCCCCGCCAGCACGACGCGGTCGTCCACCGCCACCAGCGTCTGGTAGTGTTCCCTGCGGGTGTCCTCGCTCCAGCGGGCGCAGCAGCCGAGCGTCCAGGGCACCCGGGCCCACGCCACCGAAGCGCCGTTCGAATACTCCTGGCGATAGGTGTCGCCGTGGAAGACCGAGCCCTGGGTCAGGGCCGTCTCGATCCTTTCCTGCGGCGTCATGCCCGCCAGGCGGTAGGCGCCCAGACCGCTGGCGAAGGCGCCCAGCATCACCGCCGGCCCGTCACCGAACAAGCGGTTGTTCGGATAGGACACCAGACCGATGTCCTGGCTGGTGAAGCTGTGGCCGCCATAGATGAAGTCGTCCTCTTCCCAGAACCTGCGCTTGAACTCCAGCCCGATCTTGACGGAGTTGGAATAGGGGACGGCGGCGACCGCCGTCTGCAGGTTTGGCGACAGGTTGTTCTCGATCTGGTTCAGCACGCCGAGCGGTATGGTGCAGACGCAGAAGGACGCCCTGGCCTGGGTCACGCCGCCGCCGGCGGTGTCCAGGAAGGTGACGGTCACGCCCTGCTGGTCCTGGGCGATCTTGGTCACCTTGGCGTTGTGGGTGATCAGGGGCTGCACTTGGCGGGCGAAGGCCTTGCCGATCATGCCCATCCCGCCGACGGGCTGGAACATGGTGGTCTGGAACTCCTGGTTCATGAAGAAGGACATGTTCTTCCAAACGTCCGAATAGAGCACGTCGTGGAAGCCGGACACGGTCGAGGGCGTCGGCGCGCCGTTGACGCCGCCGCCGGGCGGCCGGTCGTAGCCCCGGTGCTCCGAGGACTCCAGGCCCGTGACATAGCGCATGTCCTTGTCCAGCATGCCCCAGCCGCGCAGGGCCTCCAGCAGCTTCTCGCGGTCCTCGGGGCTGACGTCGGCGTCCAGCGCCTTCTGGTCGATCGCCTTGGAGAGCAGCTCGGCGACATTGCCCTCGAAGTCGGCGGCGACCGCCCTGTAGCGTTGGGGCTTTCCGCCGAAGGCGTCGGCGGAGTGGACGTAGGCGTTGTGGTTGAACTGGATGAAGGGCTCCAGCGCCACGCCGAACGACTTGCAGTAGTGCAGCAGGGTTCGGTGGTGGTGGGGGATACGCCAGGGTCCGGGATTGAGGTAGTTGCCCTGGGCGAAGCCGACGTGCTGGGTCGCGCCGCCGAGCTCGGTATAGGTGTCGCCGCCGTAGAGCGACCAGTTCCTGCCGCCGGCGCGGTTCTGGTACTCCAGGATACGCACCTGGTAGCCGGCCTTGGACAGCTCGTAGGCGGCCAGCATGCCGGCCAATCCGGCGCCCAGAACGATGACCGACGATCCCGGACGCGCCCCTGACAGGTTCGGCGGCCCGTGGAACTGGGTCTCCGCCGCATGACCCATGGTGGTCATCGCCTGGTAGAGCGCGGCGGCCCCGCCCACCAATCCGATCGCCGTCAAAAGCTCCCGGCGGCTTGTCCCCGATGCGCTCAGTCCCATCCGATCAACCCGCAGCCTACTCGGGCCGACTTGGCCCGGAGATGGCGAGGACTGCAATCAAATGATGCGCCCGGGTCCGATGATCACGCCCAAGTGGCCTTTTGCGGCGCCGCTGAGGCCGATTTGATCAAGCGCCCAGCAGTGTATGGCGGCACGGCCTCGCTCGCCGCGTTCCGCTATGCTCGATCGACTCCGCTTCCGCAATGCGCCGCCGTCCAGGATGCCGATGTCGTTTCCCGACCGACTGGAGCGTCGACCGTCAGGCGGCGTTGGGGAGCCATGAGTGCAAGCTCGGGGTCGCCGCCGCGCGTCGCCCTGGGCGCCTTCGCCCGACCCCTCAGGCCGCTCGATATATGCTCGCACATCGGTGGCGTTCGGAGCTATGACGGTAGAATAACTTAACCGTGTCGCGTGTCTGAAGGGTTTTCGGCATGTCGTTTCTTCGTCCAGGATCAACGACGATTCTCTTCTGCGCCGCCTTGTTGATGTCCGGGAGGGCCCACGCCGAACTCGGCGGTGCATTGTCCAGCGTCGCGGCTGACGGGGGTCGGATGGGCGCGCGCGTGGCTTCGACGCCGATGGGCCGGTACGCCCGCCACGACTTGACCCGGGTCAACGGCGCGATGGTGCACGAGCTCACCAACGCCGATGGCCAGGTCTTCGCGGTGACCTGGTCGGGACCCGGCAAGCCCGACCTGCGTTCGCTGCTCGGGCGCTATTTCGAAACGTTCCAGGCCGCCAACGCCACGGGCGGCCGTACGATGCGCGCCCTGCGCCGCCCGCAGCAGGTCAGCCAGGCCGACCTTCAGATCCAGACGGGCGGACATATGGGCTGGTTCCACGGGGTGGCGTTCATCCCCTCGCTGGCGCCGGCGGGTTTCTCCGCCAACGATCTGCCGCAGGAGCATTGAGCGTGGCGCGTTGGTTCATGGCCCTGCTCGCCGTGCTGTCCCTGGCCGGGTGTGGCGGCGGCGGAGGGTCCAGTTCTTCGGGCTCGTCCGCCTCTTCGACACCTGCGTCGACGCCCACGGTGACGGCCACCGTGAACACTGCCACCGTGACGCTCGATGGCGGTCCCTCCGGGCTCCAGGCCGGGAACGCCGCGTTCAACACGCCCTATGTGACGGTGACGCTCTGTGCGCCCGGATCGACCAGCAACTGCCAGACCATCGACCACGTCATCCTGGACACCGGCTCCGTAGGCCTTCGGATCATCAAGCCGGTGATCAGTGCGAGCCTGCTTGCGGCCCTGCCGACGCAGACCGACAGCTCCAGCAATCCGGTCGGCGAGTGCTACCAGTACGTCAATTCCTACGTCTTCGGCTCGGTGCGCACGGCCGACTTCTCGATCGCGGGCGAGAAGGTGGCGGCCATGCCGTTCCAGGCGATCGGCGACACCGGCAGCTTCACCACCGTGCCGTCGAGCTGCTCGGCGGGCGGCGGCACGGACATTGCGACGGTGAACGCGTTCGGCGCCAACGGCATACTCGGGGTGGGCACCACCACTACAGACTGCGGGACCTACTGCACCACCGATGGCGGCGCGTCGGCGGCGATCTACTATGACTGCCCGTCCTCGGGGTGCAGCGCCATCATCGGGCGCGCCTCCAACGCCGCCGCCCCGTTCGAGCAACTGCCCAATCCGGTCGCGGCCTTCCCGGCCGACAACAACGGCGTGATCCTTGCGCTTCCCTCGGTCGCGCAGGCGGGGGTCCCGACCCTGACCGGGACAGTGACGTTCGGGATCGGCACCCAGGCCGACAACACCTTGGCGGCGGCGAACGTGCTGCCGGTGACCACCTCGTCCAGCCGGCTCGGGCCGGGCGTGCTCACCGTCGCCTACACCGCCGGCGGCACGGCTGAGCAGCTGACCCAGAGCTTCCTGGACAGCGGCAGCAGCGACTACTTCTTCATCGACACCAGCCTCAACCCCTGCACCGAGAGCGACCTGATCGCCCTCTACTGCCCGACGTCGCCGATGCAGCTTTCGCCGGTGCTGACCGCCACCAACGGGGCGACGGCGAGCGGCGCGTTCACGCTGTACAGCCCGTTGAACGTCGCCGACTCGTCGAACGTCGCGCCGGGGCTGGGGATCAACCCGACGCTGGTGACGCCGCCGCTGCCCTTCGCCAACAGCTTCGACTTCGGCATGCCCTTCTTCTTCGGCCGGACGGTCTACACGGCGATCGAAGGTCGTGCTGCGGGCAGTGTGCAAGGCCCCTACTTCGCCTTCTGATACGGTCGCGTTCGAATCCACGCTGCTTCTACAGGCGCCATGATCCCTTGCCTCTCGCTCGGGATCTGTATCGTGGACGAGGCCGATACGATCGGTCCGGTGTTTGGCCACAACAGCCTAGCCTCGGCGGTGGTCTGATCGATCTGGGGCCTGCATCTGGGTGAGAGCGCTGACTCGGCGGCGAGGCTGGAGCGCAAATGCTCGACGTCGCTGCGGAGCGAGGTGCTTCAGCCCACGCTTAGCGACGGCGCCGGAATGCGACAGCTTGCCTTAACTTGCCTTCAGTATTTCTTAGGGATGATCGTGCGATCGCGCCGGATAATCGTGGCGGCTTCGCGACTTTCCGGTGACCTATGATGCAGAATCGACCCGAGGCGGCCATGCTTAAGACCTTGCTGCTCGCCACGTCGGCCAGCGTCTTCACGATGGCTGCGGGTCCCGTGCAGGCCAAGGTTAGGCACGCGCATGGCGCCCACGGAACCAGCTCGCTCAAAGCTCAGGTCCAGGACCTCACCGCGCTCGTCAAGCAGCTCGCCGCCAAGGACGACGCCCTTCAGGCCCAGGTGCAAACCCTGCAGGCCCAAGCGAACAGCCCGCCGGTCCAGACCGCCGCGGCGCCGCCGCCCCCTTACGGGCAGGGTTCGCAGGCTTACGGGCAGACCACGCAGGCTGGCGGCGTCACGCCGAACATCTCCCTCGCCGGCCAGGAGGGCACGCTAGCTGCGACCGGCGCGTCCAAGCCGCAGCCCAAAGTCGCCATCAACGACAACAACCACTTCTCGCTGCAAAGCGCGGACGGCCGCTACTGCATCGGGCTCATCGGCGTCTTGCAGTTCGACGCCGGCGGCTATTTCGGCTTCCATCCGGATTCCCGCTACACCGGGCCTCAGAACCTTTCCACCGGCGTTAACGCCCGCCGAGCGCGGATCGGGGCGAGCGGTGTGGCCGGTGATTTCAGCTACACTTTCCTCTACGACGCCGGCAACTCGCAGGACACGACCCAGCGCGGCATCGAAGCGCTGCAGCTCACCTATAACGGCGTCAAGGGCATGGCGGCCGAAATCGGCTATTCCGCCACGCCGTTCACACTCGACCAAGCGACCAGCTCCAACGATCTGCTGTTCCTGGAGCGCTCGACGCCGACCAACATAGCCATCAACTTCAACGCCGGCGACTTCCGCTCCAATGCGGGCGTGCGCTTCTTCGGCGACCGGTACTGGGTCGGCGCCTACGTCACCGGCCCCTCGTCCAGCAGCGACTCCCATACCCAGACGGGCGAGCGGCTGGGCGCCTTCCAGCGCGCGGCCTTCCAGGTGCTGAAAGGTCCCGACTACTCGCTCCACCTGGGCGTCGCCTATGACGAACTGATCCGCGCCCCCAACTCGGGAGATACGACCGCATCCGCCACCTCGAACGGGACGCCGGACACCCTGTCCCTGAGCGACCAGCCGGAACTGCGGATCGATCCGACGACCCTGGTTAACTCCGGCACCATCGGCACGGCGCTCAACCCAGTCACGGGCGGCAGTGTGTTTGATGTGGAGAGCGCAGCCACTTTCCGGAACTTCTTCTATCAGGGCGAATACTTCCACTACACCGTCGATCGCAGGGGTCTGAGCGACGCCGATTTCGACGGCGGCTACGCCCAGGTCTCTTGGGTCCTCACCGGCGAGAACCACAAGTACAATGCGCCGTCCGGCAGCTACACCCGCATCGTCCCGGCCCATCCTTTCTCGGTGAAGGACGGCGAGTTCGGCGCTTTCGAAGTGGCCGCGCGGGCTAGCTATATCGACGAGATCGCTGACTATACGCCCAGACTCTCTCTGGCGTCGCAGCCCGACGCCATCAACGGTGGGCGCCAGGCAGGCTATACGTTGGGCGTGAACTGGTATCCGAACTCCGTGGTGCGCTTCATGCTCGACTACAACTACATCGACTTCGACAAGTCGCAGACCGCGACCGCACCCGGCGCGCCATTGCGGACCAATATCGGCTCTCGCTTCAATGCAATATCGCTGCGCAGCCAAATCGTATTTTAACCTAAGGCGTGACCCGAGGCTGATGTCGGCTCGGCATCTTGCATGTGGCGTGCCCGTTGCGAAAGCTTGAGAAGTCCGGTTTGCCTCCGCTGAGTTCTACGGTGCCGGGGTCAGGCTAGTGGCAGCTTGGTGAGCGTCTCCACCGCGACCACGCGAGGACGTGAGCGGCCTGGATTCGGCGCTGGGCGAGGCGGACGGCGATCCGCCGGATTTCCTGGACAGACCAGCGGATCAAGGACGGCGCAGGCAAGCGGGTATTCGAGAGATCGCTACCCCTCCCCACTTTGCATCTACACGGTGGCGACTCGATGGCTGAGAACGCCGCTGCACCTGAGCTTCCTCACTGGCATTGGAGCCGTCCTTGCGGCAGCCTTGGCCGCAATATGGATCATCGCCACGGTCGACACGCTGCATGGCGCTTGGAAGCTGCACCTTCTTGTGTCGCCGACATCGCGCACTTGAACGAGCGGGCCCCCTTCTCGGCGGCCCGCTGCGTGTGATCGACTACCCCGCAACTCACGTTCCCGACTTGTGATCGGCCACGAAGCGACTTGAGGGCTCCCTGAGGGTTGGAGCCGAAAGCTGTTTGAAATCAGATTGGAGCGGGTAGCGGGAATCGAACCCGCATCCTCAGCTTGGAAGGCTGCTGCACTACCACTGTGCTATACCCGCCCGCCAAACGGCCCCGGATCACCGGGTACGCCGAGGCCGGCCACGTGAGGGAGGCGTTTATCACCGCCTCGATGAGAGCGTCAACGACGCGACGACTTGCGCCGCAAGGCTTAGGAAACGTGGGCCGCTGGAGCATAATGCGGGACCATCTGCCGACGTGGTGGATAGCGGCATCGGGGATGGAGGCGGATGCAGACTCGCCGACGGTTTGGTCCTAAAACGTGATGGGTCTGGTGGGTTCCGCCGCAGTCATAGCTCCGCACCGATGACCAGCCTCACTGCCGACCAGGATCGTGTCGCGCCAATCCGCAGCGCGGGTTCCGGACTGATCGACCTGATGTTCGCGGCGGCGGCCGCCACGCTGTTCTTCCACGCCGAAATTTCGATAACGCTTGTCCAGGGGTTCCACGTCCGTGCGCCGCTGAACGCACCTCTGATGATCCTCACCAGCCTTCTAGGCCTCATCGGCTTCGCCAAGCGCTCCTCCCTGGCCGCCGCCATGAGCTGGAGCTTGGCGGCCTTCGTGACGCTGCACGTCGTCTCCGCATTCCGCCTCGGGGCGGTCAACGGGAGCCGCGAACTCACCGAAGCTTTGATGGTGTTCGCCTTCGCCTTCTCCTTCGGGGCGCGCTACAGCCGGGCGTCGATCCACCGGTTCTATATCTTCTTCCTACCGATGGCCGCGGCGATCATGTTCTACAACATCGGCTGGCATGTCAGCCAGGGCTTCTACTACATGTGGAAGCGTCTCTATAATCCCAAGGCCCTGTTTGATCTGCTTCCACTCCTGGTGGCCGCCTGGGTGTTGACGCGGCCGAAGTTTCCATTGGTGCAGGCGTTCGTCTTGATGATGATGGCCGGGGTGATCATCCTGCTCTCCGGCGAGCGCAAGGCCTATATCTCCTTCATCATCGCCATCGCGTTGATGCTCAACCCCAAGAACGCCGGCTCCTACCTGGTGCCGATCCTGGCGATCATCCTGGTCTATGTGGGCGTGAGGGTCTCAGGCTCGCCCTATGTGCTGCGCCAGGTGCAAACGCTGCTGGCCACCATCGGGATCGGCCCCATGCCCGACAGCCTGAGCAGCGCGGAGCGCGCCTGGCAGATCCACCTCGGCCTGCTGTTCCTGCGGCAGAACCCGCTGATCGGGCTGGGGACCAACGGGTTTCTGATCCTGTCCCAAACGCTATACTCCGCCAACGATTTCTCCCAGATCGGCATACACGGCGAGGCCCTGCGCGTGCTGGTGGAGGATGGGTTCGTCGGCCTGGCCATCTATCTGTTCTTCGTCGCCTCGTCCGCCCTGCAGTTGTTCTCCCCGCGCCTTCGCGAGGGCCGTACCTCCGGCGAGCAGAGGGTGGCGGTGCTCTGGTTCCTGAGCCTGCTCGTCTACACCTCCTTCGAAGGGTCGAACCTCCTGGTCATGGCCATGCAGTATTCCATGGCCTTCGTCGGAAAGATCAACTTCGGACGCGATGATCGCGCGCCGCTGCGGACCGGCCAGGAAGAGGCGCTCGCCCGCTCCGAGGTCAGCTTCGCCGGCGCTCAGGTCCGCATGGCGTGAGGCCCGCAGGTGCGCCCAGGTCGCTCCCGCCCCTCCGTCTGCGGGCCTCGCCAAGATGACGCCTAAGCGGTGGGTGTTCGAGAACGTCTATTCGGCTCTCCGACGGGCGGCCTCGACGAGAGACCGGCGCGCCTACTTTCGCAGTGTCTCAGACCACCGGATCAACATCGGCGCGGGCCGCAACATCCTTTCGGGATGGTTGAACGTGGATGCGAAGCCGCGGCCCGGCGGCGTCTGGCTGGACGCCAGCCGGCCCTGGCCCTTCGCCGCCGACACCTTCAGCGCCGCGCTGTGCGAACACATGATCGAGCACGTGCCCAAGCCGCTCGCGCGCTTCATCCTGCAGGAGACGCTGCGCACGCTGAAGCCCGGCGGATGGTTCCGGGTGATCACACCGGACCTGAACCTCTTCGCATCGCACATCATGGGCGCGGGCGACGCCGCAGACGACGATTATCTGGCCTTCCTGGCCACCTTCAATGGGCTGGAGGAGGTGAACTGGTGCGACGCCATCAACATCATCTTCCGGGAGTACAGTCACGCGTACATCTGGACCGTGGACGAACTCTCCAGGGAACTGACCCGGGCCGGCTTCATCAACCTGACCGCCGGCCGTGCGACGCGCTGGACGCAGCCGGTGTTCGAGGACACGGAGGGGCACCCGCGCGTGTTCGAGCGGGAAGCGGGCGTGGACGGCGTGAAGATGGACGCCCTGGAAGCCTTCGCCATCGAGGCCATGAAGCCGCACTGACGGCGCCCGGAATGGCTCCGCGGGTAGGATTCGAACCTACGACCAGTCGATTAACAGTCGACTGCTCTACCGCTGAGCTACCGCGGATCAGGGTGGAGGCGAGGTCATAGCCGTCGGCCGTCCCCGGCGCAAGCGGCCTCACGAGACCAGCGCCGCACCGTGGCAGCGCAGTCCATCGGCCCACACGTCGGCCTCGCCCACCCTGACCCCGCTCACGGCCTCGACCTGGCCGACCAGGGCGTCCAGCGAGGGGGCGGCTTGGATCAGCAGGGCCTGGACCTCGGGACCCAGGATGGCCGGGGTGAGGCCTGGGGTGGCCACGGGGGTCTGTATCTGTACGCTGGTTCCGGTCAGCAGCGAGGCGACGCCCGCGCGCGCGATGTCGCTGGTGAAGACGCTCTTCATCGCATTCGCGGCGATGTCGGCCTGGGTGAAGTGGACGGTCTGCCAGCTTGCTTGGCCGCCGCCTATGTCGACCCGGCTGTAGGCCGTGGCGCGCACCAGCACGGCGTCGAGCAGGGTGGCGCTCTGCAGGGCGACGGGCGTGGCGAAGTTGGCCAGGGTGGTCGGATCGACCTGGGCCAGGGCGTAGGTCCCAAGGCTCGGGGAGACGGAGAGGTCCAGGCCCTGGGCCGCCGCGCTGGCCGGGCACTGCACGTCCTGCAGCCTCGCCTGGGCGGAGGCCGCCTCCACGTAGATCGGCAAGGCGACCAGCGCGCCGCCGGAGGCGGTGGAGAGCAGGCCCGGCGCCAGGCTCGCCTGGATGTACAGGCGCATCTGCGCCGTCCGGACCACGACCTGGCCCGCATCGGTCACCGTCAGCCAGGGCGAATGGCTCGGCCGCTGGCCGATCGCCAGCCACAGGGTGAGCTGGGCCACACTCGGGACCAGGCCGTTCAGCGAGAGGCTGAGCTGGCGCGATCCGTTGGCCGCGGCGAGCACGGCGTCGGTCAGGCCCAGGGCGCCCACCGACAGGGTGGCGCCGCTGCCGTCGGTGGTCTGGTCCTGGCTGTCGTAGGGGCCGAGATCGAGGATCGTGGAAAGGGGCGTGGCGGGAAGAGAGGCGGATGCGGCGGCCAAGGCCTGGGCGGCGCTGGCGGCGGCGGACTGGCCGCTGGCGGTCAGGCTGTCGGCCAGGGCGCCGAGCGCGGTGGACGGCGCCACGGAGGTGGTGAGCACCTGGCTGAAGCTGAGCGCCTGCAGCCCGGAGCGGGCCTGCAGGGCGGGTATGTAGCGCAGCAGGTCGACATCGGCCGAGGCCAGGGCCTGGTAGTTCATCACCGAGAGCTGCACCTGGCTGCCGGTCAGGGCCGAGAGCAGGGCGTTGGCCACACCGCCGTTCAGCGACGCCAGGCCCGAGCCGATGGAGAAGGCGGCGAACTGGGCGCGTGCGGCGACAGCCGTCCGGGTGAGGGTCAGGCTGGAGCGGCCGATCAGGAGGCCGGCGAAATAGAGCGGCACGGGCGCCTGGAGGGTCACCTGCACGGCGTTGGGGCTGGTGGTGGAAGCGGTGAAGCGCTGGGCGGCGGGAACGGAAGCGTCCGCGGCGTAAAGTCCCGTGACCGTCTGCGCGGTGATGCCGCCCCGCCAGGGGTTCAGAGCCGCGGTCGCCTGGGCGGTGGCGGCGGGTGATTGGGTCGCCGTGGGGTCCAGGCTCTGGACCGAGGCCATGGCGGCGAGGTCGGCCACGCCCTGGAGCTGGCGGGTCTTCATGTAGATGTCGCCGAGGTCCACCCCCAGCGCCGCGCTGCCGATCAGGGCCACTCCGCAGATCGCCGTCAGCATGGCGGCGACGCCACGACGGTCGGCGGCGAAGGCGGCGAGCGTGCGGCGCATCTCAGAACCCTCCCACCTGGACCGAGGCGCTGCGCACGATGGAGGACGACGGCATGGGGATGACGCCGTTCAGGGCCCAGAGCGGGCTGCCCGAGGCGTCATAGGCGATGTTGACCGTCATCACCTGCGACTGGTCGGCATAGGCCAGCTGGACCAGCTTGGGATTCAGGAAGCCGTAGGTGTGCAACTCGCTGGCGAGGCAGTTGGAGGCGAGCTGCTGGCGCTCGCTGTCAGACAGACCGCCGAGCGCGGCGCGCGCGGCGTCGTTGGCCAGCTGCTGCACCGAGTGGGCCATGAGGAAGTAGCCGCCGTAGACCATGATGCCGAGCAGCAGCAGGATCAGCATCGGCCCGATGATCGCGAACTCCACCGCCACCGCGCCACTGCTGGAGCGCGACGCGCGCTTATGCGGGTAAAGTCCAAATATGCGTCCTATGGTTGCGTCTGTAGACATGGTGATACCTTTCGCGAAGGCGCAGGTCAGGCGTCGGCCGGAACCAGGCTGGAAGACGGCGTCGGCGCGTTGAACATCAAGCAATTCACGGGCGGATCAGGCGGCGCGCCGGACGGTCGCCGCCGCCAGCGCCGGCAGCGCAATGCAGAGCGGCAGGTAGCCGCCTCTGCGAGGCTCCAGCACCAGGGAACCGCCCATGGCCTGGAGCAGCCGTTGCGGCGAGATCAGATCTTGGCGGGCGGCGTCCCGGTGGTCGGCCAGCGTCGTTCCGGACGTGCGTGACAGGATCAGGATGTGCGCCTCGTGTGCTGTCAGCGTAGCCATGACGCGCACGTGCCCAGGCGCCTGTTCCAGGGACAGCGCGCGAAGAACGAGGTGGGAGAGCACATCGCGCAGCAGTGCGGGGTCGGCGCAGCAGACGCCGTCGCAGCCGGAGTGGACGTCGCGCAGCAGCGCCAGCCCGGCCTTCCGCGCGAGGGGATCGAGCCTCTCGAGGACGCCAGCGACGAGAGCCTGGATGGCTACGGGACCGAGACCGAGGCCGGCGTCGAGATCGAGTTCGCGGGTTCGACGGTCGAGGTCCAAGGCGGAGGCGGCGTAGGCGTTCAGGAGCGGGAACGTAGTGTGCGAGGGCGGCTGAGCGGCGATTTCGCCGGGCGCACGCTCGGCGGCGTCGTTCACGCCCCGCCGGACTGCGGACCCGGGCGACGCGAGCATACTGGCTAGCCTGCGCCGCATCACCAGAGTCGCAAGTCCCGTCCAGGCCGGCATGGCGGATGGGCGGGGTCGGGCAAGGCGTTGAGGTCGGATCGAGGCGTCAGCCATGTCACTCTCCCATAAGTAGAGTCACGTGCTAACGCGAAGCCAGTTTAGAGTTCGTGTCGGGGATTGCGCCCTAGGGTTGATCCCGCTGGGTCGACGCTAGTGCGCTTCGTCCCAATTGTCGGCGGCGCGGGCGTCGACGGTCAGAGGCACCGAGAGGGCCACGGCGGGTTCGGCAGCCTGCGACATGATCCGCGCGGCGAGCGCGCAGAGCGCTTCGGCTTCGGATCGGGGCGCCTCGAACACCAGTTCGTCGTGGACCTGCAGCAGCATCCGCGCGCTCAGGCCTTCCGCCTTCAGGGCCGCGGGCATGCGGATCATGGCCCTGCGGATGATGTCAGCGGCGGCGCCCTGGATCGGGGCGTTGATGGCGGCGCGCTCGGAGAACTGGCGCATCCCCATCTGCTTGGAGCGGATGTCGGGGATGTTGATGCGCCGGCCGAACAGGGTGGTGACGTAGGCATGCTCGCGCACGAAGGCGCGGGTGCGGTCCATGTAGTCCCGGATGCCGGGGAAGCGCTCGAAATAGGTGCGGATGTAGGCGCCGGCCTCGTCCTGGGGGATGCCGAGCTGGTTGGACAGGCCAAAGGCCGAGATGCCGTAGACGATGCCGAAGTTGATCGCCTTGGCGCGGCGGCGGACCATCGGGTCCATGCCCTCGATGGGCACGCCGAACATCTCCGAAGCGGTCATGGCGTGGATGTCCTGGCCCTTTCGGAAGGCCTCCTTCAGCTGCGGGATGTCGCCGATATGGGCCAGCAGGCGCAGCTCGATCTGGGAGTAGTCGGCCGAGACCAGCACATGGCCGGGTTCGGCGATGAAGCAGGTGCGGAGCTTTCGGCCCTCTTCGGTGCGGACCGGGATGTTCTGCAGGTTGGGGTCGGAGGAGGAGAGGCGGCCGGTGGTGGTGGACGCCAGCGCGAAGCTGGTGTGCACCCGGCCGGTGTTCGGCGAAATGGCGGTGACCAGGGCGTCGGCGTAGGTGCCCTTCAGCTTGGAGATCTGGCGCCAGTCCAGGATGGCGCGGGGCAGAGCGTGGCCCTGCAAAGCGAGGTCCTCCAGCACCTTGACGTCGGTGGACCAGGCGCCGGCGCCAGTCTTCTTGGCGCCGGGCAGGCCCATCTCGCCGAACAGCACGTCGCCGATCTGCTTGGGGCTGCCGAGATTGAAGGGGTGGCCGGCGAGCTGGTGGGCGCGCCCCTCCGCCTCCACCATCTTGATGCCGAACTCGTGGGAGAGCTGACGCAGGCGGTCGGGGTCCACCTTGATGCCGGTGCACTCCATAGTGGCGAGCACCTGGGGCATGGGCCGCTCCAGCGTCTCGTAGACGGTGAGCAGCTTCTCCTGCTGCAGGCGGGGCTTCAGGGCGTGGTACAGCCGCAGCGTCACGTCGGCGTCTTCGGCGGCGTAGGCGGTGGCGGGCTTCAGCTCGACCTCGGCGAAGCTGACCTGCTTCTTGCCGACGCCGGCGACCTGCTTGAACGGGATAGGGACGTGGCCGAGGTGGAGCTGGGACAGCTCGTCCATGCCGTGGTTGTGCACGCCGGCGTCCAGCACGTAGGACATCAGCATGGTGTCCTCGATAGGGGCCACATGCACGCTATAGCGGCTCATCACCGCCATGTCGTACTTGGCGTTCTGCGCCACCTTGAGCACCGTGGGGTCCTCCATCAGCGGCTTCAGCCGTTCGATGGCCTCCTCCAGCCCAAGCTGCGTCCAGTGCTCGCGCTCGGTGAGGTCCAGGCCCGCCGCGGCGCAGTGGCCGAGCGGGATATAGGCCGCCTCGCCCGGGGTGATGGCGAGCGAGATACCGCAGAGGCCGGCGTTGGAGCAGGACAGGGCGTCCGTCTCAGTGTCGAAGGCGATGACGCCGGCGTCGAAGGCGCGGGCGATCCAGGCGTCCAGCGTCTCCAGGTCCTGGATGCAGACATAGGTCTCCGGATCGATCTTCACCGCCTCGGGCGCAGGTCTGGCGGGCGTGGCGGGGCGCGCGGGCAGGCCGGCCATCTCGCCGACGCGCAGCGCCAGCGACTTGAAGGTCATCTGGTCGAGGAAGTCGGATAGCACCTTGGGATCGGGGGCGCGCACTACGAAGTCTGACACCGGGTCCGGCACCGGCGCGTCGTCGGCCAGCGTCACCAGCTGGCGCGACACGCGGACCTGGTCGGCGAAGTTGATCAGGGTCTCGCGTCGCTTTGGCTGCTTGATCTCGTGCGCGCGCTCCAGAAGCGTATCGAGGTCGCCGTATTCGGTGAGCAGCTGGGCGGCGGTCTTGATGCCGATACCCGGCGCGCCGGGAACGTTGTCCACGCTGTCGCCGGCGAGCGCCTGGACCTCGATGACTTTCTCAGGCGGCACGCCGAACTTCTCGATCACCTCGGCGCGGCAGATCTTCACCTGCTTGACGGGGTCGAGCAGGCAGGTCTGCTCGTCGACGAGCTGCATCAGGTCCTTGTCGGAGGAGACGATCACCACCTCACCACCGGCGCGGGAGACCTGGCGGGCGTAGGTGGCGATGACGTCGTCGGCCTCGTAGCCCTCCAGCTCGATGGCCGGGCCGCCGACGGCGCGGGTGGCCTCGCGGATCAGTGGGAACTGGGGGACGAGGTCGGCGGGCGGCGGGGGACGGTGGGCCTTGTACTGGTCGTAGAGCTGGGAGCGGAAGGTCTTCTCGCTGGCGTCGAACACCACCGCCAGGTGGGTCGGCGCGCCCAGGCCCTTGCCGTCGTCGCCGTCGCGGGTGTCGCAGATCAGCTTCCACAGCATGTTGCAGAAGCCGGACACCGCGCCGACCGGCAACCCGTCGCTCTTGCGGGTCAGCGGCGGCAGGGCGTGGAAGGCGCGGAAGATGTAGCCCGACCCGTCCACCAGATAGAGCCGCATGGGCTTGGCGGGATCGACCTCGACGGGCGTGGTGATCTCCACGTCCGCGTCGGCCTCGGACGGGTCCAGCAGGGTGATGTCGGTCATCACGCCAAGATAGGCGCAAGCCGTCCTGCGGTCACCGGCTAAGCGGCGCGCCTTGAAGCTCAGCGGCGAACCGCGACACATCCTGGAATGGCGACGAGGTTCGGGCCGAGCGGCTGCAGGCGCGGCGTATAGAGCGGGTCACAACTGGCCAGAACGGCGCCGGCGCCCTGTACGCCGAGTTCCGTCGGAGCGATCCGCACGACATCCATCCCGCGCGACCGGGCCTGCAGCCGGTAGAAGTTCAGCTGTGGAGCGTAGTCGCGGGCGACCCCGTCGGCGGCTCTTCCCGGGGTCACGCCGCCGCTGTCCACCACGCGCACGGCGCGGACCTCACGGGCGGACAGGGCTTCGAACAGCTCGCCGTAAAGCGCCTTGGGATAGAACTCGTGGTCCATGAGCCAGCCCATCCGGAACTGGACCGAACGTGCGCCGATGACGACGAGCACCGCGGCGAACACGCCGCAGGCGAGCCTGGGCGTCAGCACCTGCAGCTGGCCGCGGGCGTTGGCGCGCGCGAGCGCCTTCACGCCCTCGTGCGCCCCGATGGCGGTGAAAATGGCGATCCACGGGCAGGTCGTGATCCCGTAGTGGGTCAGCTTGGTGGCGCTCAAGCTCAGCACGGCCAGGACGCCAGCTGTCACGCACAGGCCGAACAGCAGCGCCAGCCGCGCAGGCCCGCGCGCGCTCAGCAGCGCCAGGGGCGCGAGGGCGGCGAACATGCCGGCGCTGAAGACCCCTCGCACGAAGAAGTTGTTCAGATAGTACCAGGGGGGGCCGCTGTGCCGGTCCAGGGCGCTGGTGAACCGGCCGGCCACGTCGTTGAACACCATGGCCTGAAGGTAGCCAGGCGCCGCATGCTCTCGCAGCAGGAAGTAGGTCGCGCCCACGCCGAGCACGAGGACGCCCGCCGCCGCATACCACAGGCTCTGCAGCGGACGTCTCCAGCGTCCCACGACGACCAGGTAGAGCCCGACGCCCACGCCCGGCAGCAGGCCCGCCACGCTCTTGGTGAGCACCGCCGCCGCGACCAGGCCTGCGGCCGCCATCACCACACCCGCGCCCGGCCGGCGTCGGTGCAGGGCGAAGAACAGGACGTACAGATAGCTGGTGGTGAGGAGGCACAGCAGGGCCTCGTAGTCGGCGGTCCGCGCGCCGTGCTCGGAGAAGAACAGTACGCTCAGCGCCAGCAGCACCGCCGCCAGCGCACCTGTCAGCCAGGAATGGGTCACCCGCCGCGTGAACGACATGACCAGGGCCAGGGTCGCCACCGCGGAGATCATCGATGGCAGGCGCACCGACCATTCCGAGACGCCGAACAGCGACATGGACAGGTCCATCAGCCAGATCAGCAAGGGCGGCTTGGTGTTCCAGAGGTCGGGCCGGAAGCCATAGGTCGTGACCAGGCTCAGGCGGCCTGAGAGGTGCATCTCCAGCGCGTTCACGGCTAGGCGCGACTCGTCCCACATGACGATCGGCGGGGTCTTGAGGTCGAAGAACATGAAGCCTGCGCAGGCGGCGAGGACGAGCGCGCTCGGCAGCCAGCGGGGCAGGGCGCGCATATGAAGCCGCGCCGTCGGCGAGGAGGCGATCAGGGCCATGGCGTCCCGGAGGGTGTTAGGTCCGAACGATCCTCCGGCGTCAGGGTGAAGAAAGGCTGATCATCCGCCCTGCTCGGCACGCCGGCACGCCGGCGCGTCCGTCGGCCCTTGAACCGAAGCGTGGGAGGCCCTTTAA
>CALMGB010000272.1 GCA_937863535.1 uncultured Caulobacteraceae bacterium
CAGCTCTTCTTGCGGGCGCGCTTGGGGGCGGCGGCGGCGGCCTTGTCCTCCTCCTCGTCGTGGGAGGCTTCGCCGGACTCGATCAAGGCTTCGCCCAGCGCCTTCAGCTTGTCGCCGTTGGTCTCGGCCTTTGCGGCCAGCTTGACGGTGGCCTCGCCTAGGCGGTGCAGCAGGGCGTGGATGCGGTCGGCGTCGGGCTTGGGCGCCTCAACCTGCTTGCGGAGCGCGGCGAGATCGCGCAGCACGCCCTTGGCGCCTGGAACGTCCAGATCGGCCAGGGCGGTTTCCCAATCCTCGATCAGGTGGGCGCCCTGTGCGGGCTTGGCGCTGTCGAGGCCACGATTAATCGCATTCGTCGTCGCAGCAAACTTTATGGCCATCTTCTTTTCCTTGATCCGCCGCTTCCAAGTAAGTCGGCGACTCGCGAACGCATCAATGTTGGGAAAGGTCCGGCCCCGCCTATGTGGGGAACGCACATCGTCTAGAAACAGAAGATGTATAATGTAAGTTACCGATGCAGGTGGAGGCGAGGCTGCGGCTAAGCTTGGAACGCCAGCACCGCCCGAGCGCCGTTGTAGCTCGGATCATATTCCACGCGTGAGTTCAGGCTCCGCGCCATGGCGGCGATGACGCGCTGGCCCAGCCCGGTGCCACGGGTCACGACCTTGTCGCCAAGGCCAGGACCGTCATCCTCCACCGTCAGGCGAAGGTGGTCGGCGGGGGCGGTGGAGAAGGCGACGCGGACCTCGCCCGCGCGGCCGTCAGGATAGGCGTACTTGAAGGCGTTGGTGACCAGCTCCGCCACCACCACGCCCAGCGACACCGCCTTGTCGGGGTTGAGCTTGATGGGCTCGGCCTCGAGCCGGATCGGGTGCTCAGCACCGCCCGCGGCCAGCGACTGCTGCAGCTCGGCGACTAGGCCGCCGAGATACTCCTCCATATCCACGTTCTGCACGTCGTCGGAGGTGTAGATGACGCGGTGGACCTTAAAAAAATATAAGATCCGGGACTGGGTGTCCTGCTAGGCGGCGCGGGCGGCCTCGTCCTCCAGGGCGCCGGCCTGCAGGTGCACCAGCGAGGCGATCAGCTGCAGGGAGTTGGCGACCCGGTGGTTGACCTCGCGCAGGAGCGCCTCCTGGCGGGCCACGACGGCCTCGAGCCGGGTGTTGGCCTCGGCCAGGGCGTGCTCCGCCGCGTCGCGCTCCCGCCTCAGCCGCACTTGGTCCATGGCCTGTTTGAGCGCGCTGACGAGCAAGTCCTGGAAGTCGTCGGCGGTGGATTTCACCACATAGTCCGCGGCTCCCGCCTTCAAAGCCGCCACCGCGAGCCGGCTCTCGTCGGAGCCGGTGACGTAGACGACAGGCGGCGGCGAGGGCAACGCCAGCAGCTGCTCCAGCGTCTCAAGCCCGTCCTGGAGGGGCATGTAGTGGTCAACCGCCACCGCATCAAAGGGCTCGGACGTGGCGATGCTGACGCCGTCTCGCCCGTCGCAGGCGGTGGTGACCGCGAACCCCCGCCGACTCAGGCCGCGCGCGACCAGCCGGCACAGGCCGGCGTCATCGTCGATATACAGCAGCCGCGGCCGCGGGGCCGCAGCCGGGGCGGGTGTCACGCCTCCACCTCCGGCACCTGTATCACGGAGATGAACAGGCCGAGCTGGCGGATGGCGTCGGCGAAGGCCTCGTAGTCCACCGGCTTGGTGACGTAGACGTTGGCGCCCAGGTCGTAGCAGCGCTGGATCTCCGCCTTGTCGTCGGTGGTGGTGAGCACCACCACGGGCGTCCGCTTCAGCTTGGGCTGCGACTTGATCCTGGCCAGGATGTCGGTCCCGCTCATGTCGGGCAGGTTGAGGTCGAGCAGGATCAGGGCCGGGCCGTTCATGGTCGGGCCGTCGGCGCCGTTGAACAGGTATTCCAGCGCCGTGGTGCCGTCGGAGAAGTGGCGGACGTTGTTGGAGATGCCGGCGCGCCGGATGTTGCGCTCGATCAGGCGGGCGTGGCCCTCGTCGTCCTCGATCATGACGATGGTCACGGGATAATGGGAGGTCACGTATGCTCCTCAGGCCTTGGCCAGAACTTGCGGCAGAGAGATGCGGAATGTCGCGCCCCGGTCAAGCTCGGACTCCACGGTGATGGTCCCGCCCAGGCGGTAGACCAAGGCGCGGACGTGGGCCAGGCCGATGCCCTCGCCTGGCTGGTCCTGAGCGCCGGCGCGGCGGAACAGTTCGAAGACACGTTCGTGGTCTTTCGGGTCGATCCCCCGCCCGTTGTCCTCCACCTCGTAGAGCTGCATTGCGCCTTCCGTACGGCCACGCACCAGGATCCGGCCGGGGCGGCCGGGCTTCAGATACTTCAGGGCGTTCTCCACCACATTGCTGAACACCTGCTCAACAGCCAGGCGGTCGTTGACGAGGTCTGGCAGGGCGCCCTCCACCTGGATCGTGGCCTCGCGGGCGTCGGTCTGCTGCTTGAGCGACGCGACGATCCCGTCGATCAGGGCCCCCATGCCCACCGTTTCCGAGGCGAGGTTGCGTCGGCCCTCGCGCGACAGGCGCAGGATGGCGTTGATCAGCCGGTCCATCTTCTGGGTGGAGCTGCGGATGAAGGTGATGGATTCCGGCAGATCAAGCTCCACCGCCTCGGTCGCCTGGCGCGTGAGCAGGTTGGGCGCCTCGGCCTTCAGGCGCGCCACCAGCTCGCGCAGCGGCTTGGCCGCGCTCTCCAGCTCGGACGTGAAGCCCATTACGTTGACCAGCGGCGAGCGCAGATCGTGGCTGACGATGTAGGCGAAGCGCTGGATCTCCTCGTTGGCGCGCAGCAGGTCGGCGGTCCGGCGGCCCACCTCGTCCTCCAGCCCGCTGTTCAAGAGCTTCAGCGCCGCCTGGGAGCGGTCCAGGTCGGCCGCATAGCGCCGCACCAGCAGGAAGGCGGCCGCCGCCAGCAGGGCCACCAGCACCGAGGAAGACAGCACCACCAGAAGCAGCATCGTGGCGTGGCTCGTCTGGGCGTCGGTGCGCTCCGCCAGTAGGCGGCCCTCCTCGTCCATCATGCCGTTCAGGGCATTGCGGATCCGAAGAGCGGAGGCCCGGTTCTCCCGGACCAGCGTCACGGAATCGATCTGGCCGCGCGCGTCTCCAGAGGCGGCTTCAAGCGAGTTTTCCTGCTCGTTCTGCTTGGCGGTGATCAAGGGCTGCAGCCGGGCCACCGCCTCCTGCTGGCGCGGATTGTCGGCGGTGAGCGCCCCGAACCGCTCCAGCTCGCGTGGGAGTGCGGTGGCCGACTCCCGGTAGGCGTTCATGTAGAAGGCGTCGCGGGTGATCAGAAAGCCACGCCGGGCCGATTCGTCCCGGGCGAGCGAGACGCGCATGTCGTTGACCGCACGCTGGGCCTGATAGGTGTGGTTGACCCAGCGTGTGATGTCCTGGCTCTGCGACACCAGGATCACGGTGGCCACCGAGGCGCTGAGCAGCACAAATATCACCAAGCCCACCGCGGCCACCAGCCAGCGGCGGAAAGCCAGGTCGGAGCGGTCCCCTCCCCCCAGCAGGGCCGCGGCGGCGGTGATCACGCCCTCGCCTTCACCATCGGCGTCTTCACTTCACCTGCGACGGCAGGTCGAGGTCGCAGACCGAGAAGTCCGCGCCCTTTTCCTCCCGCGCCCGGTCCACCAGGATCTTGAACGCCGCCTTGGTGGGGTCCAGCACGCGCACGTTCAGCGTCTCGCCCGGGGGCAGGTCGTCGCCCAGGCGCACGCGGGTCATGACGTCCTGGGGCGCGGGCACGGGCTCGCCGGTCTTGATGGCGCCCACCACCGCCTGGCCCGTGATCACCCGGCCAAAGCCCGTATAGCGCTTCTCCAGGGCCGGATAGGCGGCGCGCATGAAGAAGAACTGGCTGTTGCCGGAGTCCGGCGAGGCCTCGCGCGCCATGCCGAGCACGCCGGGGCAGAAGACGGGCCAGGCGGTGGCCTTGCCGTCCGCCGTCATGGCCATGATCACCTCGGGCTGGCTCACGATCGGCAGCACGCCCATCAGGCCGGTGACCTCGCCCGCCGGGTCGGCCACCTGGACGAACGGCGTCTCGTGGCTGCGACGGAAGGTGAACTCGCCCTTCACGTTGGGCAGGGTGGAGCCGCCGTCGCCCTTGTTCTTGGGATCACCGGTCTGGTCCATGAATCCGTCGATGACCCGGAAGAAGCTCTGGCCGTCATAGAAGTGCTGCTTGGCCAGCGTCTTGATCCGCGCGACCGTCTCGGGCGCGGCGCCCGGCGTCAGCTCCGCGATGATGCGGCCCTTGTTGGTGTCGATGACCAGCAGGTTGTCCGGGTCGGGCCTGCGCCAGTCGGCCTCGGTGATGGGCAGGGACTGGCGATAGCCGACGGCGCGCATGGGG
>CALMGB010000273.1 GCA_937863535.1 uncultured Caulobacteraceae bacterium
AGGCGCTTGACCAGTGGCTCGGCGGCGCCAACAAAGACCCTGTTGCGACGACCGCTTGAATCCGCCGTCGCCTTCTTCAGGATGTGGCTGCGCCGTCCTTCGGTTCCCGCTCCTGGCGCAGGATCTCGTTCTCCCGCCGAAGCCGCTTCAGCTCTACAGCCACGTCCTCATCCGGCGGCGGTCGCTCAGGCCCTTTCATCTGCCGGTCACGGCTGCGAGCCAGCCAGCGCGTCAACGTCGACACGCCTACGCCGAGATCAGCGGCGATCTCCCGCTTGGCGCGCCCGCTCGTGCGAACCCGCCGTACGGCTTCCTTCTCGAAGTCCTTGGTGAATCATTGTGGCATGGAGGCTCTCCTTCCTCATCGGGAGCTCTCCACTTTTCCAGGGCAAGTCCACCGCGCCTGCTTCGCTATCACGGCTGCTCGGGTCGGCCCTACTCACGGTGCAGTGCTCGGTCATCATGCTCGGCGTCTTTCCTCGCCCGTGTAGCCTGCATCGGTGCGCCGTCTGCGACACGGACCGAAGAAGGTTGCGGAGCGGACAAACGGCCGGGGCCTAGCAATGACTGAGCTGATGCGCTCACACAAAGTCTGAGCGTTGATCGGCTTGGCTATGAACTCCGTCACTCCAGCGTCTCGGGCCTCAACTATACGGCAGCGCGCCGAGTGGCTTGTCATCATGATGATGGGCAGATAAACGTTGCGACTTGAGGCTCCCGTCCGAACGTGCCGAGTGAACTCTACCCCGTCCATCGGCTCCATCCTGAAGTCTACGATTGCGATGTCTGGCGACCAGCTTAGCGTCCACTCGAGTGCCTGCTTACCATCGTGAGCAAGGTGAATATCGAGGATGCCGACGTTACGCAGCAGAGTTCCCACAATCTCTCGCATATGTGGATTGTCGTCCGCAAGCAAGACCCTCAATGAACTCAGCCCAGCCGTCACTCGCCTCTCCAGGTGTTGCGGCATCGCCAGGCTCAACGCCGTTCACGAACCGTGCGCTGGCAAAGGTCGTTGGGTTGGAAACGCCCCCCGTATTAACCCCGGCTTCATCACAGCTCAAGGTTAAGGGATCACTTCAAACCGGTTGCCGCTAACGAGAGCCATTGCGCGACGCCTTGGACCTCTCGGGCCAAAGTCTCCGCTTTTGTGACGTTGTTGCCTAGCATTATAGCTGCGCTCGCGCAGTGAGATCAGCCAGGCGTGCTGAAGCTTGGTGAGCTCGAGTTCATCCAGGTCCCTGCGGCTGATGGAGATCGCTCCTAAGGAGACCTTCGCCAGCGCCGTCACCCAAGCAATCCAGCTCTGCACCATAGGCTTCGACGCCGTCAAGCAGCTCCTCCTGGCCCGGATCGAGAGGCGGCCGCCCAGGCTCAATCTGGAGGCCTATCCCTTCCTGCCCATCGGGAGATCGGCTTGGGGCTCGATCCAGGCGCTCGGGTGCGGGAGGCGACGCGGCTGATCTTCAGCCGGTTCCGCCAGCTCGGAAGCGCTCGGCAGGTCCTTCTCTCCCTCAAGGCCGAGGGCGTTCATTTTCCGCGCCCGTCGACGGCAAGAAGATGACGTCCTTCGAGTGGACGCCGATCCGCTATCGCAACGTCATCCCGGTCCTGAAGAACCCGTACTACACAGGCGCCTATGCCTTCGGTAAGAGCGAGCATCGCACCGAGATCGTCGACGGGCGCGCCCGCAAGACCTACGGCCACCATCGACCGCTGCAGGACTATGACATTCTCCTGAAGGAGCATCACGAGGGCGACATCGACTGGGCGGAGTTCGAGCGTAATCAGAAGCAAGTCGCCGCCAATGCCTGTCGGCGTCCTGATGGGACCAAGTCCGGTCGCGGCGGCCGGGCCCTTCTGGTCGGGCTCCTCGTTTGCCGCCGCTGCGGACGACAGCTGACGGTGAACTACACCTCGCACTCTTCCCGCCACGCCTGCCAGCCCGTTTACCGCTGTGACCGCGGCGCCGTTATGCTGGGTCAGCGCCGGTGTATGATGTTCGGAGGGCTCCGCGTCGATAAGGTCGTCGTTCAAGAGCTCGTTCGCGCCGTCGAACCGATGGCGATCGAAGCGGCCCTGGCGGCGGAACGGAAGCTGATGGAACGCCAAGCTGAACAGCGGCGGATCGTCGAACTCGAGCTTCAGCAGGCCCGCTACGAGGCTTCGCTCGCCGAACGGTGCTACGCCGCCTGGGACCCCGACAATCGCCTCATCGCAGCGACCCTGGAGAAGAGCTGGGAGGCGGCTCTACGCCGCGTTCAGGACTGCGAGACGAGATTGGACGCGACCACCAAGGCGACCGCCGCGACGCCGGCGCCGGATCTGGTGGGCTTGGCCGAGGACCTCGGGGCCGCGTGGAAGGCGGCTGGCGTCACCATGCGCACCCGCCAGCAGCTGCTGCGAACGCTGGTGAATGAGCTCACCGCCGACAGCGACGAAGCGGCGCGCGAGATCGTTCTCGTCATCCACTGGAAGGGCGGCCAACACTCCGAACTTAGGCTTCGCAAGCCTCAGTCGGGCGGCCACGACTGCAGCACCCTGGCAACGCGCTGGCCGTGATCCGGAGCATGGCGGCTCGCTGGGCTGATGAGGACATCGCCGCCACCCTCAACCGCATGCACTTGCCGTTGGGACAGGGCAAGACCTGGACCGCACACCGTGTCGGATCGATCCGCCGCGTCAGAGGTATCCACGCGTCTCTCTCGGCCGAGAAGGACGGGACCTGGCTGACCTTGCGAGACGCCGCGCAACAGTGCGACGTCACGAGCCATCGCATCCGCAAGTTGATCAAGGTCGGCTTGCTGCCGGCCGAGCAAGTCGTCCCAAGCGCGCCCTACCAGATCCGAGCCGCCGACCTTCAAAGCGAGGGCGTCGCTCGAGCAATGGGGCGTAACGGCGCCCCGTGTCACCTCCAGGTGGAAAACTAAATCCCAATTTTTACAGACGCTTGAAGAAGGGGCGTACAATGACTCAGCCGTTGCCATGGGGCGGATCGCCCGCTCGACGACGTTGGAGTCCAGTTCGATGCGGCCGTCGTCAAGGAGGCGGGAGAGGCCCTCCCAGCGGCTGAGGGCATAGCGGATGGCCTCGGCGAGCTTGCCCTTCTAGCTGGCGGTCTCGAGCTTGGCGCGCAGCCAGGGCTCCAGCGCCTCGATCACCGGCCGGCTCCGCGCCTGGCGTTCTGAGCGCCGCTCGACGGCCGGGCGGCCGCGGACGTCGTTCTCGACGGCGTAGAGTTCGCCGATGCGCTGGAGGGTCTCTGAGGCGATGGGCGCCGGCCCGGCGCGGCAAGTTCGTAGAAGCGGCGGCAGTCGAGAGAAGCATCAGGCCGCTGGCTTTCACCAGGAAGTTCGCCGGTTCGGAGGGCGGGGCTGACAATTGGGCGATGCCGGCGTCCCTTGTCGAGACCTGTAGGATCAACGCTATGGAGCCGGAGACCTACTTCGCCGGCGGGATTGCCAAGCTGGTCGACGGTCACCTCCAGAGCCGGATCGACGAGCTTCTACCTTGGGCCTACGCCACACAGAACGTCGCCGTCACCGCCTGATCAGACCGAGCTCATAGCTTAACGCAATGTGGTGGTGAGAAGAGGATGTGGGTGCCGCGGGCATCCGGCTGTCTGCCGGCTAGCCGATTTAAGGTTGCAGAAACCGCCAGGCGCTACAGTGGGGTATGCCTCATCCTATCGCTCCAATCTTCGAAGCTGGCGGCGAAGCATACTCACAGGGTGTGAGCCGATCGTCCTGCCCCTATTCGCCAGACTCTGACGCCGCACTGGACTGGCGAGGCGGGTGGAAGCTACGCGCGATGCTGGACGTCCAATTTCTGGAAGCTTTGGTCCGACAGTTAGCGACCCAGCAGCAGCGTAACTCAGAAATGGCCGACGGCCGGCCTTGATCGGCTCCGCCAGCCCTACGAGCCAGGTGGGAAGCAGCGGTCTTGATCCGCTCCCCTCCTCGTCGGCCAAGTCAGCCTGGCAGCGCCTCGACTTCCTGGCATATCGGGCGTTAGGCCTTGGCTCGCTTGAGTTGACGTGCAAAGCGTAAGTTCCGAGCCCTGCACCCGCAGCAGCTCTCTCAAAGGACCTTACCCTTCCTCGGCCTTTCGCAGCTTGTCTTCTCTCTTTTGTAGCCCTACCAGTGGCCACAAGGCCGCTCTCGCCGCCTCCCCCAGGTCCGGCCGCTTCAGCGCCAGGGCTACGTTGGCGCGGAGCCAGCCGATCTTGTCGCCGCAATCGTAGG